>CAMDRF010000075.1 GCA_945906765.1 Nitrosovibrio sp. Nv4 | reverse complement strand
CACTACTGTCCGGTTAAAGCGCGAATAGATTCAGTTGGTTGCATGGCACCCCATCGGCCATTTTGTAGTCGCTGCCTGGAAACGCTTGCTGCAAGGGCATCTTCTCGAACAGGGTGACCGACAATATCTGTAGCAAAGTGTAGAGCGAGGCGTCCAGATTGAGGCGCTTCTTGACGATGGCGACGAGGACATAGACCGACACGGCGATCCAGATTTGCGACTTCACCGCGTTCTCTGAGTTGCCGTAGAACTTCTTGATACGCAGATGCTGCTTGATCCACTTAAAGAACAGTTCCACCTGCCAGCGATTCTTGTAGAGCGCGCAGATGGTGGCTGTCGGCAACACGAAGTTGTTGGTGAGGAACACGAGCGTCTTGCCGGTCTTGGGGTCCTTGTAACGGATGCGGCGCAGATGTTCGGGATAGTCCCTGTGGCTGGTGACGCCGGTAAGGGCAACGGTCTGATCGCAGAGGATGCCCGTGCTGCGGTCCACCGCAGCCGAATAGACGCGCCGCAGCCGGGTATTGGACTTGGATCGAGTAACGAAGAAGGCCTGTGCCTGATGCAACACGTAAAGCCGGGCGAAGTCCAGATAGCCGCGATCCATGACGTAGATCGCCCCGGGCTCCAGCACCAGGATGTCGAGCACGTTGACATCGCCCAGCTTGCCGTCGGAGATGTGGATGAAGCTGGGGATGTTGCCGCGCAAGTCGAGCAGCGTGTGCATCTTCACCGCCGACTTGGTGGTGCGAAACAGCGCCCACGGAAAGAGCGACAGACACAGGTCGATGGTCGTCGAGTCCAGTGCGTAGGCCGTGTTCTCCAACTCGATGCCGAAGCTGTCGCCCGCGTAGAGCTTGCGCGCCTGCACGATCAGGCACTGGGCGAATTCGGCATGGATGCGCCAGTCCCTCGACTCGTTGGCATCGGCCAGCGTCGAGCGTTTGATCTCCTGCCGGAACCCCATGTGGTAGAGCTTGGCGGCCTGTGCCGACAGACAGACCTCGATGTCGCGCAGGCTCTCGCGGTAGGTCAGTTGCGCAAAGGCCATCACGCGGAATTGATCGGCGCAGGTCATCGACTTCACGTAGTGATCGCCATCGCAACGATCGACGATGCGATGAAAGGTCTTCCATGGCAAAAAATCCATCAGTTGCGCAAACAGCGTCTTGCCAAGATTCATGGCAGCCCCAGGGCTCGGAAAGCCCCAACGCTACCGAAATCGCCTGTTTACGATTCAAATCGGAGACACACCAAAAACGGCTCATTGCCTCAACCGATCAGTGACTTACGCAGTCCAGATCACGCGTTAACCGGACAGTAGTGGTAATATATATTATCGTATGTATAAGAAGACCCGTGAAATTCACTTGGAAGGCTGCCAAGCGCACGACAAATCTGAAAAAGCACGGCTTTGATTTCGCGAACGCGGAACAAGTATTCAACGGACCGACTTTCACGGTTGAAGATGCCCGCGATTACGGCGGCGAGCAGCGTTTCAATTCCACCGGCTTTCTTGGCACATCCATCGTGACGATCTGCCACACGGAAACCGAGGACGAAATTCACATCATCTCCATGCGAAAGGCGGAACTCCATGAAATCGAAACTCTCTCGCGCTATCTCTAAACCGCCACGCCTGCGCGTTGGCCTGAAGGATGTCAACCGAGAACAATTCTCTGCTGCGGTCAATGAACGTTTAGGCAAGCAGCGTGTTTCAATCATGCTGGATGGCTCCATCATTGCTTTCTTCAAGGCCAAGGCCGGGGAGCGCGGCTACCAGACTCTTATCAATCAGGCGCTTCACCAGGCAATGACGGGCGAGCAGATTGAATCCACGCTTCGCCGGGTGATCCGCGAGGAACTGCATACGGCATGAGGTATCGGTGTAGTACATCGTTTCATCCACCGTGGCATAACTCTAGCTGCGCCGGACGCGCTGAAGCGCGCCGCTGAGCACGACGCTGGGCCGCAAAAGGATAACTGCCGTGAGGCAAAGAGCCTTCGCCCCAAGCGCGAGGCGGCCAGGGCCGATTTCAAGGCACTGTAGGCTTCGTGATGCGTTCCTTTTGTTGCAGATCAAGCTCTTGGCTGTGAGATATCCGGGCTAGCGTTTGCACGCCAGCGTCACGCCGTCGCCGATCGGGACCAAGGAAATATCGACGCGCCGGTCGCGATGCAGCTTGCGGTTGAAGGCGCGGATCGCGCGCGTGTCCGCCGTCTGGTCCCGGCGATCGACAACCCTGCCATGCCAGAGCGTGTTGTCGATGGCGATCAGGCCGCCGCGGCGCACCAGCTTCAGGCAGCGCTCGAAGTAGTTCTGGTAGTTGGTCTTGTCCGCGTCGATGAAGGCGAAATCGAATTTCCCTTTGAGCGTTCTCAAGGTGTCGAGGGCCGGGGCGATGCGCAGGGAGATCTTCCGTTCGACGCCGGCCATCTTCCAGTAGCGCCGCGCGACCGCGGTCCATGCCTCGCTCAGGTCGCAACAGACGATGCGGCCGCCCGGCGGCAGGGCGAGCGCCACGGCAAGCGCCGAGTAGCCCGTGAAGGTGCCGATTTCAATGCAGCGCCGCGCACCGATCGCGCGTACCAGCACTTGCATGAGCGCGGCCTGCTCCGGGCCGATCTGCATGCCACCCATCGGTATGCGGCGCGTCACCGCGCGCAGCCGCTTTTGCACCGCGGTCTCGCGCAGGCCCACCGCAACGACATAGTCGATAAGCTTGCCTGGAATGTCGATGGCGCCGCGTGCCATCGTCAGCCCAAGAACAACCGGTACGCTGGGTTGCGGGTCTCGTCGGCGTGCGGATAGCCGAGCGCGCCAAGGAAGCGCTGGAATTCCCGCATCTCGCTCTTCGGCACCTGCATGCCGACCAGGATCGAGCCGTAGTCGGCGCCGAAGTTCCGGTAGTTGAACAGGCTGATGTTCCAGTTCGGGTTCATGGTGGAAAGAAACTTCATCAATGCGCCACGCCGTTCCGGAAATTCGAAGCGGTAAAGCAACTCATTAACGCCGCCCTTCCTTCTCGGCAGGTGGCCGCCGATCATGTGGCGCATGTGACCCTTGGCGACTTCATCGTCCGACAAATCCAGGGCGCCGAAACCGCCGCGCCGCAGGCTTTTCACGATGCGCGCGGTTTCATCGCGGTCGTGCACCGTGACGCCGGCGAAAATGTGCGCCTCGCGCGGATCCGACATGC
Organism: Nitrosovibrio sp. Nv4; assembly: GCA_945906765.1. Classification (GTDB taxonomy): domain Bacteria; phylum Pseudomonadota; class Gammaproteobacteria; order Burkholderiales; family SG8-39; genus RBG-16-66-20. Next base: position 12,686 of record CAMDRF010000075.1, on the reverse strand, counting down.
GGTAATTGAACTCGGTGATGTTGCGTCCGCCCAGCGCGCGGCAGAATTTGCGGAAGCTGCCGCGCTTCTCCGGCAGCGTGACCGCCAGCACGGCTTCGCGGTGCTCGCCAACCTCGGCACGCTCGGCGACAAATCGCAGGCGGTCGAAGTTGGCGTTTGCCCCGCAGGCAACCGCAACCAGGGTTTTCCCGCGCACGCCATGGCGTGCGACCCAAACCTTGGCGCCGGCGACCGCGAGCGCGCCCGAAGGCTCGAGCACCACGCGGGTCTCTTCAAACACATCCTTGATCGCGGCGCACATTTCGTCGGTGTTCACGAGCACCATCTCGTCGACTAGCTTCTTCGCGAGGCGGAACGTTTCCTTGCCGACCTGCTTCACCGCGACGGCGTCGGCGAAGAGGCCGACGTGTTCCAGCACCACCCGCCGTCCCGCCTTGAGCGAGCGCGTCATGGCGTCGGCGTCCACCGGCTCGACGCCGATCACGCGCACCGAGGGGCGCAGGCGCTTGATGTAGGCGGCGATGCCCGCGATCAGGCCGCCGCCGCCGACCGCGACGAACACCGCATGGATCGGCCGCGTGGTCTGGCGCAGGATCTCCATGCCGATGGTGCCCTGCCCCGCGATCACGTCCGGGTCGTCGTAGGGGTCGACGAAGGTGAGGCCGCGCCTGCGCTTCAGCTTCAGCGCGTGTCGGTAGGCATCCGAATAGCTGTCGCCGTGCAGCACCACCTCGGCGCCGCGCGCCGCGACCGCATCCACCTTGATCTTCGGCGCCGTGACCGGCATCACGATCACCGCGCGGCAGCCGAGCTTCTGCGCCGCGAGCGCCACGCCCTGCGCGTGGTTGCCCGCGCTGGCGGCGATCACGCCCTTCGCCAGCCTGGCCGGCGGCAGGTTGGCCATCTTGTTGTACGCGCCGCGCAGCTTAAATGAGAACACCGCCTGCAGGTCCTCGCGCTTGAGCAGCAACCGGTTGCCGAGGCGCTTCGACAACGCGGGCGCGAATTCGAGCGGCGATTCGATCGCCACGTCGTAGACGCGCGCCTTGAGGATGCGCTCGAGATAATCGATCTTCTTCATCGCGTCAGCCTAGCATTTTTACGCCGCCTGAAGCTTGGCCACGGCGACCGCGAGCCATTTCACGCCCTGCTTGCCGAAATTCACCTGCACGCGCGCATCGCCGGCGTCGCCTTCGGCATCCACGATCACGCCGGCGCCGAATTTCGCGTGCTGCACGTTCTGGCCGATGCGAAAGCCCGAGGTGTCGCGGTTTCTCGAGAAGGATGACGCCGCCTCTTTCTTCGGGAAGTAGGTGTCCTTGTTGTCCGCATTTCTGTCCGCCTGCGACTGCTTGCGTCCCGCTGATTCAAATGACATCGCCCGTTGCTGGCGCGCGAAGCGCGGCGTGAGCCACTTTTTCAGGCCTTCCGGGATTTCTTCCAGGAAGCGCGAGGCCAGGCTGTAGCGCGTCTGGCCGTGCAGCATCCTGGTCTGCGCGAAGGACAGGTACAGGCGCTGGCGCGCTCGAGTGATCGCGACATACGCGAGGCGCCGTTCCTCCTCCAGGCCGTCCTTCTGCATCACGCTCTGCTCGTGCGGGAACAGGCCTTCCTCCAGGCCGCTCATGAACACCGCGTTGAATTCGAGGCCCTTGGCAGAATGCACCGTCATCATCTGCAGCGCGTCCTGGCCGTCGGCCGCCTGGTGATCGCCCGCCTCCAGTGCGGCGTGGGAGAGGAACGCGACGAGCGGGGTAATTTCCTCCTCGGGTTCCGGATTGCGATCGTCCTGCCCGAAAGCCGCCACCGCGTTGACCAGTTCTTCAAGGTTCTCGACGCGGTCGGCGCCCTCGCGCTCGTTCTTGTAATGCTCGATCAGGCCGCTGCGATGGATCACATGCTCGACCATTTCAGGCAGAGGGAGGTCTTTGGTTTCGATTTGCAGTTCTTCGACGAGTTTCTTAAAGTTCCCAGCCTTGCTCTTTGGTTCAACCGCATTAAAAAGGGAGACGCCATTGCGCGTTGCCGCATCCTGTAGCTGCTCCACGGATCGTGCGCCGATGCCGCGCGGCGGAAAATTCGCGGCGCGCAGGAACGAGTTGTCGTCCGACGGATTGGCGATCAGGCGCAGATAGGCAAGCGCGTGCTTCACCTCGGCGCGCTCGAAGAAGCGCAAGCCGCCGTAGACGCGGTAGGCAATGGCGGCGCCGAAGAGGGCGTGCTCCAGCACCCGCGACTGCGCGTTGGAGCGGTAGAGCACCGCGATGTCCGAGAGGCGCATCCGCGCGCCGCCTTCGCCCCTCACGAGCGCGCTCACTTCCTCGGCGATGAAACGCGCCTCGTCGGCATCGCTTTCGCCCTCGAATACGCGCAGCGGGTCGCCCTGCCCGGCCGAGGTCCACAGGTTCTTGCCCAGGCGCTGGGTGTTGTTGGAGATCAGCGCATTTGCCGCGTCGAGAATGTTGCCCTGCGAGCGGTAGTTCTGCTCCAGGCGCACCACCTTGCCTTTCGAGTACTCCTTCTCGAACTCCGCCAGGTTGCCTACGTTGGCGCCGCGGAATCCGTAGATCGACTGATCGTCGTCACCCACCGCGAAGAGGCGCGTTTCAGCTCCCGCGAACAGCTTCAACCAGCGGTACTGCAGGCGGTTGGTGTCCTGGAACTCATCCACCAGGATGTAGCGAAAGCGCGCCTGATAGTGCTGTCGCAGTATTTCGTTTCTTTTTAATAGTTCAAAGCTTCGCAAAAGCAATTCCGCGAAATCCGCGACGCCTTCGCGCTGGCATTGCTTGTCGTAGGCGGCGAAAAACTCCACCTGCTTGCGCGTCACTTCGTCGCCCGCCGGCACGTCGCTGGCGCGCAGGCCTTCCTCCTTCTGGCCGTTGATGAAGCGCTGCAGGTCGCGCGGCGCAAAACGGTCCTCATCGATGTTGAGCGCCTTCGACAGGCGCTTCACCACCGAGAGCTGGTCCTGCGTGTCGAGGATCTGGAACTCGCGCGGCAAGCCGGCTTCCTGGTGGTGCGCGCGCAAAAGCCGGTTCGCCAGGCCATGGAAGGTGCCGATCCACAGGCCGCGCGGATTCACCGGCAGCATCGCCGTCAGCCGCGTCACCATCTCGCGCGCCGCCTTATTGGTGAAGGTCACCGCGAGCACGCCGCCGGGTGTGACGCGCCCGGACTGGATCAGCCAGGCGATGCGCGTCGTGAGGACGCGCGTCTTGCCGCTGCCGGCGCCCGCGAGCACGAGCGCATGCCCGTCGGGCAAGGTGACCGCGTCGAGCTGTTCGGGGTTTAGGTGTTCGAGATGCAGCGACAAAGCGCGCGCATTATCTCACCCTTTATAATCCGCAGCTTCCCTGCACGCGCGAGATCGGCAAGCAACATGCAAGAGCGGTACGAACCACAAACCATCGAACTCGACGCCCAGAAATTCTGGGAATCGCGGCATTCGTTCCGCGTCACGGAGGACCGGACGCGAACAAAGTTTTACTGCCTGTCGATGTTTCCCTACCCCTCCGGCAAGCTGCACATGGGGCATGTCAGGAACTACACCATCGGCGACGTGCTGACGCGCCACTACCGCATGCGCGGCATGAACGTGCTGCAGCCGATGGGCTGGGACGCGTTCGGCCTGCCCGCCGAGAACGCGGCGATGGCGAACAAGGTGCCGCCAGCGAAGTGGACGCGCGACAACATCGCGCACATGAAGAAGCAGTTGCAGAGCCTCGGTTTCGCGCTCGATTGGGAGCGGGAATTGGCGACCTGCAACCCGGACTACTACAAGTGGAACCAGTGGCTGTTCACGCGCCTGTTCAAAAAAGGGCTCGCCTACAAGAAGACCGGCGTCGTCAACTGGGACCCGGTCGACCAGACGGTGCTCGCCAACGAGCAGGTGATCGAAGGCCGCGGCTGGCGCACCGGCGCGCCGGTGGAGAAGCGCGAGATCCCGATGTATTTCTTCCGCATCACGCAATACGCCGAGGAGCTGCTGGGCGGGCTACAGGGACTATCCGGCTGGCCCGAGCAGGTCAAGCTGATGCAGAAGAACTGGATCGGCCGCTCGGAAGGGGTAAAGATTGGTTTTGAATATGCAATAGAAAATCAAAAGCGCGTCTTGTGGGTCTTCACCACCCGCGCCGACACGCTGATGGGCACGACTTTCTGCGCCGTAGCCGCCGAGCATCCGATCGCCGCGCACGCGGCAAAGGGTGACGCGAATCTCGCCGCGTTCATCGAGGAATGCAAGCGCGGCGCCGTGCTCGAAGCGGAACTCGCGCAGATCGAGAAGAAGGGCATGCCGACCGGCATGTTCTGCACGCACCCGATTTCCGGCGAAAAGCTCCCGGTCTGGGTCGGCAACTACGTGTTGATAACCTACGGCGAAGGCGCGGTGATGGGCGTGCCGGCGCACGACGAGCGGGATTTTCACTTCGCGAACCAGTACGGCCTGGCGATTCCGCAGGTCATCGACGTGAAGAACTTCGCCTCTGACAAGTGGCACGAGTCGTACACCGACCACGGCAGCTGCATCAATTCCGGAAAGTACGACGGCCTTGATTTTCAGAGTTCGGTCAACGCCATCGCCGCTGACCTGAAGGCCAGGAACCTGGGCGAGAAGCAGGTGCAGTGGCGCCTGCGCGACTGGGGCATCTCGCGCCAGCGCTATTGGGGTTGCCCGATCCCGATCGTGCACTGCGCGTCCTGCGGCGACGTGCCGGTGCCTGACGACCAACTGCCGGTGCTGTTGCCCGAACACCTGGTGCCTGACGGCACCGGTAATCCGCTGGCGAAGCTGCCGGCGTTCTACGAGACCAAGTGTCCCTCCTGCGGCAAGCCGGCAAAGCGCGAGACCGACACCATGGACACGTTCGTCGATTCGTCCTGGTACTTCGCGCGCTATGCCTGCCCGGACCAGGCGAATGCGATGCTGGACCAGCGTGCGAAGTACTGGATGGCGGTGGACCAGTACATCGGCGGCATCGAGCACGCCATCCTGCACCTGCTTTATTCACGCTTCTTCACGCGCGCAATGCGCGACGAAGGCTTGCTGGCGGACGTTTCCGAGCCGTTCACCAGACTGCTCACCCAAGGCATGGTGCTCGCGGAAACCTACTACCGCGATACCCAGGAAGGCCGCCGCGAATGGATCAATCCGTCCGCGGTCGAAGTCCAGCGCGACGCGAAAGGCAAGATCGTCTCGGCAAAGCGCGTGAGCGACGGCGCCGAGGTTGTCTATGACGGCATCGGCACCATGTCGAAGTCGCGCAACAACGGCGTTGACCCGCAGGCATTGATTGAAAAATACGGCGCGGATACCGCGCGCTTCTTCATCATCTTCGCCTCGCCGCCGACCAGCACCCTCGAGTGGTCGGACGAGGGCGTGGACGGCTCGTACCGGTTCCTGAAGCGCCTTTGGAACTATGCTTTTACTTTTTCCAGGAATACTTCCGAGAATAAAGTCAACGCCAAAGACATCCGCTACGAAATCCATTCCGTCCTAAAGCAGGCGAACTACGACCTGCAGAAGCATCAGTTCAACACCGTGGCTTCGGCCTGCATGAAGATTCTCAATGCGATCGAGAAGATCCCGCGGCGCAACGCGGTTGCCGGGGAAGGCTTGTCGATCCTGATCCGCCTGCTCTCGCCGATCACGCCGCACGTCTGCCACACGCTGTGGCGGGAACTTGGCTTCGGCGAGGACGTGATGACGGCGCCCTGGCCCGAGCCGGATGCGGCGGCCCTCGAGCAGGACGAGATCGACTACGTGGTGCAGGTGGGCGGCAAGACGCGCGGCAACGTGAGGGTGCCGAAATCCGCCGGCCAGAAGGCCACCGAGGCCATGGCGGCCGAGGCCGTAAAGAAGTACATTGAGGGCAAAGCCATCCGCAAAACCATCATCGTTCCCGGCCGCCTGATCAACATCGTCATCTGATGCCTATCGTCAAACCCGCCGCCCTGGCGTTCTCCCTGCTGCTCGCCCTGCTTCTCTCCGCATGCGGCTTCCAGCTGCGCGGCAGCGCCGCGCTGCCGTTCGATACGCTCTACATGCCGAACACGGCCGGCGGTATCGCGCTGGATCTGAAGCGCAATATCCAGTCCGGCACGCGCACCACGGTGGTCGACGATCCGAAGAAGGCGGAGGCGGTGCTCGATTTCACGCAGGAGATCCGCGAGAAAGTCATTCTGTCGCTGGCCGCGACCGGGCGGGTGCGCGAATACCAGCTGCGTTACCGCGTCGGCTTCCGCGTGCACGACGGCAAGGGCGGCGACTTCCTGCCCGTTAACACGGTGCAGCTCACGCGCGATATCAGCTTCAACGATTCCGACGTCCTGGCGAAGGAAACGGAGGAGCAGTTGCTGTACCGCGACATGCAGTTTGATATGGTGCAGCAGGTCATGCAGCGCATCGCCAGGTCGCAGCCGCCGAAACCCGCCGCGCAGTAGATGCAACTTCGCGCCGAGCAGCTCGAAGCCCAACTCTCCAAGTCCGTCGCCAGCGTTTACGTCATCCACGGCGACGAGCCGCTGCTCGCGCTGGAGGCGGCGGACGCGATCCGCACCGCGGCGCGCAGGCAAGGTTGCGACGAGCGCGAGGTGCTGAGCGTCGAGCGCGGCTTCGACTGGAGCGAACTCACGCAGGCGGGCGCGAGCCGGTCGCTGTTCGGCGGCCGGAAAATCATCGAACTGCGCATCCCCTCCGGCAAACCCGGCACGCAGGGTTCCGCGGCAATAACCACCTACTGCGAACGCCTCGGCAAGGAGAACGTCACGCTGGTCAGCGTGCCGCGCCTGCGCAAGGACGACCAGAACGCACGCTGGTTCCTCGCGCTCGCCGGCGCCGGCGTGGTCGTCGATATCTACCCGGTGGAGCGCGCGCGCCTGCCGGACTGGATCGGCGCGCGCCTCGCGCGCCAGGGCCAGCGCGCGTCGCAGGAAGCGCTCGGCTTTCTCGCCGACCGCGTGGAAGGCAACCTGCTCGCCGCGTACCAGGAAGTGCAGAAGCTGGGGCTCCTGCTGCCCGAGGGCGAGCTCTCCGCCGAGCAGGTGGTCGACGCGGTCGCGAACGTCGCGCGCTACGATGCCTACGATTGTTCCGCAGCGCTGCTCGCCGGCAACATGGCGCGCTACGTGCGCGTGCTGGACGGCCTGCGCAGCGAAGGCGAATCCCCGGTATTCATCCTCTGGGCGCTGGCCGAGGAGTTGCGCGCGCTCGCGCGCATCCAGCAGGGAGTGGAAGGCGGCCGGGCGATCGATCAGCTGCTGCGCGAGAACCGCGTCTGGGGCGAGCGCCAGGGGTTGATGAAGACGGCGCTGAAACGCCACGCGCGCGCCGCGCTCGAACGCGCGCTGGTGCATGCCGCCCGCATCGACCGCGCCAGCAAGGGCGCGGGCCCTGGCGAGCCGTGGGATGAGTTCATCAGCCTGGGGTTAGAATTGCTGCGTGAAGGTAGAGACCCGATCAGCAGCGTCCGCCGCGCAAATGTATAGCGGCTCGAGCGATGTCGCGGCGTACATGCTCGAACTCGGCAAAGCAGCGCGCGCAGCGGCGCGCGAGGTCGCGCGCGCCAGCACCGATGTGAAGAACAATGCGTTGCGCGCGATGGCGATGCAAATCCGCTCCCGCGCGCCCGCTCTGCTGGAGGCGAACCGCATCGATGTCGATAGCGCGAAGCAAGCGGGCCGCGACGGCGCGTTCGTCGACCGCCTGACGCTGACGCAATCAAGCCTCGAGCAGATGGCCGGAGGCCTGGAGGCCGTCGCCGCGCTGGACGATCCGGTCGGAAAAATCACCGGCCTGGCGCGCCGCCCGACCGGCATCGAGGTCGGGCGCATGCGCGTGCCGCTCGGCGTCATCGGCATCATTTACGAGTCCCGGCCCGACGTAACCGCGGATGCCTCGGGCCTGTGCCTGAAGGCCGGCAATGCCTGCATTCTGCGCGGCGGCTCCGAAGCGCTCCAATCCAACCAGGCGATCGCGGCCTGCGTGCGCGCGGGCCTCAAGGCCGCGGGGCTGCCCGAAACCGCGGTGCAGGTGGTCGCGACCGCCGACCGCGCCGCCGTGAGCCATCTCATCACGATGCACGAATACGTGGACATCATCGTGCCGCGTGGCGGCAAAGATCTCATCGAGCGCCTGATGCGCGAGTCGAGAATCCCGATGATCAAGCACCTGGACGGCGTGTGCCACCTGTATGTGGACGACCGCGCCGATCCGGACATGGCGGTGCGTCTGGCCGACAACGCCAAAACGCAACGCTACGGCACCTGCAACACCATGGAGACGCTGCTGGTGGCAGAAGGGATTGCGGCAACTTTTCTTCCTCTGATTGGAAAGATTTTTCTTGAAAAATCGGTGGAAATCCGTGGCGACGAAACGACGCGCAAGCACATCAAGGACGCAAAGCCCGCCACCGAGAAGGATTACTTCACTGAATGGCTCGCGCCCATCGTCTCGATACGCGTGGTGAAGGGCCTGGACGAAGCCATCGCGCACATCGCCAAGTACGGCTCGCAGCACACCGACGCCATCGTCACCGGCGACCGGGCGCGCGCCGAGCGTTTTCTGCGCGAAGTGGATTCGAGTTCGGTGATCGTCAACGCTTCCACGCGCTTCGCCGACGGCTATGAATACGGTCTGGGCGCGGAGATCGGCATTTCGACCGACAAGCTGCACGCGCGCGGCCCGGTCGGACTCGAAGGGCTGACGACGCAGAAGTACGTCGTCCTCGGGCACGGAGAAGTGCGCAGTTAGTGGCCCCTCGTTGACACCCCGGATCGGTATCCTCGGCGGTACGTTCGACCCTGCCCACAACGCGCACCTCGCGATCGCCCGTGCGGCGCTGCACGAGCTGGGATTGCAGCAGGTTCGATGGATGCCGACCGGCGCGCCTGCCTACCGCCCGGCTCCAGTTGCCGCGGCGGCGCACCGCCTCGCCATGCTCAAGCTCGCCACCGCCAGCGAGCCGCGCTACGCCGTGGACGAGCGCGAGCTCCAGCCGGGGGCAAGCGGCTTCACCTTCGATTCGCTTGCTTCTCTGCAAAAGGACTTCCCTGGCAAATCGTGGATATTGCTCATGGGTGCAGACCAGTACTCGAAGCGCGAAACCTGGCACCGCTGGGCGGATATCGAGAAACTGTGCGACTACGCCGTTTTTGCAAGACCTGGATGTAATCTGAAAACGAAAGCGAAAATAATTCCCATGACCCCAATGCCGATTTCAGCAAGCGATATCCGCGCGCGCCTCGCGCGCGGCGAGGATGTTTCTGCGATGCTGCCGCCGCCGGTGCTCGGCTACATTCGCGACCACAGGTTGTACCGCTGATGGACATTCGCAGAAAGCAGCGCGCCGTGGTCGAGGCGCTGGCAGACGTCAAGGGGCGCGACATCCAGGTATTCAACGTCGCCAGGCAAACCGCCTATTTCGAGCGCGTGGTGATCGCGAGCGGCGACTCCAACCGGCAGGTAAACGCCCTCGCCACCCATGTGCAGGAAAAGCTCAAGGCGCTGGGGGCGAAGGTGGTCGGCGTCGAGGGCCGGCGCAACGGCGAATGGGTGCTGGTGGACCTGGGCGACATCGTGGTCCACGTGATGCACCCGGCGGTGCGCAGCCACTACAACCTGGAAGAGCTCTGGGGCGGAAAAGAGGTGAAACTAAAGCAGACGGCAAAACCAAAACGCACCTCAGCACCGAAAAAGCCAGCTCGTGGCAAGACTGCACGTCCTCGCCGTCGCAAATAGGCTCCCGGCCTGGGCGCAGAGCGCCCGCGACGAGTACCTCAAGCGCATGCCGCGCGGCTACGAAGTGAAGCTGGTGCAGCTCAAACCCTCGTCCGCGGGAAAAATCCACGAGAGAATTCCTAAGGACGCGCGCCTGGTCGCGCTCGATGAGCGCGGCAGGGATCTGACCACGGCGCAGTTCGCCGCGCTGCTCGGCGAGCCCACGGCGTTCGTGATCGGCGGCGCCGACGGACTGGACCCGGCGTTGAAAAAGAAGGCATCGCTGCTGCTTCGCCTGTCCGCGCTCACGCTGCCGCACGCGCTGGCGCAGGTGGTGCTATGTGAACAGATCTATCGCGCGGCCACGCTCCTCACCGGACATCCGTATCACCGAGAGTAGCTTTGCTACACTTCGCGGTTCCGTGATCACCCAGCTCGATCGCAGCATCTATCTTGCTTCGCGCAGCCCCAGACGGCGCGAACTGCTGTCGCAGATCGGCGTCCGGTTCGAGGTGCTGGAGGTGGACGTGAACGAAGCGGTCGAGGCGGACGAACCCGCGCAAGGCTACGTGCAGCGCCTCGCGCGCGCGAAGGCGGAGGCGGGCTGGCAGCGCATGCAAGCGGGGAAGCTTCCCGAGGCGCCCGTGCTTGGGATCGACACCACCGTCGCGCTCAAGGGCCGCATTTTCGGCAAGCCGGCCAATCGGCGGGAGGCGGCCGGGATGCTGGCTGCGCTTTCCGGACGGTCGCACGAGGTGCTGACGGCGGTCACCCTCGTGTACGAGTCGTGCGCCGAAAACGCTCTCTCGGTCTCGGAAGTGCAATTCAAGCCGCTGTCGGACGAAGAGATCCAGCGCTATCTCGCAACCGGTGAATGCGACGACAAGGCGGGCGCGTACGCTATCCAGGGCCGCGCTGCGCAGTTCGTCACCAATCTGCGTGGCAGTTTCTCGGGTGTCATGGGGCTGCCGCTGTATGAGACGGCGCAGCTGCTCGAGCGCATGGAAGCGCAGCGGGAGCGGCGAAAATGAGTGAAGAAATTCTCGTCAACATCACGCCGCAGGAGACGCGCGTCGCGGTGCTCGCCGCCGGCCAGGTGCAGGAACTGGTGGTCGAGCGCGAGGCAAGCCGCGGCCTGGTCGGCAACATCTATGTGGGCCGTGTCGTGCGCGTGCTGCCCGGCATGCAGTCGGCGTTCGTCGAGATCGGCCTGGAGCGTTCGGCGTTCTTGCACGTCGCTGATATCTGGGAACACCGCAAAGCGCAAGAGAACGGCAAGACCGAACCCGGCAAGCCGATCGAGAAGATGCTCGCCGAGGGCCAGCCCGTGACGGTGCAAGTGATGAAGGACCCGATCGGCACCAAGGGTGCGCGGCTCTCCACGCAGCTTTCGGTCGCGGGCCGGCTGCTCGTCTACCTGCCGCAGGATCCGCACATCGGCATCTCGCAGCGCATCGAGGACGAAGCCGGGCGCGCGGCGCTGCGGGAGAAGCTGAAGGAACTAATTCCGGCCGACGAAAAGGGCGGCTTCATCCTGCGCACCGTCGCCCAAGGCGCGAGCGACGAGGAACTGCGCGCCGACATCGAGTATCTGCGCCACCTGTGGCGCGACGTCCATCAGCGCTGCGGAGGAGTCAATGCGGGCGCGCAGCCGCCGAAACTTGTGTACCAGGGTCTGTCGCTCGCACAACGCGTGCTGCGCGACATGGTGTCGGACGGCACCTCGGCGGTGCACGTGGACTCGCGCGAAAACCACCAGAAGCTGGCGGACTTCGCCAGAGCGTATATGCCCGGTCTCGCCGGCAAGCTGCAGCACTACACGGGAGAACGGCCGCTGTTCGAGCTCTACAACGTCGAGCAGGAAATCGAGAAGGCGCTTGCGCGCCGCGTCGACCTCAAATCGGGCGGCACGCTGGTGATCGACCAGACCGAGGCCATGACCACGGTGGACGTCAATACCGGCGGCTTCGTCGGCCAGCGCAACTTCGACGATACCGTGTTCAAGACCAACCTCGAGGCGGCGCAGGCCATCGCGCGCCAGCTGCGCCTGCGCAACCTGGGCGGCATCATCGTGGTCGATTTCATCGACATGGATTCGGCGGAGCACCGGGCCGCGGTACTGGAGGAGTTCCGGCGCGCGCTCGCGCGCGACCGCACGCGCATGACGGTCAGCGGCTTCACCGCGCTCGGGCTGGTGGAGATGACGAGGAAAAGGACCCGCGAATCGCTCGCGCACGTGCTGTGCGAGCCTTGCCAGAGCTGCGGCGGCCGCGGCGAGGTGAAAACCGCGCGCACCGTGTGCTATGAAGTATTGCGCGAGATCCTGCGCGAGGCGCGCGCCTTCAACGCCCGCGAATTCCGGGTGCTGGCTTCGCAAGCGGTCTGCGACCTGTTCCACGAGGAGGAGTCCGGCGCACTCGCGATGCTCTCAAATTTCATCGGCAAGCCGGTCTCGATGCAGGTCGAGGCTGGCTATATGCAAGAACAATACGATATCGTGCTGCTATGAAAGAACTCTGCTTTACCCCGGCACGGAAACTCGCGCAGCTGATCCGCGGCCGCAAGCTTTCCGCGACCGAAGTCATGCAAGCGTTCATCGCGCAGATCGAGCGCGTCAATCCCGAAGTCAACGCGATCGTGACTTTTCTGCCCGAGCTTGCACTTTCCGCGGCAAAAAAGTTTGACAGAAATTTTAAATCAAATGCTTCGAAATTCCTTGCCGGGCTGCCGATCGCCTACAAGGACAATGTGCCGACGCGCGGCATCAGGACCACCTTCGGCTCGCTGGTATACCGCGACAACGTGCCCAAGGAAGACCATCTCCTCGTCGAGCGCCTGTCGGCGGCTGGTGCGATCACCATCGGCAAGACCAATCTGCCGGAATTCGCGGCCGGCAGCCACACCTTCAACCTGGTGTTCGGCGCCACGCTGAACCCGTACGACACCACCAAGAGCGCCGGCGGATCTT
>CAMDRF010000074.1 GCA_945906765.1 Nitrosovibrio sp. Nv4 | reverse complement strand
TCGCCGGCCAGCACCACCAGGTTGTCCTTGACCAAGGTCTCGGCGGCGACACGTGAGAACCGGTCCTGCTTTAGAATCGCATCGAGCACGGCGTCGGAAATCTGGTCCGCGACTTTGTCCGGATGGCCCTCGGATACCGACTCGGAAGTGAAGAGAAATTCGCTCATGTGATCGCTTTGGGATTGCTTCAAAAAAGGGGCTGCAAGGATACCAGATGTCGCGCTTCCTGATGAACCTCGCCGCGCGTTTTCCACTCGCGATCCTGCACGCCCTGGGCGCGCTGCTCGGGTGGGCGATGTATGGGCTGTCGCCCACCTACCGGCGCCATCTGCGCGCCAACCTCGAAGCCGCGGGCTATCGCGACGCCGCCACGCGCCGCGCGGCGATCGCGGGCGCCGGCCGGCTGCTCGCCGAGCTTCCCGCGGTGTGGCTGCGGCCGGCCGCGGAGGCCACTGCCTTGGTGCGCCGCGTCGACGGACGCGAACATGTGGATGCGGCGCGCGCGGCCGGCAAGGGGATCGTGTTTCTGACACCGCATCTGGGCTGCTTCGAGATCGCGGCCAAGATCGCCGCCGAGGAATTCCCGATCACCGTGCTCTACCGCGCGCCCAAGTTCGCCTGGTTGCAGCCGATGATCGAGAAGGGGCGCGGCCAGGACCACGTGCGCCTCGCGCGCGCCGACCTGTCGGGGGTGCGCGAACTGCTCGCTGCGTTGCTGCGCAAGGAAGCGGTCGGCATTCTTCCAGACCAGGTGCCCGGCGAAGGCGAGGGTGAGTGGGTGAATTTTTTCGGCAGGCCCGCCTACACCATGACCCTCGCGGCCCGGCTGGCGGCACGGCCCGGCAGCGTATGTTTGCTGGCGTTCGGCGAGCGCTTGCCCGGCGGCGAAGGCTACGTGCTGCATATAAGGCCCCTGCCCGCGGCCGAAGCGGGCGAGAGCGGGACGCGGCGCATGAATCGCGCGCTCGAGGCCCTGATCCGCGAATGCCCGGGGCAATACCTGTGGGGCTACAACCGTTACAAGCGCCCGAAAGGTGCCCCGGAAAAAGAGTGAGACAAATAATCTTCGTCCTGCTGTGGATTGCGCATTTCTTGCCTTACCGGGTTCTGGTCGTGATCGGCAACATCGTGGGCGTACTTGCCTTCTGGCTGATCCCCGAGCGTCGGCACGTCACCCGCATCAATCTCGAAAAATGCTTTCCGGCGATGAACGGCGACGAGCGGGAAACCCTGGCAAGGGCGCATTTCCGGGCGTTCTGCCGCAGTTTCGTCGATCGCGCGTTGCTTTGGTGGGCGCCGCGCGCGCGCATCGAGCGGCTGGTGCGCATCGAAGGACTTGAGCATCTGCGCGCGTTGATGGAAAAACCCGGGGGCGCTCCAGTCATTCTCCTCGCGCCGCATTTCGCCGGGTTGGACGCGGGCTTCACGCGCCTTTCCTGCGAAGAGGACATGGTTTCGATGTACGCCCACCAGAAGGACGCGCGCTTCAGCGAGCTGCTCAAGCGCGGCCGGAGCAGGTTTGGCGGCCAGCGCCTGGTATCGCGCCAGGAGGGCATCCGCGCCACGCTGTCGGCGATGCGCGCAGGCCGGCCGTTCTACTACCTGCCCGACCAGGACTACGGTCCGCGCGACACGATCTTCGTGCCGTTTTTCGGCGTGCCCGCGGCCACAGTGCCGGGGTTGTCGCGCATCGCGCGGGTCGCCGGGGCGCGCGTGCTGCCCTGCGTGACGCGCATGCTGCCCGGCGCCGCGGGCTATGTACTGCGTATCGAGGCGCCATGGGACAATTTCCCCAGCGGGGACCTGGCCGCCGATACGCGCCGCATGAACGAGTACATCGAGCGCCGGGTTCTCGAGATGCCGGAACAATATCTCTGGATGCACAAGCGCTTCAAGACGCGTCCCGCTGGCGAGGCGCACTTTTACTGAACTATCAATGACAAAACTCCGTACCGCGGTCATCGGCGTCGGCTACATGGGCAAGTTCCATGCCGAGAAATTCGCCGCCAGCGGCGATGCGCAACTGGTCGCGGTCGTCGACGCGGACGGGGTGCGCGCGGCACAGATCGCCGGCTCCCTCGGATGCGGACACGCCACCGACTACCGGCAGCTGCTTCATCGGCTCGATGCCGCCTGCGTCGCCGTTCCGACCGAGCGGCACCACGCCGTGGTGCGCGATTGCCTCGAGGCGGGCGTGCATGTGCTGGTGGAGAAGCCGCTCTCGCGCACGCTGGAGGAGGCCGATTCGCTGCTCGATCTTGCGCGCGCCAGGGGGCTGGTCCTCCAGGTGGGCCACCTGCAGCGCTTCAATCCGGCGTTCCAGGCACTGGCGGCGCAGGGGGGCAGGCCGTTGTTCATCGATATCGAGAGGCTGGCGCCGTTCAAGGCGCGCGGCACGGATGTCGATGTGGTGCTCGACCTGATGATCCACGATCTGGACCTGGTGCTGGCGCTGGCCAAGGCGCCGATCGAGCAGGTCAGCGCGAGCGGTTTTCGCGTGCTGACGGAGGCGATCGACATCGCCAATGCGCGCATCGAATTTACCGACGGCTGCATCGCCAGCGTATCGGCGAGCCGCGTCAGCCAGTCTCCGGTGCGCAAGCTGCGCGTCTTCCGGCACGATGCGTATGTCTCGGCCGACTTGCAGGAGCAACGGCTGCGCCACGTGCGCAAGGGCGCGGAGGGTGACACTGCGGGCATCGTCGAATCCGAACAGGTGTTCGCGCGCGCCGACGAGCTGCGCGCGCAGGCGCAGGCGTTCTTCCAGGCGGTACGCGGGCGCACCGCGCCGCTGGTGACCGGCGAACAGGGGCGGCAGGCGCTGGCGCTGGCGCTGCAGGTGGGCAGGCTGGTCGAAGAACGGCTGGCGCGCCATGGGGTGTAATCAATGAGGCTCGCGTTCACCAAGATGGAAGGAGCAGGGAACGATTTTGTAGTTCTGGATTGTTCTATCGTCCCTTTTTCTTTGAACTCAAGTCAATTGCAAAAACTCGCCGACCGTCATTTCGGCATCGGCTGCGACCAGATTCTGGTGCTCGAGCGATCGTCAAAACCCGGCGTGGATTTCCGCTACCGCATTTTCAACGCCGATGGCGGCGAGGTCGAGCAATGCGGCAACGGCGCACGCTGCTTCGTCAAGTTTGTGCATGCCAGGGAGCTCACGTCAAAGCGCGAGATTCGTGTCGAAACGCTGGGCGGCGTGATCGTGCCGCGCCTCGAGGACGATGGCGACGTGAGCGTCGATATGGGGCCGCCGAAAATCGAGAATCTGAATGAAAAACTCCAGCTTGAAGGCAAACCCGTCGATCTCGCGATTCTCTCCATCGGCAATCCGCACGCTGTCCAGGTCGTTGCCGACGTTGCACGCGCTCCGGTGACGACCCAGGGCCCTGTACTGGAGCATCACCCGAGGTTCCCGAACCGGGTCAACGCGGGCTACATGCAGGTACGCGGCCGCCGGCGTATCGCGCTGCGCGTCTGGGAACGGGGCGCGGGCGAGACTCTGGCTTGCGGCACGGGTGCCTGCGCGGCGGTGGTCTCCGGTATCCTGCGCGGCCTGCTCGATTCGCCGGTGGCGGTCGAAGCGCCCGGCGGCACGTTGACCGTGTCTTGGGCGGGCGGCGACAATGCCGTCTGGATGAAGGGTCCCGCAACAAGTGTGTTCGAAGGCATGATCGAACTATAGAAAGCTTCAATGGACGCAAAAGACGTCGCGCAGTTCCTCCGCAGCAACCCGCAGTTCTTCGACCAGAATCCCCAGCTGCTCGAAACGATCTACGTGCCGCATCCGCACGGCGGGCGGGCGATTCCGCTCACCGAGCGCCAGATCGTTTCGCTGCGCGAGAAGGTCAAATTGCTCGAGGCCAGGCTCGGCGAGTTCGTGCGCTTCGGCGAAGACAACGACGCGATCGGCGAAAAGGTGCACCGTCTCTCGCTCGCGCTGCTCGGCGCGGGCGACTTCGCGTCGACGGCGAATGCGCTCTACTTCCACCTGCGCGAGGATTTCACCGTGCCACACGTCGCTTTGCGGGTGTGGGGGGGAGCGCTGACCGCGGACACGATCGAGGGCTCGCCGGTGGCGGCCGAACTGCAGGACAAGGCCGCGACCATGGGCGCGCCGCTGTGCGGTCCGGCGGCGGACAATGCCTTTCTGCCGTGGTTCGGCGAGGCCCGGGAGCACATTCGCTCAATCGCGCTGGTGCCCCTCGGGCAGACGCGCACCATCGGCCTGCTTGCGCTCGGCAGCGAAGACCCGCAGCGCTTTTTTGCCGAAATGGGCACGCTCTACCTGCGCCGCATCGGCGAGCTCAGCGCGGGCGCGCTAGCCGCGCGGAAGTGACCGACCCCGAATTCGGCAAGGCCTGGCTCGAGACGCTCGAGCACCAGAGACGTCTTTCCTCTCACACGCTGGCGAACTATTCGCGCGCGCTGGAGGTGCTTTTCAAATTGAAGGAAAAGACGGCCTTGCGGGATCTCGACGCAGCGCATATTCGTCGCTTCGTCGCGCGGCTGCATGCCGCCGGGCTCTCCGGCCGCACGCTGGCGCTGACGCTGTCGGCCTGGCGCGGCCTGTACCAGTGGCTGGCGCGCCATCGTGGTTTCTGCGCCAATCCGGTGCAGGGCGTGCGCGCGCCAAAATCGCCGCGGCATCTGCCGAAAGCGCTCTCGGTGGAACAGGCCCAGCAACTGCTCGAATCGCCGGCTTCCGAAGCGCCCGAAGCCGTGCGCGACCGGGCCATGTTCGAATTATTGTATTCCTCGGGCTTGCGGCTTGCGGAACTGGTCGCGCTTGATGCGGATGATGGCAGGCTGGATCTCAAGCAAGGCGAAGTCACCGTGACCGGCAAAGGCGGAAAAACGCGCACCGTTCCGGTCGGCGGACGCGCGCGCGACGCGCTGCGCGACTGGCTCAAGGCGCGCGCGTTGCTCGCCGCACCACAGGAGCGCGCGCTCTTCGTGGGCGCGCGCGGCAGGCGCATCGCAGCCGGCACGGTGCAGGCGCGGCTGCGCATCTGGGCCAAGCGCCAGGGGCTGGGCGCCTCGGTGCACCCGCACATGCTGCGCCACTCCTTCGCCAGCCACGTGCTGCAATCCTCGCAGGATCTGCGCGCGGTGCAGGAGATGCTCGGCCACGCCAGCATATCGAGCACGCAGGTCTACACGCATCTCGATTTCCAGGCGCTGGCGAAGGTCTACGACGCCGCGCATCCGCGCGCAAGGAAGAAATGAAAACGCTGGTCCTCAAAGCCGGACGCGACAAGTCCGTGAAGCGCCGCCACCCGTGGATTTTCTCGGGCGCGATCGAGCGCGTGGATGGAAATCCGGACAGCGGCGAAACGATGCTGGTGAAAAGCGCGGAGGGCAAGATCCTCGCGCTGGCTGCGTGGAGCCCGGCATCGCAGATTCGCGCGCGCGTCTGGAGTTTTGATCCGGGCGTCACCATCAACAAGGAATTCTTCGAAAAGAAACTCAAGGCCGCGGCGGCCCTGCGCGCCGCACTGCCCGCCAGCCGCCACGCCAACGCCATGCGCCTGGTGCACGGCGAGTCCGATGGGCTGCCGGGCCTGGTGGTCGACCGCTACGACGATGTGCTGGTGGCGCAGTTCCTGTCGGCGGGCGCCGAGCACTGGCGCGAAGCGATCCTTGATGCGCTCGCCGCCGCAACCGGTTGCGCGGCGATCTACGAGCGCTCGGACGCGGAGGTGCGAGGTCTCGAGGGACTGGCGCCGAAGACAGGCTGGGCGAGGACCGCAGGCGCCGAGCCGCCTGCGGTGCGCGGCAACAGCCAGGCGAAGCGCTGCCCGATCGTCGAGCACGGTCTCAATTTCCGTGTCGACGTCGAGGCGGGGCAGAAGACCGGCTTCTTTCTCGACCAGCGCGATAACCGGCAGCGGATACGCGCGCTTGCCGAAGGGCGCGAGGTACTGGACGCGTTCTGCTATAGCGGCGGCTTCTCGCTCGCCGCGCTGGCCGGCGGCGCGCAGCACGTCACCGCGGTGGAGAGTTCCGCCGAGGCGCTGGATATTGCGAGGGAGCACCTGGCCGCCAATCCGCTGGACGCTTCGCGCATCGCGTTCGAGAAGGCCGACGTCTTCGCCTACCAGCGCCTGCTGCGCGACCGCGGCAGGAGCTTCGGCCTGATCGTGCTCGATCCGCCAAAATTCGCGCCCACCGCAGCGCAGGTCAAGAACGCGGCGCGCGCCTACAAGGACATCAACCTGATGGCGCTCAAGCTGCTCAAACCCGGCGGGCTATTGGCGACTTTTTCCTGCTCCGGCGGCGTTTCCGCGGAACTGTTCCAGTCCATCGTCGCCGGCGCCGCCGCGGACGCGGGCGTGGACGCGAAAATCATCGAACGCTTCGGCGCCGCCGCCGACCATCCCGTCGCCCTCAACTTCCCCGAAGGCGACTACCTCAAGGGACTCCTGATTCTTCGAACCTAAATCAGGGACAGACCACGTTTTCCGGTCAACGAAGTGGCCGCACCTTCGTTGATCTTGAATGCCACGACGTGCCCGGATCATGCTTGCTGGCGTTCCCGTGCACGCTGTTCTGCGCGGAAACAATCGCGCTGCCTGCTTCCATAAGGACGAGGACCGATCATTCTTCGTCCAACAGATGGGCCGGCTTCTCGGCGAAGAAGGCTGCGCTTTGCACGCCTACTGTCTCATGACGAATCACGTTCACTTCTTGCTTACCCCGCAGGAGGCGGAAAGCTGCGGCAGGCTGTTCAAGAGGCTTGGCGTCCTGCATACGCAATACATGAATCGCCGATACGGCCGCACCGGCACCCTGTGGGAAGGGCGTTATCGTTCGTGCTTGGTGCAGTCGGAGCACTACCTTATCGCCTGCCAACGCTATATCGAACTAAATCCTGTGCGTGCAGGTATCGTTACCCGTCCCGGCGTCTACGCTTGGTCAAGCTATCGGGCGAACGCCGAGGGAATCCGGGATTTCCTGATCACGCCGCACCGCGTCTACGAGTGCCTGGGACGAGACGATTGCGAACGGCAATACGAGTATCGAAAGCTGTTTGGAAGCCATCTCGACTCAGATCTCCTGCGCGAAATTCGGGCGACGACGAATGGGGGCTATGCCTTGGGCACAGAGACCTTTCAGCGCGACGTTGCTCGGAGAGTTGGCCGGCGCGTGGTCAGGGGAATGCCCGGCAGACCGTCGCCCGCGTCTTTGACCAAGGACGTGGAACCGGACCTGTTTCGTTCATAGGCGGAAAACGTGGTCTGTCCCTGATTTGTGGGTTCATCGGGGTAGAATCCGGCCCCTTGTAGTTGAAACTGAATCAGGATTCGCTTATGGAACAAAACGAGATGGTGCCGGTCACGATCCTCACGGGATTTCTCGGCGCGGGCAAGACCACCTTGCTCAACCGTATCCTCAAGGAAGACCACGGCAAGAAGATCGCCGTGATCGAGAACGAGTTCGGCGAGGTCGGCGTCGACAGCGAGATCATCGAGAAGAGCGACGAGCAGATCATCGAGATGAACAACGGCTGCATCTGCTGCACGGTGCGCGGCGATCTGATCAAGATCCTCGGCGACCTGAAGGAGCGGCGCAACAAGGGCACGCTCAAGTTCGACCGCGTCATCATCGAGACCACCGGCATGGCCGACCCCGGTCCGGTGGCGCAGACCTTCTTCACCGACGAGGACGTCGGCGGCTATTACCTGCTCGATTCGATCCTCACCGTGGTGGACGCGAAGCACGCGTCCGCGCAGCTGGACGAGTTCCGTGAAGCACAGGAACAGGTGGGTTTTGCAGACCGGATATTGCTTTCGAAGACTGATCTGACGCAGGAAGAAGAAAACCAGAAGTTGATCAAAAGACTAAAGACAATGAATCCGCGCGCGCAGGTGAAGAAGGTGCATTTCGGCGAAACGCCGATCGAGGAAATCCTCGACATCCGCGGCTTCAACCTGAACGCGATCCTCGAGCTCGATCCGGAATTTCTCGCTGACACGCCCCACGACCATCACGACGAAGTCGAGTCCTTCGTGTTCCGTTCCGAGAAACCCTTCAACGGCGACAAGCTGGAGCAGTTCCTCTCGGGCATGATCCAGGTCTACGGGCCGGACCTGCTGCGCTACAAGGGCATCCTCTGGATGAAGGGCAACCAGCGCCGCGTCGTGTTCCAGGGCGTGCACATGATGATGGGCGGCGACATGGGCAAGCCCTGGGGCAAGGACAAGAAGCGCTCGGTGATGGTGTTCATCGGCAAGAAGCTGCCGAAGGACCTGTTCCTCGCCGGGCTGGAAGAATGCCTCGCCTGAGCTGATGCTCCGGCTTTCGGGTATCCGGCATCTCTACGGCGCCCGGGTTGCGCTTGCGCTGGAGCGCTTCGAGGCCGGCGCCGGCGAGCACTGGCTGGTGCACGGCGCTTCGGGCAGCGGCAAGACCACGTTCCTGAACCTCGTCGCCGGGCTGCTCACGCCCAGCGAAGGGAAAATCGAGGTCGGCGGAGAGCCGCTCGCGAAGCTCAAGGGCTCGGCGCTGGACCGGTGGCGCGGCCGCAACGTCGGCATCGTGCCGCAGAAACTGCACTTGGTGCGGAGCCTGAGCGTGCTCCAGAATCTTCTTCTTGCCTCCTATATGGCGGGTCTTCCGTCTAACCACGCCCGCGCGGCCGAGCTGTTGGAAAAGCTATCCCTGAAAGAAAAAGCTGCGGCCAAGCCCCACGAGCTGTCCCACGGCCAGGCGCAGCGCGTGGCGGTCGCGCGCGCCGTGATGAACCGGCCGAAACTGCTGCTGGCCGATGAGCCGACCTCGAACCTGGACGACGCGAACTCCGTTCAAGCGCTGGATCTGCTTCAAAATCAGGCGCAGGAGTGCGGCGCCACCCTGATCGTCGCGACCCACGACCAGCGCGCCAGGGCGCGGTTCGAAAAGCGCCTGGAACTGATTACATGACCCTGGCGGGCATCAGCTTCGCCTACCTGCGCGCGCGCCCGCTCGCCGCGGCGCTGAACGTGCTGCTGCTCGCGCTCGGTGTCGCCACCGTGGCGGTACTGCTGCTCGCCTCGCGCCAGATCGAGTCGCGCATGCTGAGCGACGCCAAAGGCATCGACCTTGTCGTCGGCGCCAAGGGCAGCCCGATGCAGTTGGTGCTCTCGGCGGTGTTCCATATTGACGTGCCCGCCGGGAACATCCCACTGCCCGAGGCGAGACACCTCTCCGCGCACCGCGCCGTGAAGAAGGCGATCCCGATGGCGCTGGGCGACAGCTACAAGGGCCATCGCATCGTCGGCACCAACCACGACTACCCGGGGCATTACGGCGCGCGCCTCGCCGCGGGCGGGCTGTGGGAGAAGCCGATGCAGGCGGTGTTGGGGGCGGAGGCCGCGCGCGCCACCGGTCTTGGCGTCGGCGCGAGTTTCACCGGCGCGCACGGCATGGGCGGGGAGGGCGAGGCCCACGACGACGCGCCCTACGAGGTGGTCGGGGTGCTCGCGCCCACCGGCACGGTGATCGACCGCCTCGTGCTCACCGACGTGAAATCGGTCTGGGCGGTGCACGGCACCGAGGGCGAGAAGGACGAGGACCAGGAGATCACGGCGCTGCTCATCCGCTACGCCACGCCGCTCGCCGCCGCCACGATGCCGCGGCAGGTGAACGCCAATCCACACCTTCAGGCCGCCTCGCCCGCCTACGAGAGCGCGCGGCTGTTCCGCATGATCGGCGTCGGCATCGAAGTGCTGCACGCCTTCGGCGTGGTGCTGATGCTGGCTGCGGGCCTGTCGGTGTTCATCGCGCTGACCAACGCGCTGGAGGAGCGCCGCTACGACCTCGCGGTGATGCGCATGCTGGGCGCCGGGCGCGGGAAACTTTTCGGCCTGCTGGTCCTCGAAGGGCTGATGCTCTCGCTGCTGGGCGCGGCCCTGGGCCTCGCGCTGGGGCACGCGGCCACCGGGCTCATCGGCGGACTGCTGGCGGCGCAGAATCAGGCTCCCTTGACAGGCCTGCTATGGTTGTCCGAGGAGTGGTGGATCGTCGGCGGGGCGCTGGCCGTCGGACTGATCGCCGCGCTCTTGCCGGGGCTGCGCGCCAGCCGCAAGGATGTCGCCGGCGTGCTGGCCGAAGGTTGAGAAAAGGAGGAGCGAGATGAAACGATGGATCGCATTGGCCTGCCTGCTGCCCGCGATGACGCTGGCACAGGCGCAGAAGAAGGATGAGGGGCACGTGAAGCAGGACGTGGCGACTCACAGAACCATTGCTGCGGCGCATGAAGCGGCCGCGAAGTGCCTCGAGTCCGGCAAGCCGGAGAAGGAATGCCATACCCAGCTCACCAAGGACTGCAAGAATCTCGCAATCGGAAAGGTTTGCGGCATGAGACATCGGCATTGAGGGCGGGCTTGACAGCAGGGGTAGAATTGCAAGCATGAGAAGGATCGTCCTGCTCGCCGCGCTGCTGCTGCCGTTGGCGGCCCAAGGCCAGAGCAAGTTCGGCCAGCCGCCGCAGGCGCAGGCGCCCGTGCCGGGCGCGGATTCCAAGCCGCTCGCCGAGCGCAAGGACGTGGTGTCCTGGAGGCTGCTCGCGCAGGTCGAGTTGGTCAAGCTCAAGGATCGCTACGTGCTGCAGTTCTCTTCCGGTGTCGCCGCCCTCGACAAGAAGGAAGTGAAGGTGCAGGGATTCATGATGCCGCTCGAGATGGGTGACAAGCAGAGCCACTTCATCCTCTCGGCGATGCCGCAGAGCTGCTCGTTCTGCATGCCCGGCGGGCCTGAGAGCTTGGTCGAGGTGAAATCGAAGAAGCCGGTCACCTACGGCTTCGAGGCGATCGTGCTCAGCGGCAAGCTCGAGGTGCTGAAAGACGACCCGACCGGCGTCTTCTACCGCCTGACCGACGCCGTTCCGGCGAAGTGATCCCATGAAATTCGCGCGCAGCCTGCGGTTCCTGCTGGCAGCCGCGTTGCTCGTCGCCTGGCAGAACGCGCTCGTCCACCCGATTGAGCACGTTGACGAGGCGGGCGAGTTCATCCACCTCGCCGGCGGTCACGGTGGCGAGCACCGCAACGATCGCGCGCCGGATCCGCTGTGCGACGCGATCGCGGCGCTCGGCGCCTGTGTAAATGGAAGTTCGAATACTGTCGCCGTCTCTTCCCGCGTCAGCGAGGCCCCTGATTGCGGCAAAGCTGCAATTCCCTCAGGGGCGCTGTTTCTCGCCTACCGCAGCCAGGCCCCTCCTCTGCATTCCTGAAGTGACGTAACCGCCGGGGGCGATCCGCCCCCGGTATTCATTCGTCTTTCGGGAGTGTGCAATGCAAAAAAATACCTGCGCCCGCGCGATCGCGGGCGCCTTGATCGCGTGGACCTGCGGCACAGGCGCTCAGACGCCACGGCCGGCGCCGGCCGAACCGACCCTGGATTCCGTGGTGGTTACCGCAACGCCGTTCCGCAGCAGCCTTTTCGACCTAGTGTCGCCGGCAGACACGCTCTCCGGCCTGCGCTTGTTGTGGCAGCGCAAGAGCTCGATCGGAGAGACGCTCGACGGCCTGCCCGGCGTGAGCTCGACCTATTTCGGCCCGTTCGTCAGCCGGCCTGTGATCCGCGGCCTGGATGGCGACCGCATCCGAGTGCTGCAGAACGGCACGGGCACGCTGGATGCTTCCTCCTTGTCCTCCGACCACGCGGTGCCGTACGACCCGCTGGTCGCAGAGCGGATCGAGGTGGTGCGCGGAGCCGCCGCGGTCCTGTACGCGGGAAATGCCGTGGGCGGCGTGGTGAATGTGATCGACAACCGCATACCGACAGCGCCGTTGAACGGTGTCTCGGGGCGCGTGGAACCGCGCGCCGGCGGCGCCGACCGCGAACGCAGCCTGGGCGCGGTGCTGGAAGCCGGCAACGGCAGATTCGCGGTCCATGCCGACGTCTTCGATCGTTCGACCAAGGATCTTTCCATTCCGGGATTCGCGCGCTCGACGCGCCGGCGCGCTGTGGACGGTCCCGGCATCGCTCAACCGGAGGGCACGCTGCCCAACAGTAATGCCAAGGCCTCCGGCGGCACGCTCGGCGCGTCCGCGACATGGGGCGATGGCCATCTCGGACTGTCCTACGGCGCCTACAACGCCAACTATGGCTCGCCGGCCGAGGCGGCCGTGCGCATCGATATGAAGAGCGAGCGGCTCGACCTCGCGGGCGAGGCGCGCGAACTGGGCAACGTGATCACGGGCGTCAAGTTCAAGCTCGGCCACAGCGACTATCAGCACCAGGAACTGGAGAACGGCGCGCCCAACACCACGTTCAAGAACCGGGGCTATGACGGCCGTCTCGAACTCAACCACGGCAAGCTCGGTCCGCTCACCGGCGCCTTCGGCCTGCAGCTCACCAGGTTCGATTTTTCGGCCCTCGGCGCGGAAGCATTCGTGCCGAAGGCCAACACCGATGCGAAGGGAATGTTTCTCTATGAGGAGCTGCCGCTGGGCAAATGGAAATTCTCCTTCGGCGCGCGAGGCGATCGCACGCGCGTCGGTTCTGAAGGCGGAGGGCCGGTCGATGCGGGCACGGGCTTGCCGCGCTTCGATCCCGCGCAGAGCCGCAATTTCTCCACCGGGTCCGGCGCCTTCGGCCTGCTTTACGCATTGAACAAGGACCTTGCGCTTGCCGCCAACCTGTCCACGACGCAGCGCGCGCCGACGTATTACGAGTTGTACGCCAACGGCCCGCACGTGGCCACCGGCGCATTCGAGGTGGGGGACGGCAGCTTGAGCAAGGAACGCTCGCGATCGTTCGATGTCGGCCTGCGCTGGCGCGCTGGCGCGCATTCGGCCAGCGTCAGCGTCTACCGGACGCAGTTCAAGAATTTCCTCGCGGCCTTCAGCAGCGGCAACACCCGCGGCACCGATGGCGAATTGAATCCGGTCGATGCGGACGGCGATGGCGTCGCCGATGGCAGCGGGGAGGCAATCATGAACGAATTCCGCTACCGGGCGGTGCCCGCGATATTCCGCGGGATCGAAGCCTCGAGCCGTTTTCGCATTTACGACCGGATCGGGACGATCGATCTCGACCTGAAGGGCGACATGGTGCGGGCCTACGACCGCAGCACCGGGCAGCCGTTGCCGCGCATCTCGCCCTCGCGCATCGGCATTGGCCTCGAATACGGCTTGCACCGCTTCACGGCGCGGGCGGATCTGGTGCACGCGAGCGCGCAGAACCGCGTCTCGGCGAACGAATTGCCCACCGACGGCTACACGCTCGTCAACCTCGTGTTCGGCTACAACTTCGCGTTCGAGGAGGCGGCGCTGAACGCGTTCCTGAAAATCAACAACTTGTTCGACAATGAGGCACGCAACCACAGCTCGTTCCTGAAGGACAGGGCACCGCTCGGCGGTCGCGGTGTCCTCCTGGGCTTGCGCGGAAGTTTCTAACCCGGCGTCCTCGCGTCCAGTTCCCGTTCGAAGCAGGAACTGCAAATACAACCTCGACCGGGGATCGGCTCCAGCGGCGGCAGCCCGGCGCACCAGCACGGTTCCTGCCCGGCCTGCATGCCGCAGGTGAACGCCGCACCGCAGCCGGCGCAGCGCGACTCAGCTGGTTCTTGGTTGGTCTCCATCCCGGGCCAGTTCTTTCACGGCAAGACGCAGGAAACGGAATTGCGCATTCACGTTGCGGTAGCCTTTGCAAATCGCAAGATGCACGCGCAGCGCGACCCGCTCGCCAAATGCGAGCCCGCGATCTTGACCCTGCGACAGCAGGCGCGTCGTTTCCTTGCACGAAAGCATCATCACTTTGCGGACCAGTTTTTTTCCAGGCACAGGCGCAGCGCCATGCGGGCCCGATGCAGCATCACCCAGCAGTGGGTCGCGGTAATCCCTATCTCCTTACAGATTTCTGACGTCTCCAGGCCGAGGTGCTCCCGCATCATGAAGACCCGGGCGGTGCGCTCGGGCAGCGCACGCAGGCACGCCTCCAGCACGGCGAGGAATTGCTTTTGCCGCAGGGATCCCTCGGGTTGCTCCCATGCGTCGGGCGCCTCTTCCCAATGGCCGCGCCAGTCGAACAGGCCATCCAATTCGCTATCGCCAGCAGGGCCTCCTGAACCGCGTCTTCGGCGGCGGCGGTATCCCGCAGCTGCAGCGTGGCATAGCGCAGCAGATAAGGCCGCAGGCTCTCGATCTGGGCGCGGAAGTCGGCGGGCTCGGTGGGAGTCGGCAGAGGGAGGCTTGAAACCGGTTGTCAGAACTTCATGCTAGTCGCCATATCTTTGTACAATCGGCGCGTGTATATGGACGCACCTGCCAATCACGACGCCCAAGCCGCGGAAAAGGCGCGCATCCTTGCCGAAGCGCTGCCCTACATCCAGCGCTTTCACGGCAAGACCATCGTCGTGAAATTCGGCGGCAACGCCATGACCGACGAAGTCCTGAAGGCGGATTTCGCGCGTGACGTGGTGCTGCTGAAACTCGTCGGCATGAATCCGGTGGTGGTGCACGGCGGCGGGCCGCAGATCGAGACCGCGCTCGCGCGCCTGGGCATGAAGGGCACCTTCGTGCAGGGCATGCGCGTCACCGACGCGGCGACCATGGACGTGGTCGAGATGGTGCTCGGCGGCCAGGTCAACAAGGAAGTCGTCGAACTCATCAACCAGGCGGGCGGCAAGGCCGTGGGCCTCACCGGCCAGGACGGCGCGTTCATCCGCGCGCGCAAGCTGCTGCTGCCTTCGGACAAGGACAACGGCAAGATCGACATCGGCCAGGTCGGCGAGATCGAATCCATCGATCCGCTGGTGATCGCCGCGCTGGAGCAGGCCGGGTTCATTCCGGTGGTGGCGCCGATCGCGACCGGCGCGGACGGCACCACCTACAACATCAACGCCGACCTGGTGGCCGGCAAGCTGGCCGAGATCCTGCGCGCCGAGAAGCTGATCGTGCTCACCAACACACCCGGCGTGCTCGACAAGCAAGGCAAGCTCCTTTCCGGCCTGACGCCGAAGAAAATCGACGACCTGGTGGCGAAGGGCGTGATTTCCGGCGGCATGCTGCCGAAGATCGCCTCGGTGCTGGATGCCGCGCGCTCCGGCGTCAAGGCCTGCCACATCATCGACGGCCGCGTGCCGCACGCGCTGCTGCTCGAAGTGCTGACCGACACCGGCGTCGGCACCCTGATCCGCAGCAAGTAGCCAAGTCAAATGCGCATCCTGAAATACCCGCCGTCGCGGCGGGTCTGGATCTTCGATCTGGATAACACGCTGCACGATGCGCGGCGGCACATCTTTCCGTCGATGCACCTGCAGATGAACGACTACCTCAAACGCCACTTCGGGCTCGACGACGAGGCGGCCAACGAGATGCGGCGCTTCTTCTGGGAGCGCTACGGCACGACCCTGCGCGGCCTGGTGCGACACTACGGGCACGATCCGAAGGACTTCCTGCGCGAGACGCACCAGTTTCCAGACCTTGCCGGGATGGTGGTGCGCGACAACGGGCTCAAGCACGCGCTCGCGCGTCTCCCCGGCAAGAAGCTGGTTTTCTCCAACGCGCCGCTGCACTACGTCGAGGAGGTGGTGCAGGCGCTTGGCCTGACGAGCTACTTCGATGCGGTGTACGCGATTGAGAGCACGCGCTACCGTCCCAAGCCCGCGCTCCAGGGCTTCCACGTGCTGCTGCGGGCCCACGACCTCGACCCGCACCGCTGCGCGCTGATCGACGACATGCCGGAGAACCTGCGCGCGGCCAAGCAGCTCGGCATGTCCACCGTGTGGGTCAGCGGCGAGGCGCGGCGCATGCCGTTCGCCGACCTGCGCGTCAAATCCGTCACGGAACTGCCTCGGCTGGTGTTCCGCCACGCGCATTGAGCGTCCCACGCGCGGGCGCTGGGCGTAGAATTTCGCCATGCCGCGCGTCAAAGGGGAACGGCGGCTCGAGATCCTGAAGGCGCTGGCCGGGATGCTCGAGCAGCCGAAGTGGGGAAAGATCACGACTGCAGCGCTCGCCGGGAAGCTCGATGTCTCGGAGGCCGCGCTGTATCGCCATTTCGCCTCCAAGGCGCAGATGTACGAGGGCCTCATCGAGTTCATCGAGACCTCGGTCTTCAGCGTCGCCAACAAGATCGCGCAGGACGAAACCGACGGCGGCAAGCAGGCATCCAAGCTGGTAGAGATGCTGCTCGCCTTCGCCGAGAAGAACCCCGGCATGGTGCGCGTCATGACCGGCGACGCGCTGGTCGGCGAGCACGAGCGCCTGCAGGCGCGCATGAACCAGTTCTACGAACGCTTTGAATCGACGCTGAAGCAGGCGCTGCGCTCACCCGGCGCCGACGGCGGCCAAAAACCCGCGGACGCCGACGTCAACGCGCAGGCGGGCCTGCTGGTGCGCTACATCATCGGCTGCCTGCATCACTACGCGAAATCCGGCTTTACCAAGAAACCCACCGAGAGCTACGCCGCGCAGCGAAGTTTCCTCGC
>CAMDRF010000073.1 GCA_945906765.1 Nitrosovibrio sp. Nv4 | reverse complement strand
CGACTTCCCGCAGCGCGATGTCCGTTCTGCTTTCCTTGCCGATCGAAACAGCGGTTCTTTTCAGCTCTTCCACCATCGCGGAAAGCGTCGCGTCCTTGGCGTTCCTGAAATCCACCGTCATACGCACTTCGCCGGGGACCACGTTGCGCGAATTCGGCTTCACCTGCATGAAGCCCACCGTGCCGCGCGCGTAGTCCGGGAAAGTGGTGGCGATGCGGTCCGTGCCGGCGGGACCCGCGAGTACCCCGGTCACGGCGCCCCGACCATCCGTAAGGAGTCCCGCGCCGGGCGTTTCATCGGCGAAGGTCGCGTTCGGAAATTTTCCCAGCGCATCGTGCAGCGAACGGATCAGCGGCCCGCCCGTGCGCCCGGGCGGATTGTGCAGGCGCAGGAAGGAAAAGCCCGAGCGCCCGGCGTCCGTGTTCAGGATGAGCGGCAGGCCGACCTCGTCGACGAGCAAATCGATCACCTCGCCCGACCTGTGGCACAGGGCACGCACGATCTCCGGGTCGGCCTGGCCGCGGTTCTTGCGCAGGATGTCATCGGCCATCTGCTCGGCTGTCCCTTCGACGCCCGCCGCTTTCTGAAACCGGGTTCCGGCGGCGGGAATCGAGCCGCTCGCCAGTTCGGTGTTGCAGCCGAGCCGCGCGCTCTTCTCCAGCAGCAGCACTTCCACACCCTGCCGTGCCGCGACAAACGCGGCCATCAGACCACAGGCCCCCGCGCCGACGACCACAAGTTCGGTTTCAATGTCCCAGCTTTGCGTCATGATTCAATATAGTCCAGTCCACAATCAAGGATCTTCACATGCGCATCTGGTACCAGAGCCTGGTGGACCTCGGCCGCTCGCCGGGTTACTTCGATGGGTTGGCGACGCGCGCGCACGCGATTGCCCGCCCCGGCGTGGAGGTCGTGTTCCACGGTCTTCCGGAGGGCACGTACGGCAAGCACTCGCCCGCGGACGTCGTCGTCTACCCCTACCTCATCTCGCTGCATGTCCAGTTCATTCTGGACAACGCACTGCGGGCGCAAGCCGAGGGCTACGACGTGTTCGCCGTCGGGTCGGTGCAGGATCCCGGACTGGAGGAGGCACGCTCGCTGGTCGACTTGCCGGTGGTCGGCTACGGTGAGGCGGCAATGCATTTCGCCTGCCTGCTGGGCACCCGGTTTTCGGTCCTCGTCTTCCAGTCCGGCTTCGACCAGATGATGGACCTGCGCATTCGCAGGCTCGGGCTTGCCGATCGGGCCCTGCCAACCACGCTCATCGACGCCGGCTTCGAGGAGGTGAGCAAGGGCATGCAGGATCCGGCGCGGCTGGTCGAGGTTTTCAGCGAGGCGGCGAGGCGCGCGATCCGCCAGGGCGCCGAAGCGCTGATTCCCGGGCAGCTGTATCTCAGCGAAGCCATCGCGCGCGCGGGCGTGACGCGCATCGACGAAGTGCCGATCGTGGACGGCCTGACCGCCACGCTGAAGATGGCCGAAGCCATGGCCGACCTCAAGCGCTTCGGCATCAGCGTGACGCGCCGCGGCTACCTGCATGCGCGCCCGACCCCGGAAATGGTCGAGCACGCACGCCGCGTGCACGGCCGGCCTCCCATACCGCCCGTTCCTCCCGGGAAAACGGCCTGATGCCGGCGAGCACGCCTGGCTCACTCTCCGAGCAGCTTGCCTGCTTCGCCGCGGAGCTGCGCTACGAGGACATTCCGCGGGAGGTTGTCGAGCGCGTGAGGCTCCACACGCTCGATATCATCGGCGTCTGCCTGCTCGGGGCGCCGATGGACTTTGCCCGGATCCTGGGGGAAATCGCCGGCGCGAGCGGCGGCGCACCGGAGAGCACGCTGATCGGCAGCGGCGGCAGGAAGCTGCCCGCGCCCCTGGCGACCCTCTACAACGGCGGCCTCGCGCACGGCAACGAATTCGACGACACCTACTCGGCGGGTCGCTGGCACGGAAGCGCAGCCGTTGCGCCGCCCGCGCTCGCGACAGCCGAATGGCTGCACGCGGACGGCAAGGCGTTCATCACCGCGATGGCAGGGGGACTCGAAACAGGCTGCCGTCTCACACGCGCCGCACCCGCGCTGCTCGCGCTAGGGTTCCATTCGACCTGCACCGCCGGCATCTTCGCCGCAGCGCTTGCCGTGGGAAAACTCCTGGGTCTGGACCGCGAGGCGCTGGCGAACGCACTCGGCATCTGCGGCAGCTTCGCCAGCGGCACGGCGGAGTTCCTGAGCGATCCCGAGCCCTGGTCCAAACGCATCCAGGTGGGCCATGCGGGCCAGAGCGCCATCGTCGCGGCGCGCGCAGCCGCGAACGGCTTCAAGGGGCCGCGCAGCATCTTCGAAGGGCGGCACGGCTACTTCCGCGCCTACGCGCGCGAAGGCAACTACGACCTGTCGGGGATCGGCGCGGCGCTTGGCAGCGACTGGCAGGCCCTGTTCCTCTATCCGAAGCGCTACCCCTGCGACCATATCGCGCAGGGCTATGTGGATTGCGCCGTGTCGATCGGGCTGGAGGCGGGCGTCACGCCGGCGAGCATCGCGCGCGTCGAATGCGTGGTGCATCCGCTGGTGGTGCCGGTGATGTTCGAGCCGCACGAGGTCCGCTACCGGCCGACCAACGGCTGGTCGGCGCGCTGGAGCATGCCGTTCAACATGGCGGTCGCGCTCACCGACCATGCGCTGACCATCGACTCCTGGACCGACGCGCGCGCGACCGATCCGGACACACGCGCGCTGATGGCGAAGGTCGGCTTCACCACCGATCCCGGCATGGCATTCCCCGGAGACTATCCTGCACGGATGCGTGTGCACTTCAAGGATGGACGCGTCGTCGAGCGCGACATCCCGAAGGTGGCGGGCTCCGCCGAAAACCCGATGCCGGCCGAGGAATACGAGAAGAAATTTCTTGCCAATGCTGTCCGCGCCATCGACGCCGATCGGGCGGGAAAACTGGTGGTGCGCATGCGGGAGCTGCCCGCGGTGAAAGACATGGCCGATCTGGCCGCGCTCTACGGCTAGGCCATGCCGATCTGCGGCAGCGGCGCGACCTGGTCCTGCGGCCGGCTGGCGATCATGTCCTCGAGTTCCTTGCGCACCGCCTTCACGCCGGGGTCGTCGAAGCGGTTGTCCATTTCCTGCGGATCGTTGGCGAGATCGTAGAGTTCCCCAGCGCCCGAATTGGTCTCCAGCGTCAGCTTGTGGGTCTTGGTGCGCACGGTGCGCAGCCACAGGTCGACGCCGCAGCGCGAGGCTCGCAGGTCCCACTCGCTGTAGGCGAAATCGCGCGTCGCATCGCCCGCGATCAGCGGCTTGAGGCTGCGGCTGTGGCGCGCGTCGGCAAGCTTGACGCCCGCGTAGTCGGCGAAGGTCGCGGTGAGATCGAGCGTGGACACCGGATCCGGCACGATCTTGCCCGCCGGCACGCCCGGGCCGCGCGCGAGCAGGCCGACGCGCAGCAGGCCTTCGTAGGCCATCGGGCCCTTGAGGATCAGGCCGTGATCGCCGAGCCAGTCGCCATGGTCGGTGGAGTAGACCACCAGCGTATCCTGCGCCAGGCCGAATTCATCCAGCGCGGCGAGGATGCGGCCGACGTTGTGATCGACCAGCGAAATCATGCCGTAATAGTTGGCGATCAGTTCGCGCAGCTGCTGATCGGTCTGCACCGGCGTGCGCGACGATTTCTCGCGGAACGCGCGCAGTTCCCCGTCTGCCATCTTGGGCGTGCCGTAGAGGCTCTCCTTGTGCCACCACGGGCGCCGCTCGAGGTCCATGGTCCGGTGCTCGGGCAGGTCCACCTCGTCCGGGTGGTGCAGCCGGCTCCAGGGTTCGGGGCAGTCGAAGGGATGGTGCGGATCCGGAAACGACGCCCAGAGGCAGAATTTTTCCGTTTCATTTTCCTTCCGGTGCGCGCGCAGGTATTCGATGGTCTGGTTGCCGATCCAGGTCGAGTTGTGCCAGGCCACCGGCAGCGCCGATTGCCAGGTCTGCGCCGCGTCGCCGACCGGCGGCAGCTTGGTCATGAGCAGGCGGTTCTTCTCTTCGCCGCGGCCATCGGCGTAGTACCAGCGCTCGTAGTGCTGGGCAAACGGCGGCTGGAGCGGTGGCCAGGTGTTGTGCCCCAAGACCATGAGTTCTGCGTGCTCGAAGCCCATGTAGGGCCCGTTCCAGTCCTGCGGCTGCGGCGACGTCCGGCATTCGGGCGTGCCGGTCGGCGCGAAATTGTGCGCAGTCTTGAAGTGCGCCTTGCCGACATAGCCGGTGCGGTAGCCGGCCCTGGCGAAGCTGCCCGCGAATCCCGCCTCGCCCGTCGCATCGGGCAGGTCGATGCCGTTGTCCGACACGCCGTGCGTGGCCGGCAGCAGGCCGGTGAGGATGGAAGCGCGCGAGGGCTGGCAAACCATGTTGGGCGTGATGCAGGCGGCAAAGCGCGTGCCTTCGCGCGCCAGCATGTCGAGGTGCGGCGTGCGCACGTTGCGGCCTTCGAAGCCGTAGCAATCCGCGCGCTGCTGGTCCGAGGTGATGAAGAGGATGTTCAACTGTTTGTCCTTAGTCGGGTTGGATGCCTGCCGCCTTGAAGAGCGCGGGCCAGCGATTGGTTTCCTTCTGCACCCACTGCGTGAAATCCTCAGGCGTCGCGCTGGTGGAATTGTCCATGCCGATCGCCGCCAGCTTCTCGACGATCGCCGGCATGCGCATGATGCGCAGCACTTCGGCATGCAGCCGGTTGATCACTGCTGCGGGCGTGCCGGCCGGCGCGACCAGGCCCTGCCACTGCGCCACCTCGAAGCCCGGGAATCCGGATTCGGCCACCGTCGGAACCGACGGCAGCGCGGGGGCGCGCTCGCGCCCGGTGACCGCGATCGCCTTCAGCTTGCCCGCCTTGATGTGCGGCAGCGACGGCGCCATGCCGAGCATGCCGATTTTCACCTGCCCCGCCACCACATCGACGATCGCCTGGCCGCCGCCCTTGTAGGGAATGTGCTCGGCCTGGAAGCCGCCCAGCGTCTTGATACTTTCGAAGGCGAGGTGCTGCGGACCGCTCTTGCCCGGTGTCGCGAAGGCCATGTCGGCGGGATTGCGCCTGGCGTGCTGGACCAGTTCCTGGAGCGTGTTCGGCGGGAACGACGGATGCGCGACCAGCACAAGCGACCCACGGCCGAGAAGGGTGATGTGGGTGAAGCTTTTCACGGGGTCGTGCTGCAGGCCCTTGATCGCGGCGGGCATCATCGAATTGCCATCGACGAACATCAGCAGCGTGTAGCCGTCCGGCGCGGACTTGGCGACGATCTCCGTGCCGATCACCCCGGCGGCGCCCGGCCGGTTCTCGACCACGACCGACTGGCCGAGCGCCTCCGCGAGCGGCTGGGCGACCGAGCGCGCGATGATATCGGTGACGCCGCCCGGCGCATAGGAGACCATGATGCGGATCGTCTTGCCGGGCCAGGCCTGCGCGCAGGCCAGGCCGGCGGCGGCGCACAGGGCGAGCGCGGCCAGCGAGCGGAATATTTTCGGCAGCATTGCGTCCCCCTCCTGGATGGAAAACTAGGCGCTGCCGGCGCGGCCAAGCACCGCGTGCAGCAGCACGTTGCACCCCGCGGCAATATCCTCCGGCCGCGCGTTCTCTATTTCATTGTGGCTGATGCCGCCCTCGCAGGGCACGAACACCATCGCGGTGGGCGCGATGCGCGCCATGTAGACCGCATCATGCGCCGCGCCGCTGACGATGTCGCGGTGCGAATAGCCGAACTTCTTCGATCCTTCGCGCACGCTATCGACCAGGTCCGGGGCAAATTCGCTGGGCGGGAAGTAGACGACTTCCTGCAGTGTGATTTCCGTTCTGGTTTCTTTCTCAATTGAAACAACATTTCTTTCCAGCTCTTCTACCATCGCGGAAAGCGTCGCGTCCTTCGCGTTCCTGAAATCCACCGTCATGCGCACTTCGCCGGGAACCACGTTGCGCGAGTTCGGCTCGACCTGCATGAAGCCCACCGTGCCACGGGCGTAATCCGGGAAGGCGGTCGCGATGCGGTTCACCTCGATTACCAGCCGGCTGGCGGCCAGCAACGCGTCTTTGCGCGTCTCCATGGGGGTCGGGCCGGCGTGCGAGTCCTGGCCGGTGATCGCGACATCGAACCAGCGCTGACCGAGGGCGCCCTGCACCACGCCAATGGTGGTCTTCGTCTGCTCGAGCACCGGGCCCTGCTCGATGTGCGCCTCGAAATAGGCGCCCAGCTTGTGCGGCAGTGCCTTGCCAGCGTAGCCGATCTGGTTCAGGGCATCCCGAACGCTGATTCCTTCCACGTCTTTTTGATTCAAAACCTCAGTTAAAGGATGAACCCCTGCAAAAACACCAGATCCCATCAGCGTGGGCACGAAACGCGAGCCTTCCTCGTTGGTCCAGGCCGCGACCTCGATCGGCGCGCGCGTGCGGATACCCGCGTCGTTCAGGGTACGCACGACCTCGAGGCCCGCCATGACACCGTAGGCGCCGTCGAACTTGCCGCCGGAGGGCTGGGAGTCGAGATGGCTGCCCATGGCCACGGGCAGCGCGTCTGCCTCGGTCCCGGCGCGCCGACCGAAGATGTTGCCGATGCCGTCCACCTCGACCGTCATGCCGGCTTCCTTGCACCAGGCGACGAACTGGTCGCGCCCGCGGCGGTCGGTGTCGGTCAGCGTCAGGCGGCGCACGCCGCCTTTTTCGGTGGCGCCGATTTGCGCCAGATCCATGAGGGATTGCCAGAGGCGAGCCGGGTTGATTTCGAGCATAGGGCGTTAACTTTACACCGAAGATCATTGACTCGGCTCGCGCCTCATGCACAATCACGGCGCCGGCTGCGAAACGCCGAATTGAACATGCTTAATCACAGGAGTCTTCCATGCACACCATGAAACTGCTTGCCGGCGCTTTTGCCGCGGCGCAATTGCTGGCCCCGCCCCTTGCGTCCGCGCAATCCGTGTTGCGCATCGGCATGACCGCCGCCGATGTCCCGGCCACCACCAGCCAGCCCGATTCGGGTTTCGAGGGCAACCGCTTCACCGGCATCACGCTGTTCGACGGCCTCACGCAATGGGACCTGTCCTCGGCCGACAAGCCCTCGGTGATCATCCCCGGTCTGGCCGAGTCCTGGACCATCGACGCCAAGGACAACACCAAGTGGATCTTCAGGCTGCGCAAGGGCGCCAAATTCCACGACGGCACCGACGTCAACGCGGATGCGGTCGTGTTCAATTTCGACAAGGTACTGAAGAAGGACGCGCCGCAATACGACGCGAAACTGGTCGCCCAGACCACGCCGCGCATGCCCACCGTGATGGGGGCGCGCAAGATCGACGACCTCACGGTCGAAGTCCAGACCAGCGAACCCGACTCGTTCGTGCCGATCAACCTCACCAACCTGTTCATCGCCAGCCCGGCGGCCTGGGCGAAGACCAAGAACTGGGCCGAATTCGCCAAGAGCCCGGTGGGCAGCGGACCGTGGAAATTCGTGCGGCTGGTGCCGCGCGAGCGGCTCGAGCTGGAGAAGAACACCGGCTACTGGGACGCCAAACGCGTGCCGAAGACCGATCGCGTGGTGCTGATCCCGATGCCCGATGCGAGCACGCGGGTGAATGCGCTGCTCTCGGGCCAGCTCGACTGGATCGAAGCCGCGCCGCCAGATGCGGTCGCGCAGCTGAAGAGCCGCGGCTTCGAGATCACTTCCAATCCGTATCCGCACACCTGGCCGTGGCAGCTGTCGCACGTCCCGGGCCATCCGACGGCGGACATCCGGGTGCGGCAGGCGATGAACCTTGCCATTAACCGCGACGAGATCGTCAAGCTGCTCGGCGGCTACGCGGCGCCGGCCAAAGGCGCGGTGCCGCCCGGGCATCCGTGGTGGGGCAACCCGAAATTCGACATCAAGTACGACCCGGACCAGGCAAAGAAGCTGCTCGCCGAGGCCGGCTACGGTCCGGGCAAGCCGCTCAAGGTCAAGGTGCAGATCTCGCAGTCGGGGTCCGGCCAAATGCTGCCGCTGCCGATGAACGAGCTGATGCAGCAGCAGTTGAAGCAGGTCGGCATCGAAGTGGAATTCGACGTGCTGGTCTGGGAGTCGCTGTTCAACAACTGGCGCATCGGCGCCAAGGATCCGAAATCCAACGGCGCGCACGCGATCAACGTCTCGTTCGCGACGCAGGATCCGTTCTTCGCCTTCGCCCGCTTCTATGACAGCCGCATGGTGGCGCCGAGATCGGTCAATTGGGGCTGGATCCAGGACCCTCAATTCGACAAGCTGGTGGCCGATGCGCGCGGCACCTTCGGCGGCAAGGAGCGCGACGCGGCGCTGGGCCGGCTGCACGCCTACGCCGTGGAGCAGTCCTCGTTCCTGTTCGTGGTGCACGATACCGGCCCGCGCGCGATCTCCAAGCGCGTCACCGGCTACGTGCAGGCCAAGAACTGGTTCCAGGACCTGACCCCGATTGTCATGAAGTAACCGCGCAACGAATCCCGAAAGGGCGGCCTGCGACCTGCAGGCCGATTTTTTTTGCTCTTATATCTCGTCCGCCGGCTGCTGTACGTGATTCCGATCGGGCTCGCGGTCAGCGCGATCTGCTTTTCGCTCGTGTTTCTCGCCCCCGGCGATCCCTTGTCCGCGGTGCTGCCGGCGGATGCGTCGCTCGAGCTGATCGAGAAGCTCAAGGCCGATTACGGGTTCGACAGGCCGATCCCGGTACAGTTCGGTAAGTGGGTGGCGCGCGCGGTGCAGGGCGACCTTGGCATCTCGATCGCCACCGGCCGCCCGGTCAATAGCGAACTCGCGCGCGCGATCTCGAACACCTTCGTGCTTGCCTTCTTCGCCTGCTCCTTCGGCTTTACGCTCGGCCTCGTCTTAGGCTTCATCGCCGGCTACTGGAACGGCACCTGGCTGGACAAGGTGGTCACCTCGCTCGCGGTGGCGGGCGTATCCGTGCCGCACTACTGGCTCGGCATGGTGCTGGTGATCATCTTCTCGGTGTTTTTCAACTGGCTGCCGGCGACGGGCATGGGGGCCGGTGGCTCGAGCGAATGGGCTTGGGACTGGGAGCACCTCCAGTTCGTTATTCTGCCGGCGGTCACGCTGTCGGTGATTCCCACGGCGATCATCACGCGCACGGTGCGCGCGCTGGTCGCCGACATCCTGTCGCGCGAGTTCGTCACCGCGCTCATCGCCAAGGGGCTCTCGGACCGGGGCGTGTTCTGGCACGTGGTAAAGAACGCCGCGCCCACGGCGCTGGCGGTGATGGGGATCCAGCTCGGCTACCTGCTCGGCGGCTCGATCCTGGTCGAAACCGTGTTCGCGTGGCCCGGCACCGGTTTCCTGCTCTCGGTCGCCATTTTCCAGCGCGACCTGCCGCTGCTGCAGGGAACGATTCTTTTCCTTGCCCTGTTCTTCGTGTTTCTCAACCTGCTGGTCGACATGGTGCAGACGCTGCTCGACCCGAGGATCCGGCGCACATGAGCGCCGCGGCAGTGGACGTGCGGGAGGCGGCATCGGCGGCACCGGCGGCACAATTCGCCCCGACGCAGGGCTACTGGCGCTCGGTGTTCTCGCGCCTGATGCGCGACAAGGTCACCGTGATCTGCGCGCTGGTGATCCTCGCGTTGATCCTGATGGCGGTGTTCGCGCCGTGGATCGCGCCCGAGGATCCGCTCAAGGGGAGCGTCATGAAGCGCCTCAGGCCGATCGGCAGCGAGGGCTACCCGCTCGGCAGCGACGAACTGGGGCGCGACATGCTGTCGCGGCTGATTTTCGGCGCACGCCTGTCGCTGGTGATGGGCATCGTGCCGGTGCTGTGCGCGCTCGGCATCGGCGGCCTGCTCGGCATCACCGCCGGATTTCATGGCGGGCGCGTCAACACCGCGATCATGCGCACCGTCGACGTGTTCTACGCCTTTCCTTCGGTGTTGCTCGCGGTGGCGATCTCCGGCGCGCTGGGCGCGGGCATCACGAATGCCATCCTTTCCCTCACCATCGTGTTCATCCCGCCGATCGCGCGCGTGGCGGAATCCGTCACCACGCAGGTACGTGCGCTCGACTATGTAGAGGCGGCGCGCGCGAGCGGCGCGGGTAACTTCACCATCATCCGCGTGCATATCCTCGGCAACGTGATGGGGCCGGTGTTCGTCTATGCCACCAGCCTGCTGTCCGTGTGCATGATCCTAGCCGCGGGCTTGTCGTTCCTCGGGCTGGGCACCAAACCGCCGCTGCCGGAGTGGGGGCTGATGCTGAACACGCTGCGCACCGCAATCTTCCAGAACCCGTGGGTCGCCGCGCTGCCCGGGCTGATGATCTTCCTGGTTTCATTCTGCTTCAACCTGTTATCCGACGGCGTGCGCTCAGCCATGGACGTGACGCGATGACCCTGCTTACCGTCAGTGGGTTGCGCAAGCATTTCCCGCTCAAGAAGGACCTGCTGGGCCGTGGCGGCGGCACGGTGCACGCGGTCGATGGCATCACCTTCGATGTCGCGCAAGGCGAGACGCTCGGCGTGGTGGGCGAATCCGGTTGCGGCAAATCAACCATGGCGCGCCTGCTGCTGCGCCTGATCGAACCGGACGAAGGTCTGATCCGCCTCGAAGGCCGCGCGGTCGGCACGCAGATGCCGCTTACCGAAGCGCGCGGCAAGATGCAGATGGTGTTCCAGGATTCTTTCGCCTCGCTCAATCCGCGCCTCACCGTTGAGGACTCGATCGCATTCGGACCGATTGTCCACGGCCTGCCACGAGCGCAGGCGCGCGAGCGGGCGCGCAGCCTGCTCGCGCGCGTGGGCCTGGAGCCGCTGCGCTTTGCCGGGCGCTATCCCCACGAACTGTCCGGCGGGCAGCGCCAGCGCGTGAACATCGCGCGCGCGCTCGCGCTGCGGCCGAAGATCGTGATCCTCGACGAAGCCGTCTCCGCGCTGGACAAGTCGATTGAAGCCCAGGTCCTCAATCTGCTGCTCGACCTGAAGGTGGAATTCGGACTCACCTATGTTTTTATTTCGCACGACCTCAACGTAGTGCGTTACATGAGCGACCGCGTGATAGTCATGTATCTCGGCAAGATCGCCGAGGCGGGCCCGGCGGAGTCTGTCTTCGGCGACACCCGCCATCCGTACACGCGGGCACTTTTTTCGGCCATGCCGTCAATGGACCCGGATCGCCGCACGCAGCAGCCTCCGCTCATCGGCGATCCGCCGAATCCTATCGATCCGCCTCCCGGTTGCCGCTTCAAGGGACGCTGCGCGCACGCCGAAGATATCTGCGGGCGCGGCGACATCACGCTCACTTCCGCGGGCGCGGAGCATCGCGTCGCCTGCCTGATGACGCAACCGGGTTCCGGACATTCCAGCGCACCCGGGAAAGCCGCGTGATGGAACCGCGGGCGCCGGACGAACCCCTGGTTTCGGTCAGCGACCTGACGGTGCGTTTTTCGCGCACCGGCCAGACGATACAGGCCGTGAACGGCGTGTCGTTCGATCTGGCGCCTGGCGAAGTGCTGGGCGTGCTCGGCGAATCAGGCTCCGGCAAGAGCGTCACCTTGCGCGCGATGCTCAGGATCCTGCCGGCACACCGCTCGAGCGTCACCGGCACCATCCGCGTCGCAGGGCGCGACGTGCTCGCGTTGAGCGGCGCCGAACTGGAGGACTACCGCGGCGGCACGGTGTCGATGATCTTCCAGGAACCGATGCTCTCGTTCGACCCGGTTTTCACGATCGGCCAGCAGATCGCCGAAAGCGTGCGGCGCCACATGAAGGTGGACCAACAGGCGGCGCGCGCCCGTGCGCTCGAAATGCTCGACCGGGTGCAGATTCCTTCGGCAAAGAGGCGCCTCGACGCCTACCCGCACGAGATGTCGGGCGGCATGCGCCAGCGCGCGATGATCGCCCTCGCGCTCGCGTGCAAGCCAAAGCTGCTGCTCGCCGACGAGCCGACGACCGCGCTGGACGCCACGGTGCAGATCCAGATCCTGCTGCTGCTGCGCGAATTGCAGCGCGAGTTCGGCATGTCGGTGATTTTCGTCACCCATGACGTCGGCGTCGCGATCGAAGTCGCCGACCGCATCGCGGTGATGTACGCGGGCCGCATCGTCGAGACCGGATCGGTGCGCGAGGTGATCCGCACGCCGCGCCATCCGTACACGCAGGGACTGCTTTCCTCTACCGTGCGCGGCGAACTGCGCGGCCAGCGTATCGAGGCAATTCCCGGTTCGCCGCCCGACCTCGCGGCGATGCCCCCCGGTTGCGCGTTCGCGCCGCGCTGCAAGCACGCCCGCGACGAGTGCCTGCGCGCGGTTCCCGGCGCCGTCGACGTTGGCGGCGGGCACGAGGCGCGCTGCGTGCTCCTCAAGTTGGCCGCCTGAAGAATGACTGCGGTCCTTGCGATCAACCCGAATACCGCCAGCGCGATGACCGCGCTTGTCGAGCATCACTTGCGCGCCGCAGCCCCGAAAATCGAGTGGCGCATGGCGACGGGGCGCTTCGGTGCGCGCTACATCGTCAGCGAAGCCGCCTTCGCCATCGCCTCCCACGCCGCCCTCGACGCCTGGGCGGAGCATGGCGAGGGGTGCGACGCGGTGCTGCTCGCCTGCTTCGGCGACCCGGGGTTGTTCGCGCTGCGCGAACTGAGCCCGGTGCCCGTGGTCGGGCTCGCCGAGGCCTCGATGCACGCCGCGGCGGAACGCGCGCCGCGCTTTTCCATCGTCACCGGCGGGCCGCGCTGGGCGCCGATGCTGGAGCGCCTCGCGCTGACGCTCGGTTTCCGCGAGCGGCTGGTTAGCGTGCGCGCGATCGAGATCACGGGCGCTCAGGCGGCGGCGGATCCGCGGCGTACGGTCGCGGCGCTGGCGCAGGCCTGCAAGGACGCCCATGCGGATGACGGCGCGCAAGCGGTGATCCTCGGTGGCGCGGGTTTCGCCGGGTTTGCCGCGCTGTGTGCGCCCTACGTTGCGGACGCCGGCATCGCGGTCATCGACAGCGTCATCGCCGGAGCAAAGGCGGCGGAGCGCCTCGCGCTGGGCGCGCCCTGTGCGTACGCGCGGCGCGCGGGTGTGAAACCGACCGCCACGGCCGGCATTGGGGCGGCGCTTGCGGATAAGCTTGTCGAATAATAAACAGTTGAAAAAGGCATCCATCATGACGAATTCCATCCCCCCCGACGTCGCGGCCGCGCTGCTGGGCGCTCAGGGCATCGCTTCGACGCCGGAAAGCGCAGAAGCCGGCGCGCGCTTCGCCACGCTGGTGCTCGGCAAATCGGCCAAGGCCTTCGCGCAGCTTGCCTTCGAGGACGAAGCCTCGGGCTACACCGCGGCATTGAGAAAGGGCGCTCCTTGAACGACAGCGCGATCCTGGAGCTGTCCTGCGCCGGACTGGCGCGGGCGATCCGCGACAAGCAGGTCAGCGCGGCGAAGGCCATGGAGGCGACACTCGCGCGGGCGCAGGCGGTGCAGCCGAAACTCAACGCATTCCTGCGCATCGACACGGACCTCGCGCTGGACGCGGCGCGCCTCGCCGACCGGGATCTCGCGCGCGGCCATCTGCGCGGACCGCTGCACGGCGTGCCGATGGCGCACAAGGACATGTACTACCGCGAGGGCGTCGCTTCGAGCTACGGCGGCAGAATCGGGGCGTCGCGGCCTGCGCCCTCCACCGCGACAGCGCTCGCCCGCCTGGACGCGGCCGGCGCGATCCAGTTCGGCGTCCTCAACATGGCCGAGTGCGCCTTCGGCCCGACCGGCCATAACTACCACTACGGCCACTGCCGCAACGCCTGGAACCCGGAGTACATCACCGGCGGCTCGTCCTCCGGCTCGGCAACCGCCGTCGCGGCGCGCGCCACCTATGCGGCGCTCGGCTCGGACACAGGCGGCTCCATCCGCCTGCCGGCGAGCTTCTGCGGCGCCTCGGGCATCAAGCCGACCTACGGGCGAGTTTCGCGCGCGGGCGCGATGCCGCTGTCTTTCAGCATGGACACCGTCGGGCCGCTCGCGCGCACGGTGGAAGACTGCGCACTGATTCTCTCCGCTCTTGCCGGAGCGGACGCGCGCGATCCCTTGGCCGAAGCGCGCGAGGTGCCGGACTATCTTGCGCAAATGCGCCGCTCCGCCGCCGGGCTGACCATCGGCAAACCGCGCCAGTACTTCTACGACGGCTGCGACGCCGAGATCGCCGCGCTCATGGAGGCCTCGCTCGAAACCTTCCGCTCGCTCGGCGCCACCGTGGTCGAGGTGGACCTGCCTGACGTGGACGCCT
Organism: Nitrosovibrio sp. Nv4; assembly: GCA_945906765.1. GTDB lineage: Bacteria > Pseudomonadota > Gammaproteobacteria > Burkholderiales > SG8-39 > RBG-16-66-20. The sequence continues at coordinate 2,186 of CAMDRF010000073.1, read as the reverse complement.
GGAACGCCGCCGCAACCATGATCATTTCCTCGGAAGCGGCGTCAGTGCACGGCAACTGGCTGCGCACGCGGCCCCATGAATACTCTGCGCAGGTGCGCGCGCGCCTCGAGCAGGGTTTCGCTATCCCGGCCGCCGCCTATATCGACAGCCTGCGCCTGCGCGGCGTGGCGCTGCGCGAATTCAGCGAGCGGGTATTCTCGAAGGTAGACGTGCTGCACGCTCCAGTCGTCGCATTCCAGACGCCCGGCATCGCCGAGACCGACGTCGGCGGCGGGCCGACGATGGCCGCACTGCTCGCGCGGCTCACCCGCCTGACCCGTCCGGGAAATTTCCTCGGCGTGCCGGCACTGTCGCTGCAGGCTGGCTTTACCAAAGCCGGAATGCCCGTCGGCATGCAATTGCTCGGCAGGCCATTCGACGAGGCGGCCTTGTTCGCGCTCGGGCACGCCTACCAGGGCGCGACCGATTTCCACCGCAAGGCGCCAGCGCTTTAAGGCGGCCTAGTGCCCGCGATCCAGTCGAAACTCGACCCGGCGTCGGCAGCCTTCCAGGCCAACCGCGCCCGGATGCTGGAACTCGTTTCCCGTCTCAGAAATCTTGAAGACAGAACGAGAAGAGAATCCGAGAAAGCAAAGCCTCGTTTCGACAAGCGCGGCCAGATCCTGCCGCGCGAGCGCATCGCGCGCCTGCTGGATGCGGGTGCGCCGTGGCTGGAACTGTCCTCGATGGCGGGCTACTGCCTCGACAACCCAGATCCGGAGAAATCCATTCCCGGCGGCGGCATGATCGCCGGCATCGGCTACGTCGCCGGCGTGTGCGCGATGGTGGTGGCGAGCGATTCTGGCATCGACGCCGGCGCGATCCAGCACATGGGCCGCGAGAAGCTGCTGCGCGCGCAGGGCCTCGCGCTGGAGAACAAGCTGCCCTTCGTGCACCTGGTCGAATCCGCCGGCGCGAACCTGCTCAAGTACCGCGTGGAGGGTTTCATCCACGGCGGCGCGATCTTCTACAACCTGGCGAAACTCTCCGCCGCGGGCCTGCCGGTGGTGACGGTGGTGCACGGGTCGTCCACCGCGGGCGGCGCTTACATGCCAGGGCTCTCCGACTACGTGATCATGGTGCGCGGCCGCGCCAAGGCCTTCCTTGCCGGGCCGCCGCTGCTCAAAGCCGCCACCGGCGAGATCGCGACCGACGAGGAACTCGGCGGCGCGGTGATGCACACGCATGTGTCGGGGCTGGGGGAGTACCTGGCGGAGGATGACTCCGACGGGGTTCGCCTTGCCCGTGACGTTTTAAGCCGCCTGAATATAAAAACAGAACAACCGGGAAAATCAAAACCACCCCGTTACGCCGCAGAAGAACTCTTGGGAGTAATGCCCCAAAACTACAAAAAATCAGTAGACATGCGCGAAGCCATCGCGCGCTTCGTCGACGATTCCGACTTCCTCGACTTCAAGGCCGACTACGGCATGGCCACCGTCTGCGGCCACGCCGCGGTCCAGGGACACAAGGTCGGCATCATCACCAACAACGGGCCGCTCGATCCGGCGGGCGCGACCAAGGCCACCCACTTCATCCAGGCCTGCTGCCAGGCCGGCTTGCCGATCCTCTACCTGCAGAACACCACCGGCTACCTCGTCGGCAAGGCTTCCGAAGAGGCCGGCATGATCAAGCACGGCTCGAAAATGATCCAGGCGGTGTCCAACGCCAACGTGCCGCAGCTCACCCTCATGTGCGGCGCCTCCTTCGGCGCCGGCAACTACGGCATGTGCGGCCGCGGCTACAACCCGAGGTTCCTTTTTTCCTGGCCGAACGCGCAGACCGCCGTGATGGGCGCCGAACAGGCGGCGCTCACCATGGCGATGGTGATGGAAGGCGGCATGAAGAGAAAAGGTCAGGCAGTTGATGAGGGAAAGATTTCAGAATTAAAAAAACAAATAGTTGAAAACTTCGAGAGGCAGCAAAGCGCCTTCGTCACCAGCGCATTGATGCTGGACGACGGCATCATCGATCCGCGCGACACCCGCAACGTGCTCGGTTTCGCGCTTTCGATCTGCAAGGACGGCGACGCGCGCGCCGTGCGGCCCGTTCAATTCGGTGTCGCCAGGCCCTGAACCGGAACGTAGATGGGGCACTGACCCGCTATGCGCGCCGTACGGGCCGCCCGAAGAGCGAGCTCGCACGCG
>CAMDRF010000072.1 GCA_945906765.1 Nitrosovibrio sp. Nv4 | reverse complement strand
ATCGTGCCAAGCGATAAAGTGTTCCAGCTTGCCGCCGAAACGCCTCTGTCCGCCTACGACTGCGAGTTCGTCGCGCTCGCATCCACGCTCGGCATTCCGCTGGTCACCGCGGACAAGGCGGTGCTGAAGGCATTCCCGGATCGAGCGCTAACAATGGAGGCGTTTGCCGCGATGTAAGACGTGCGACCGCCGCTGGAGAGGAGCCGGCAATTGCCTTGCGGCAACAGGTGGAAATCCATACAGTAATGGTCTGTGGAGACGAAGCTGGTTTTATAGCGATTTTATGAGCTTATACTTCGAATCAGGTATAACCGCATATAAATAGATATACATGGACCCGATCAAAAATCCCTTTTCGCCCGGCGCCGGCTCGCCGCCGCCTGAGCTCGTGGGGCGTGACCCGATTCTCGAACAAGCACGCATTCTCCTTGGCCGGATCAAAGCGAAGCGGTCTGAAAAGAGCCTGCTGCTCACCGGGCTGCGCGGCGTCGGCAAGACGGTCTTGCTCAACGAAATCGAACGGCTGGCAAGAGCCGCCGGATACCGGACGCTCTCCCTCGAAGCGCATGAGGACAAGCAGCTCGGGCCGCTCATCGCGCCTAATCTGCGAACGCTCCTCTACGATCTGGACCGGGCGGCCGGTGCAGGGGACAAGGTAAAACGAGGCTTGGCCGTGCTGCGCGGCTTTATCGGCACACTCAAGGTCAGCGTCGGTGAGGTGAGTTTCGGCCTGGACATAGAGCCCGTGAAAGGAGCCGCCGACAGCGGCGATCTTGAGATTGACTTGCCCAATCTCTTTGTCGCCGTCGCTGAAGCCGCCGAGGAAAGAAAAAGCGCCGTAGCCTTGCTGATTGATGAAATCCAATACTTCAGCCACAAGGAACTGGGTGCGCTGATCATGGCGATGCACAAGGTACAGCAACGGCAGCTCCCGCTGGTGCTGCTGGGAGCCGGCCTCCCGATCCTCCCGGGGCTCGCCGGTGAATCGAAATCGTATGCCGAGCGGCTCTTCAGTTTCCCGGATATCGGTGCGCTCTCGGAGAAAGACACCGCGAAAGCTCTTCGAGAACCGGCACTTGCCGCAGGGGTGGAATTCGAGCCGAATGCGCTGAAGGAAGTATTCCGGCTCACCAAGGGATACCCGTACTTCCTTCAGGAATGGGGATACCAGGCCTGGAATCTCGCTACGGCCAGCCCAATCACGCTGCGGGTCATCAAGAATGCCACCGCCACAGTTATCCCTCGACTGGATAAAAACTTCTTCCGTGTGCGCTTTGACCGGTTAACGCCGAGCGAAAGGAACTTCTTGCGAGCAATGGCTGAATTGGGGCCAGGCGCACATCGCACTGGCGACATAGCAGACACCTTGGGCGTGAAGGTCACCAGCCTCGGGCCGGTACGCGCGAAGTTGATCAGGAAAGGGATGATCTACAGCCCGGCGCACGGCGACATGGCCTTCACAGTGCTGTTGTTTGACGAATTCATGGTTCGAGCGATGCCGACCTTCAAACGTTGAGCCTGAACGAGCGAATCGAGTTCCGCATCGCCGACACCTTCACCGACAGCCTTGCCCGGCTGACCGGCGACGAGCAGAAGGCGGTCAAGACCACCGCCTTCGACCTGCAGCTCAACCCGGCCAACCCCGGGATGCAGTTCCACAAGCTCAACAAATCGAAGGATAAAAATTTCTGGTCGGTGCGCGTCAGCGCCGACATCCGGTTGATCGTCCACAAGACGGCCGACAGTCTGCTTCTGTGCTACGTGGGTCACCACGACAAGGCCTACGACTGGGCCGAACGGCGCAAGCTGGAAACGCACCCGAAGACGGGCGCCGCGCAGTGGGTGGAGATCCGCGAGACGGTTCAGGAAGTCCTGATTCCGAGGTATGTGGAGGACGTGGAGAACGTGAAGCCGATCGCGGCCACAATGCCGCTTCTTGCTCATGTTTCGGACGAGGAGTTGCTCGGCTACGGCGTGCCCGCGGAGTGTTTGGCCGACGTGCGCAACGCGACGGAGGACACGCTGCTGAGCGTGGCGGATCATCTGCCGGGCGAGGCGGCGGAGGCGCTGCTGGAACTGGCGACGGGCGGCAAACCCCGTGCGCCCCAGCCCACCGCTGTGGCAAGCAATCCTTTCGACCATCCCGACGCGCAGCGCCGGTTCCGCGTAATGGGCAACGTCGAAGAACTGGAACGCGCGCTTGAGTTTCCGTGGGACAGGTGGACGGTGTTCCTGCACCCGGAGCAGCGGCAGTGGGTCGAGCGGGAGTACAGTGGGCCGGCACGGGTCTCCGGTTCGCCAGGCACGGGGAAGACGATTGTGGCCCTGCATCGGGCCGTGTTTCTCGCACGGAGACATCCCGAGGCCAGAGTCCTGCTCACGACGTTTTCCGACACCCTTGCCAATGCGCTCCGGACCCGGCTCAGGCGCCTGGTGAGCAATGCACCGCAGCTTGCCGAACGTATCAACGTTGACGCGATCGGCGCTGTCGGCGAGCGTCTCTACAAGGCGCACTCCGGCACGGCGAATCTCGCGACACGCGAGGTCGTTCTCGAGTTGCTGGAAGAAGCATCCGGAAAAGCCGATCCTCACAAGTTCAGCCGGCATTTTCTGTTCACGGAATGGGAACAGATCGTCGATGCGTGGCAACTGGATAGCTGGGAGGCGTATCGCGACCTCGCGCGCCTGGGCAGGAAGACACGCCTCCCGGAACAGCAGCGCGCCGTCCTCTGGTCCATTTTCGAGCGCGTGCGCGCGGGCCTGGCAGCGCGGAGCCTGATTACGTACCCGGGGTTGTTCGGACGGTTGGCCGCGGCAATGGCGGAGACCAGGAATCCGCCCTACGACTTCGCGGTCGTGGACGAAGCGCAGGACTTCGGTATCGCCCACTTGCGCTTCCTCGCCGCTCTCGGCGGGGGTCAGGAAAATGCGCGTCCGGACGCGCTGTTCTTCGCCGGCGACCTCGGTCAGCGGATTTTCCAGCAGCCATTCTCCTGGAGGGTGCAGGGCGTCGATATTCGCGGCCGGTCGCGGACGCTGCGCGTCAACTACCGAACCTCGCACCAGATCCGCATGCAGGCCGACCGCCTTCTCGGACCGGAGGTGTCCGATGTGGACGGCAATACGGATCAACGGCGTGACACGGTGTCCGTCTTCAACGGCGCGGCGCCCGTGATCCGGACTCTCGACAGCCAAGAGGAAGAAATCGCGACCGTCGGTACCTGGCTTTCGGAACATTCGAAGGCGGGTATCGCGCCTCACGAATTCGGCGTCTTCGTCCGATCGTCTGGGGAGTTCGACCGCGCCCGCGCGGCAGTCGAGAAGGCGGGAATCGCTTTCAAGATTTTCGACGAACGTGGCGAGACCACCGGCGGCCATCTATCGATCAGCACCATGCATCTGGCCAAGGGCCTGGAGTTTCGCGCGGTGGCGGTGATGGCCTGCGACGACGAGATCATTCCGCTGCAGGAGCGGATCGAAGCGGTGGGCGACGATGCGGATTTGAAGGAGGTGTACGACACCGAACGTCACTTGCTCTATGTCGCCTGCACGCGGGCGCGCGATCACCTGCTCGTCACCAGTGCCGCGCCTGCGTCGGAGTTTCTGGATGATCTGCGGCAATCCGGCTGACGTGCTCGCTGGGTTCCCGCCTTCGCGGGGACGACAGTCTTGTTTCTAGAACTCGATCGCGTCGACGACCGCCACCGAGACCTGGTAGCCGGTTTTGCGGCAATGCTCGAGGGCGGCGCGCGCCGCGTTGAGCGCGATTTCCGGCGTCATCGATTTGGTCGTGAATGTGCCTTGCTGCGCCTGTGCGGCGATGGGCGCGAACGCGAGCAGAAGCAGGATTTTTCGCATGGTTATTTTCAGTCCAGTAGCCGCACGGCGACGTGCGGGCGGCCGTTGCGGATTTCAGCGAACAGGGCGCCGTATTCGGGAAGCTCGACCCAGGCGGCGGTGTCCCTGGTGAGCGGTTCGGAGGCGATGATAATGGAATCGGCGTTCTCGGCGCCGCCGGTCATTTTCCATTCGCCGTCGTGCAGCGCGTAGTCGCGGCCCAGGGTGTACCAGAGCGAGAGGAAGTTCATGTTCGCTTCATGCACCTTGGCGGGATCCTCGGTACGGTAGCAGCCGAAATCGAAGCAGTAGCGCACCGCGGCGAGCTGGCTGCCGTTGGCGACAAAGAGGTTGACCGAGGAGGAGAGCGCGATGCCGAGCCTGGCGCGCGCTTCGCGGATGATGTCGAGAGTGCTCTGGATTGCACCGAACAATGCCGTTTCTTCCAACGTTTCAAGAGAATCTGAAAACTGGGAAACAAAAAGCGCATAGATCCACTCGCTGTCGGTGGTGCCATGGATCTGCGCGAGGAACTCGGGCTTGATGTGCGCGAGCAACAGCGGCTTCATGCGGGAGAAATCGGCCAGGTCGCCGTTGTGCGCCAGCACCAGCGGCACGTTGGCGAAGTGGAACGGGTGCACGTTCTGCAGCGAGATCTCGACGCGCGTGGAGTAGGCCACGCCGCGCACGTGCCCGAGCACGCAGCTGGGGCGGATTTTCTGGGCGAGGTTCTGCAGGTTGCGGTCGAATACCGGCAGCGACTGCGAGTAGTAGGAGTAGGCCTGCTCAGGATTGGCGCTGGCCGGATCCCAGGCGCGCAGGCCGAAACCGGCGAGGTTGAGCATATGCAGCATCTTCGGCATGTAACTTTGCCGGATCAGCGCCGAGTCGGGCTGGAACAGCAGGTTGTCCAGCAGCACGGGCTGGCCGAGGTAGAGGAGCGCGCGGCACATGGATCAATTATGCAGGTTTGCGGGCGGGGTTGACCGTTGGGTGAAAAAACGTATAGATGATCGCTGAATGCGACTCGGATGCATTGCTGACGATCTCACCGGAGCGACCGACGTCGCGCTGATGCTGCAGAACGCCGGCATGCGCACGATCCAGACCATCGGCGTGCCGGCCGGTCTTGCTCCGGAGGACGCCGACGCGGTGGTGGTGGCGCTGAAATCGCGCACCACGGCGGCCGCTGAAGCCGTTGCGCAATCGCTCGCGGCGCTCCAATGGCTGCGCCAACATGGTGCGGAACAGATCCTGTTCAAATATTGCTCCACCTTCGATTCGACCGACGCGGGCAATATCGGGCCGGTCGCGGACGCGCTGCTCGATGCGATGGGTGCCCCGTTCACCGTCGCCTGTCCGGCCTTCCCGACCAACAAGCGCACCGTCTACCTCGGGCATCTTTTCGTCGGCGAGCAGTTGCTGTCGGATTCGCCGATGAAGGACCATCCGCTCACGCCGATGCGCGATGCGAATCTCGCGCGCGTGCTCGGCCGCCAGACGAAACACAAAGTCGGCCTCGTTGCGCTGCCGACGGTGCGGCAGGGAGCCGCCGCCCTGCGCGAGGCCTTCGCAAAGTTGAAGGATTCAGGCCATGCCTACGCGATTGTCGATGCCGTGGCGGACGAAGACCTGCTCGCCCTGGGCGCCGCCTGCGGGGACCTGCCGTTGCTCACCGGCGGCTCGGGAATCGCCATGGGCCTGCCCGCGAACTTCGGCATTCGCAAGGGATCCGATGCGGCGATTGCAGCAGTGGGTGGGTACGCGGCGGTGCTCTCGGGCAGTTGCTCGGCGCAATCCAACGCGCAGGTGGCGCACTGGGTGAAGGCGCGACCGGCATTTCGCATCGACCCGCTGCAGCTCGCCGACGGAGCGGATCTTGCCGCTGCCGCGCTCGCGTGGGCCGGACCATTGCTCGCCGCAGGACCGGTGCTGGTGTACGCCACCGCCGAGCCCGACGCGGTGCGCAAGACGCAGGCGCGGCTTGGCGCGCAGCGGGCGGGCGAGTTGGTCGAGCAGTGCCTGGCGCGTATCGCCCGCGGTCTGATCGAGCGGGGAGTGCGTCGGCTGGTGGTGGCGGGCGGCGAGACTTCGGGCGCTGTAGTCAATGCGCTTGGCGTGCGCGCCCTGCGCATCGGTCCGCAAATCGATCCCGGCGTGCCCTGGACTGTGTCGACCTCCGAACCGCGCCTCGCCCTTGCCCTCAAATCGGGTAACTTCGGCGCAGTGGACTTCTTCGACAAGGCCCTGGGAATGCAGACATGAGCGAAGCGAAGCTGCGGGAAGACATCTGCCGCCTCGGCGCCTCCATCTATGAGCGCGGCCTGACGCATGGCTCGACCGGCAACGTCAGCGCGAAATGCGACGACGGCTGGCTGCTCACGCCGACCGGCTCGAACCTCGGCCGGCTGGATCCAGCGCGCCTGTCCAAGCTCGACTGGAAGGGAAACCTGGTTTCGGGCGATGCGCCGTCGAAGGAAGCCTTTTTGCACCTGGCGATGTACGAGGAACGCGCGAAGAACGCCGCCGTGGTGCATCTGCATTCGACGCATTCGGTCGCGGTCTCGGTGCTGGAAGGCGTGGACCCCGCCGATGTCCTGCCGCCGCTCACCGCCTACTACGCGATGCGCATCGGCAGCCTGCCGCTGGTGCCGTACTACGCGCCGGGCGACATGGCGCTCGCGCAGGCGGTGCGCGGGTTCGCCGGCAAGCACCACGCGGTGCTGCTCGCCAACCATGGCCCGGTGGTCGCCGGATCATCGTTGTCCGCGGCGGCAGACGCAGTCGAGGAACTCGAGGCGACCGCGAAGCTCTTTCTGCTGTTGCGGCACGAGAAAGTACGCTGCCTCACGCCCGAACAGGTCGCCGACCTGCGCAAGAAACATCCAGTCTGAAAGGAAAGAAAATGTACGTCGTTACCGTCGAATTCGACATCAAGGCGGAGAAGCTCGTTGAGTTCCGTGCGCAGATGATCGCCAACGCCACGGCCAGCCGCGAGAAAGAGCCGGGCTGCCTGCAGTTCGACGTCTGCGCCGATCCGGCGAAGCCGGAGCGCATCTTTCTCTACGAGATCTACACCGACCGGGCGGCCTTCGACGCGCATCTGGCGGCGGAGCATTTCAAGACCTTCGACCGGACCGTCGCGCCGTGGATCGCCGCAAAGGTCGTGCGGACCTACGACAAGCTCGATCCCCGGTGAGTGCGGGAACCAGGATAGGCGACTGGTTCAATTGCCGGACCGGTTGCCTGCCTGGCAAGATGGCGCTATAGTGGCTATTCCTTACAGTAAGGAATAAAGGAAACTACGATGCTCGCCAAGCTCACCTCCAAGAACCAGATCACCCTGCCCAAGGCGGTGGTCAGCAAGTTTCCGGGCGCGGAGTATTTCGCCGTGCGCGAGGTGGACGGTGAAATCATTCTCAAGCCGGTGCGGATGCACAGCCTGGACGCGGTGTGGCGCAAGATCGAATCGCTGGGCATCACGGAGAAGGATGTGGCCGACGCGGTACGCTGGGCGCGGCGCCCGAAGGGCGGGGCAAAGAGTCCGGCCTGATGGGCCGTTTGCGGCGCGCGGTGATCGATACCAATGTCGTCGTCTCCGCGTTTGTGTTTCGCGCCGGCACCCTGGCATGGTTGCGCGAGGCCATCGTCAACGGTGCGTTGATCCCGCTGGTGTCGGATGAAACGCTGGCCGAGTTGGTGCGGGTGCTGGCCTACCCCCGCTTCGGCCTGACGCCGGAGGATCGCGAAAGCATCATCGTCCACTACATGGAGCACGCCGAAGCGATCAAGCAGCCGCGCAGCCGCACCCGTCTGCCGCGGTGCTGCGACCCGCACGATGAAATGTTCATCCGCCTCGCCTACGCTGCCAAGGCCGACGCCATCGTCACGGGCGATGGCGACCTCCTCGCCCTCGCGCCGGAATCCCGTATTCCGATACTCAGTCCGGTCGCGTTTCGCGCGTTTGCCTGAAGCCTCTAGCGGCATGAGCCGAGGCGAGAACAAGCCCGGCGCGGGCTCGATGATCGGGTGCGCGGAAGTGGCGAAGGCCGCGCCCGACGGCTACACCTTCCTTTTCACCATCTCGACGGCGATCAACCAGAACCGCGTGCTGTACAAGAAAATGCCCTACGACCCGGACAAGGATTTCACCTATGTCTCGGGCTTCGATGCCGGGCACCTGCCGCTCGCGGTGGCGGCGGGCGTGAAGGCGGCGAACATGCGCGAGTTCGTCGAGCTGGCGAAGCGCCGATGTGGACCGACCTTGCCTCGGGCCAGATCACCTCGGCGCTCGGCAGCATCGCCGTGCCAACGCTGCTGCGCTCGCCGCGCCTGCCGGAGGCGCCGACCTACGCGGAGCAGGGCTTCAAGGCCAGGAAGCCGCCGATACGCCGCGCATCAGCACGCTGAACCAGAATTTCGGCCTGCGCGCGAAGCCCTGGACCGCGGACGAATTCGAGAAGCTCAACCGCGAGGTCGGTCCGCAATGGGTCGCGATCGCGCGCGAACTGGGCTTGACGCTGGACTGACCGCTATTTTTTTGTTGCACTCCCCGGGTCGACGGGCGACGCTGCCATGCGAGGCATCGTCGCCAGCTGCTCGGAAAGTTCGCCGAGTGCCTGCATCGCCAGCAACCGTTCGCGCACCGACAGCGCCAGCGCGACGCGAAGCTGGGCGCGGCGGCTGCCTTCCCAGGTGGCGTTCGACCAGTCGGCTTGCGGGGCGTCGCTCATCGCTTGCGCTGTTCTTCCAGGATCATGCGGAGGTGCTCGATATCATCCCGGTCGCGCGCGCGATTTGCAAGCTCCTTCATCGTGATCAGGGTGGGGATCGAAACAAAGCGTACGTCCGTCCCGGGTGAGAACTCAGCCTGGAGTGCGGCGGCGTACTCGGCGTCGAAGTCGAACGGATTGGTGACGAAAATGTCCACGGTTGCGGTCAGGTGCCGGTCGCTATGGAAGTTCAGCACCGTCATGCCTTTGTCCCGGATCCACGCGGCGCGCTGCGTGGGATCCGCGAACTGCACCGCCGTCACGGGAACGAGGGGCCGATAACCCAGGCCGGCGAGGGCGGCAAATGCGGGGAGTATGTTCTCCGGATCGAGCTGCACGACGAGATCGATGTCGTGCGTGAGGCGCACGTAGCCATGCGCGTTCACCGCCAGCCCGCCTGCGACGAGATAGCGCACGCCCGCCTGGTTCAGGGCGGCGGCGATGGTTTCGAAGGAAGACACTTTCATCGCCGCAGCATAGCGCAGGTGGGCGCACGCGGCCCGCGAGGTGGGCTAGACTGACATCGCAGCTTTTGCATCTGGAGAAGCCATGTTCGGCGTCGCGGATTACTGGGCCTTTGTCATCGCGGTCATTGTCTTTCTGGTGATCCCCGGGCCGGGAAACCTGGCCATCATCTCTTCCACCAGCAAGGGCCGCATTGTGGGCGGCCTGGCTGCGACGGCCGGCGTGATAGCCGGCGACCAGGTGCTCATGTGGTTGGCCGTGGCGGGCGTGGCAACGCTGCTCACCTCGAATCCTGCGGTGTTCTCCCTGGTGCAGTACGCAGGTGCGATTTACCTGGCGTATCTGGGCGCGCGCATAATCGTCGCCAAACCCGGCGATGCGCCCATCCTCCACATGGAGCCGCGCCGTTTCTTTCGGCAAAGCATGCTGATCACTTTGCTCAACCCCAAGGCCATCGTGTTTTACATGGCCTTCTTCCCCTTGTTTGTCGATCCCACACGGCACCGGGGGCTGGTCACGTTTGGCGCGATGGCTCTCACCATTGCCTGCCTGACGTTGCTCTACTGCGTGATTGTCATCCTCATCACCCACTTTGCCGCGGAGCGAATGCGGGCCAGCCCGCGCGTTACCGGGTGGCTCAACAAGCTGGCGGGCACCATGCTGGTGGGTTTCGGCGTGAAGCTGGCAATCAGCAAGTAGGCGGTCTCCTAGGCCTTCGGCGCCTTGAGTTCTTCCAACCGGTCGGTGGCCGGCGCGGGCGTGGGGGAGAGGGTGGCGATTTCGGCGCGCAGCGCGGGGGTCATTTCGATGCGCACGGAATTCAGCGAGTCCTGCAGCTGCTCGAGGCTGCGCGCGCCGACGATAGGTGCGGTGATGGCGGGATGGGCGCCGACCCAGGCGACGGCGGTGCTGACCGGGTGCAGGCTGCGCTGCTTGCAGAAGGCGACGAATTTTTCGGCCACCTCGAACATCCAGGGCTCGCTGTAACGGGTTTCGTACATCTTGTTGGTCTTGAGCCGCCCGGTGGCGTTGCCGGCATATTTTCCCGACAGGATGCCCGCGGCCGCGGGGCTGTAGGGGATGACGCCGATGCCGTTGGCTTCGGCCATCGGCAGCAGCTCGACCTCGGCCTGGCGCTTGACCAGGCTGTACATCGGCTGGAGCACCTGCAGGCGCGCCCAGTTGTGGCGCTCCTGGAGATCCACGGCGCGCTGCGCCTGCCAGGCGGACCAGTTGCTGAGCGCCGGATAGAGGACTTTGCCCGAGCGCACCAGGTCTTCCAGCGCGCGCACGGATTCCTCGAGCGGCGTGCGCTTGTCGTAGTGGTGCAGGAAGAACACCTCGACGCGGTCTGTCTGCAGACGCTTCAGGCTCGCTTCCACCGCGCGGATGACGTGGCGGCGCGAGGTACCGCGCGCGTTTACGTCGTCGCCGGTCGAATTGAAGCACTTGGTGGTGACGACCAGCTCGTTGCGGTGCCCGCGCATCAGCGCGCCGAGGATTTCCTCGGACTTGCCCTTGTTGTACTGGTCCGCGCAGTCGTAGAAGTTGATGCCCGCGTCGCGCGTGGCCTTGTACATGGCCGCCGAGGTGGCTTCATCGGCATCGCCGCCGAAGGACATGGTGCCGAAGCACAGTTCGGAGACGGAAACCCCGGTACGGCCGAGCGGTTTGAGTTTCATGGCCCGGTCCTATGCCGCCGCGCGCACGGTATTCCTCAGCACGCCTATTTTCTCCAGCTCGCATTCGATCACGTCGCCCGGCTGCAGGTAGCCCTTGGCCGGGGTGAGCTTCTCGCCGCCGTCGCCGCCGATCCATTTGCCGCCGAGTTCCGGATCCACCGACCAGGCGGTGCCGCCCGGCGTGCCGGTGATGATCACCATGCCGGGTTTCAGCGTGAAGTTGACCGAGAAGAAATGCACCAGTTGCGCGCAGTTCCAGATCATGTTCGCGGTCGAGGCCGACTGGCGCAGTTCGCCGTTGATGCGCGTGCGCAGGCGCAGCGCCTGCGGGTCGGGTATTTCGTCGGCAGTGGTGATGCAGGGCCCCAGCGGTGCGGAGCAGTCGAAGGCCTTGCCGCGCCCGAGCTCGTACCAGGTGACGCCCTGCGGCGTGCGCCGCACCTGCCGGTCGCGGGCGGTGACGTCGTTGACGATGGTGTAGCCGAACACGTGCTCGAGCGCGCGTTCCCGCGGGATGAAGCGCCCCGCCTTGCCGATGACGATGGCGAGCTCGGTCTCGCTGTCGAGCTTTTTGGCGAGGCGCTCGTCGTGGACGATCGCGTCCTCCGGCCCGATCACGCAGTCGGCGGTCTTGACGAAGAACTCCGGCTCCTTGCCCGAGATGGGCGTGTTGGCCTTTTCCTTGTTGTGGTCGGTGTAGTTCGAGCCGCTGCACAGAATAGTCGAGGGCACGATCGGCGCGAGCAGCTTCACGCCCGCGAGCGGCCGGCGCCCCTTGCCCGAGGCGATCGCCTGGCGCGCTACGGCCATTGCCGCCGCGCCGCCCGCGATGAACTCCTGCGCGCTGCCGAATCCCGGAAACTCGACGACTTCGCCGCCTTCGAGCGCGCCGACGTGTATTGTGCCGGCCGCGCTGTCCGCACCGTGCGCCGTGAACCTGACGATCCTCATTCCGTTTTCCCCATTTTCCTCACCACCTCGGCGAGGCGGCTGCCGTCGCTTTGCAGAAAGGTTTCGAAATCCCTGCCTTCCCTGAAATTGAGCGGCGTGTTCATGCCCGCCATGGCTTTCTGGAAATCCTGCTCCTGCACCGCCTGGCGCGCCGCGGCGACGAGCCGCTCGCGCACCTCGGCCGGGATGCCGGCGGGCGCGAACAGCGCCGCCCAGATGGTGAACTCGGCATCGTAGCCGGATTCGCGCATGGTCGGGATATCGGCGATGGAGGGCAGGCGCTGCGCGCCCCAGGAGGCGAGTGCCCAGACCTTGCCGGACTTCACGTGCGGATTGGCGACGCCGGGCGACTGCGCGGTGACATTGACCTGGTTCGCCAACAGCGCCGCCATCGAGGGCCCGCCGCCGTTGTACGGCACGTGCAGCATCTTGATGCCCGCGGCCTGCGCGAACATTTCGAGGCAGGTATGGGTCGTGCCGTAGATGCCCGAGGTGCTGTAGCTGATCTTGCCGGGGCGCGCTCTGGCGTCCTCGACCAGGTCCTTGAGCGTCTTCCAGGGGCTGTCGGCGGATACCAGCAGGATCGTCGGGTCCGCGGAAATCAGCGCGATCGGCGTGAAATCCGACATCTGGTAGGGCGCGGGCCGCCCGTTCACCTTGTCGGCCTCCGGAATCACGGGGATCGAGGAAAGGGCGGTCATGATGGTGTAGCCGTCGGGCTTTGCCTTGGCGGTGAGCGCATGGCCGACGGCGCCGCCCGCGCCCGGCTTGTTCTCCACCACGATGTTCTGTCCGAGGATGCGCGACATTGCCGCGGCGAGCGGCCGCCCGGTAAGGTCGGCGATGCCGCCCGGCGCGAACGGCACGATCATGGTGATCGGCCTGGCGGGATAGGGCTGCGCGAGCGCTTGCGCGCCGGCTCATCCTCGCCGGCTGTGGTGGCAGCAATGGCTCGCGCACACGGGCTTGGAAGTACCAGCTACAGACCCGCTTCTGCGATCGCTTCGGGCTCACGCTCACCGTCTGCCACTACCCCCCCCGGGGACATCCAAGTGGAACCCCATCGAGCATCGCCTGTTCAGCGAGATCAGCAAGAACTGGGCTGGCCAACCCCTCGAGAGCTACGAGACCGTACTCAACTTTCTTCGCACCACGAAGACCGTGACCGGTCTGCTCGTCAATGCTACTCTGCTCGATGGCGACTACCCGACCGGCATCAAGGTATCCGACGCGCAGATGAACGAGGTGAACCTACGCCAGCACAGAGTTCTGCCGATGTGAAACTACACACTCGTTCCCACACGCTCTAAAATGTGATTTTATTTTTGCGCGGACCCTTAGTCGGTGCAAGTCCGATTGCCAGGTTTTCGCAGAGCCGAAGGCAAGGAGAAGGGGAAGGGCGTCGCCGTGAGGCGGGGTCTGAAGGAAGCTCAATCCGAAACTGCGGGGCGATGAACAAAAACCGGATATGAGGCGTGGTGCATCCGGGGCGAGCGGGCACGTGACCGCGAAGCCCTCCATCTGCGGCCGGGATGTGCTTTGTAAATCCGGCGTCTATGCGGTGAAGGTAACGTGTCTTACCCCGGGAGATCTCCCCGGTGCTTCGGAAGATTGAAGCTGGGTGTCTGGAAACGGGCGCTGAATATCGTGGAGAAGTCAGCAGAAGGCATAGTAGGAACGGTCGAGGCGCTGAGCCACGAAAGTCCGATCCGAAGGCCCGAACGGTGCCCCGAGAGGGGATTGAAAGAGAGGAGAAATCGCTTGCCAAGGAAGACCGCTATTGGATCCGGCGAGTCCCGAGGGCGTAAGCCTGCGGGCTGGGATGAAAGCGGGATTGGCGCGGCCAGAAATGATGCTCCGGTCAATGCGTGTGTTGCCACTGAGCCGCTCCGGAACAATGGACTCATGCGTATTAACTTAATCTGCCGAACCGCCGTATACGTGACCCGTTCGTACGGTGGTGTGGGAGGGGGAAGCCGCGAGGCTTTCCCCTATCCCGATTAATCCTCGACTACTCAAGACACCGAAGAATAGCAAGTGATGCGCTGATGTATCAAATCAAGGTGTCGCTGAATGGCATCAGACCGCCAATATGGCGGCGGCTGCTTGTGCCGGGCTCTATTTCGCTGAAGGAGCTGCACGATGTGCTGCAGGTCGCGGTCGGCTGGACTGACTCGCATCTTCACCAGTTCGTCGCAAGGGGAACGCTCTACGGGCGACCCGACCCTGAGTTCGGGAGAGGATGCGTCAACGAGAAGGGCGTTCGTCTGGATTAGGTCCTGAAGGCCGAGAAGGACGCGATGACCTACGAGTACGATTTGGGCGATGGTTGGCAGCATAAGGTCGTTTTGGAAAAGATATTGGGGAGCGCTGTGGACGGTGTCGCGCCGTCGTGCACTGCAGGCGCCAGGGCCTGCCCTCCGGAGGACTGCGGCGGTGTCTGGGGAATTATTCGGCGAGGATGCCCGCGTCGAGCACCTCGAAGCGGACGTTCCGGTGGCGTGCGCGCAGGGAACAGTGGGACCACTTGCTTTCAAGCTGGCGGAGCACGTTCTTGCGCTCAGCGACGCTCAGGCGGCGCCACTTGACTTCAGCCACGAGCAATCGCTTCGCGTCGCCCGGGTCGGGCGCGACCAGGTCGAGTTCGACATTGCTCTCCCAATAGCGCTGCGCGCCGGGGAAACGCGCCCGGCAGAAGTCCTCGAAGACCGTGGCGGCGTGGTCATAGATGAGCTTTCGTTTCTCCGCCGCCGGGTAAGTCCGCCAGCGGCTCTGGTGCGGCGAAAACACGCGGAACCAGAAGCGCATCGTCGGATCCTGGATCCGGTAGAGAGTCTTCCTGGTCGAGCGCACGCTTTCGCCGAAAGGCAGGTCGCGCGCCAGGACCGAGGCGTCGAGCAACTGCTGGAGCAGCCGCGAAAGGTTGGTCTGCGCCGTGCCGAGCCGGCCGGCGATCTCCGAGGGCCGCTCGGCGCCGCGGCCCACGGCTTGCAGCACGGCGACGGCGTTCAGGCCGATGACGCCCTCGTCGCGCAGAATCCGCTGCGGTTCCTGTTCCATGTAGGGGGCGAAATCGAAGTAAAGCGACTCCACCAGCGCCACCACGTCCTGGCCGGCCTCGACGAACTCCCAATACTTCGGGATGCCGCCGACGCAGGCGAATTTCTCGAACGATTCGAGGCTGCCCGGCTTTTGTCCGCAGGCGGCGCAGAACGCCGCGTAGTCCATCGGCCGGACGTGCAGGAGTTTTCGCGCGCGCCCGTAAAGCGGCGCGGCACGGTGCAGGAACAGGTCATTCATCATGCGCGTACTGGATCCGGCCAGAATCAGCAGGCAGCCGCGCGGCAGCGAATGGTCCAGCCACCTCTGCAACTGGCTCGGCAACGACGCGTCCACCGCCGTCAGGTAGGGGAATTCATCCAGGCACAGCACCCAGCGCCGCTTTTGCAGGGCGAGGATTTCGAGCAGTTCCGGCCAGGTCTTGGGGACAAGCTGTGTTTCGAGCTGCGGGCGCAGGTCGGCGAACACCTGCTGAATCTGCAAGTCGCGCTGCGCCTCGATGGCCTGGCTGTAGAGCCCGTCGCGGGCCTGAAGCCACTGCCGCAACAGCCGCGTCTTGCCCACGCGCCGCCGGCCGAACACCACCAGCAGCCCGCCGCGCTTCGCCGCCGCGTCCAGTTCGCGCAGCTCCGCGTCCCGGTTGACGAAATCCATGTTCATGGCTGGCAGCTTGCCCGATCGCTTGATGCCTGTCAAACATTATGCTTGCCGGACATAATCATTGGCAGAAGGTGGCCTTTTGCGAGACCCGGATTTTGAAAAATGTGTCCTTCACAGACGGACACATGGATTCGTCACCTCGCGCCCGAGTTTCTTCGCGAGCGCGACAGCTACCTTCCTACCTGGCGACTTCAACGCCCTTCCAGAACGCGACGTAGCCCTTAACGTGCCTGGCGGTGCCTTTCCACGGGCAGACGGTGTGCGTGTCGGTCAGCTGCGGTGCATCGTGAGCCGCTGGCGGCCGACGAGGTAGATGCCGGAGGCGACGATGATCCCCATGCCGAGCAGCGACCAGCCGTCCGGGAAGTCGCCGAACACCAGCCAGCCCAGCAGCATCACCCAGACCAGCTGGGTGTAGAAAAACGGCGCCAGTCCGGTGGCGGAGCCGTAGTCGTAGGCGCGGATCAGGGTGAAGTGCCCCACCGAGGCGAGCAGGCCGATGATGCCGAGCAATACCCAGTGCCAGGGATCGGTGGGCGTCACCCAGGCGAAGGGCAGGGCGAAGGCGAGCAGCACGGCGCCGACGATCGCGCCCCAGACCAGAGAAGTGAGCGGGTGCTCCACGCCCGCGAGCTTGCGCGTGAGGATCTGGTAGAGCGCGTTGCACAGCGCCATGCCGACGGGCAGCAGCGCGTAGGGCGTGAATACCGCGGCACCCGGGCGCACGATGACCAGCGCGCCGGCCAGCCCGACCAGCACCGCGGCGAGGCGGGCGCCGTCCATGCGCTCGCCCAGCATCGGCACGGCGAGCAGGGCGAGGAACAGCGGCATGACAAAGCCGATGGCCGCAGCTTCCGCCAGCGGCAGCACGGTGAGCGAAGTGAAATAGAGCAGGGATGCGCCGGCCAGCAGCAGGCCGCGCATGATCTGCAGCGCGGGGCGGGCGGTGCGCAGGCGCTTGAGCTCCCCTCGCGCCGCGAGAAATGCAAGCAGGATCAGGAGATTGGCTGCGTATCGCGCCCAGACTACGCCAGGAACCGGATACGAGCGCGCGAGGTACTTCGCGATAGTGTCCATGACCGCGAAGATGCCCACCGCGGCGACGATAAGCAGGACGCCGTGGAGCGCAGAAGGTTGGGACTGGGAGGCGCCTGCCATGCGAGAGGCGCCATTCTAGGTTAGCCCTAGGTGCGCTGCTCCGGCATGATCGCGCCGTTGACGTAGCGTACGCGCTTCTCGATCTCGCGCACCGCTTCGACAGTCCCGCAGTCGAGGCATCTCGGCTGGACTGCCGGCGCTTGTGTCAGGACGACGGGCGCCTGTGGCTGGCGCGCCGACTGCCCGCGCATGAATTCGTCCTGTGCGTAGTCGCGCGCCGGCTCGGGCGCCGCCGCGCGCACCGCCACTTTCCTCACCGGCTTGGGTTTTGCGACGGGCGTTGAGCCGGGCGCGGAAGCCGCAGCGGGTTCGGGGGCGGCGGCGTTCAATGCCGCAACGGGCGCCGCATTCTGGGTCGAGCTGATCGATTTCGGTATCAAGCCGGTCACAGCTCCGATGCCGGCGAACGAAAGCGCGATGACAGATACGGCCGCGGCGGACAACAGCGGATGCAGACGAGTGGTGGATTCCATGGCGTTCTCCTTTTTGCGTTATGCCGAAACGAATAACGCGCAGGCTACGCGCGGGGAACACCAAAGGTGGTGACAATCTGTTACGAAATGTTTCCTTCGGGCCGCATGTGGGGGAACAGGATCACGTCGCGGATCGACGGGCTGTCGGTGAGCAGCATCACCAGCCGGTCTAGCCCCAAGCCGCCGCCCGCGGTGGGCGGCATGCCGTACTCCAGCGCGCGGATGTAGTCCGCGTCGTAGAAC
>CAMDRF010000071.1 GCA_945906765.1 Nitrosovibrio sp. Nv4 | reverse complement strand
GCGCATCCGACCGGCCGCCACCTCACGCTGGTAGCGCTTGCTACTCCCAGCGTCCGCAAATACGACCTCTGGTCTCTGAGTGTCGATAACTTGGGGCTTATGAGTCTCTAATGTCCTTAAATGTAGATTAAAGTTTGCAATTTGTCTATAACAGTGGTTTAATAACCGTATTATGTCTTTAAGTGTGGATTTATACAGGAGAACTGTCCATAAACAGGGAAAAGCCACACCCGCCCCACCCCCTCCCCGTAAGGCCATGTGGCGCTGGTTTCCACCATCATCAATCTGGCGCATCCGCTGAAGCTCAAGGTGGTGGCGGAGGGGGTCGAAACCGATGAGCAGTCGCGCTTGCTCCGGTTGTCGAGTTGCGACGAAATGCAAGGCTATCTGTTCAGCAAACCGGTGCCGACCGCGCCCTTCGAAGCAAGATTCCTGGCCCCGAGCGGGATCGCCGATCGTGTCCGACGTCGTCATGGGCGACGGCAGCGGTTATGAATTGATCAGGGCGATCAAAGCCGACCCCCGGCTGCGCGCCATCCCCTTCATCTTCAATACTTCGTCGATGGCCGTTGAATCAGCGCGGAGCAAAGGCCTCGCACTCGGCGCCGCCAGGTTCCTGTTCCGCCCGATCAGCTCCAAGGACATGTTGCGCGAGATCAAAGCTTGTCTGGACGAATCCACCGAACGCTGACCCAAGTTACAATAACTTACGCACCGAACTCCCCCTGTTAATCCGCAGGTCCCTGGTTGGAGTCCAGGTCGAGGAGCCAGACCCCGGTGCGATCCTGAAACTTCACTGCGCGGGTAATGCCGATGGACATGTCAGCAGAAGAAATCAAGCAGTTCTGGCGCGGCTTCTGCCAGCGCCGGAAAATCGCCGCCGATGTCATCGCCAAGGGCGATGCGATCATCGACAAGGACCCGGAGTACTGGGCCGACCAGACCATGGACGACCTGCTCGACTCGATAACCGGCAAAAAACCCAGCTGAGCTGCTCCAGGCCGGCCCTGCATGCGCAGGGATCCACAAGTTTGACGTATGTTACTTTGAGGACTAAAGCGACATACATGGAAAAAATACAGGTGTATCTGCGCAAGGAGGAACTCGCGGCGCTGCGTGAAGCTGCGGCCCGCTCGGGGCGAAGCGTCGCGGAACTGGTTCGCGAGGCCGTCCGCAAGACCGTGCTCAAGCCGCAAGCGACAGGTCCGGTCGCGATCTAGGACGGCAAACCGAAGCGCCGATCCGTCGACCACGACGGCGTTCACGACGAGACTTGATGCAATGCCAACCGGGACGTGGTACTGGCGTGGAAGGGTTCGATCTATAAGCCAGGAACCGTCAAAATCCTGCCATGCGAGTTGCGCGATCTCGATCAGTCCTGGGAATACTTCCGGCGCAAGGACCTGCATAAGCTGTCCGCCGTGGACGCGACCAGTTTCAGCATCATGAAGCGCGCGCGTATCCGCCTCGCGTTCGCGTTCGACCACCACTTCGCGGTCGCCGGTTTCAGGTTGGTCGCCTAGGAGATGCCGGTTTGAGCGGCGTGCAAGGTCTGCCAGAATCGCGCTTCGCGGGCTAAGCATGGACCATCCCTTCGCCGGAGCAACGAAAATCACGCACCATTGGCGGCGCTCGCTGCTCGGGTTCGGCAGCGTCGCGGTCATGGCCCTGGTGCTGGCGCTTGCGGCGGTGCTCGGCCTGATCGATGCCGAGGTCGCCGTCGAGGGCTGCATCGCGCTCGCGGTGCTCGCCGGCGTTTTCCATTCGCTGATGCGATTTGGCTTCAGCACACGTTTTTCCGATGCGGGCTTTCTATCGGCGCAACTGGCCGCCGTATTCGTGCTGCTCGCCTGGCTGACCTACCGGGTCGAGGACACCCCCTCGGCGATATCGGTGCTTTACCTCGTGGCGATGCTCTACGGCATGCTGCAACTCGACCGCACCCGGCTCGCGGTCCTTGCTTCGGTCGCCGCGATAACGCATGGCACGGCGCTGTTCATGCTGATAGACCACGGCCACCCAATCCAGCTCGCGGCCGCCTGGACGCAGTTCGGCGCGCTGGTGCTGGCGTTCGCATGGTTTACCTGCACCGCGGGAATCATCCTGCGGTTGCGCGCGCGCCTGTCGGAGGCGCAGCGCAGGCTGCACGACTTGGGCCTTGAAGCGAACCAACGCGCCAGCCGCGACACGCTTACCGGCGTCTACCATCACCGCCACCTCATGGATGCGCTGGTGCGCGAGATGGCGCCCGGTGCCGGCGCCCAGACGTTCTACTCGCTCAAGCCGGTTCATGCAGACGAGGTGCTTTCCGGTGCGCAGCGGGTTGCACTGCTGGAAGCGGAACGACTCGCGGCGGAGGTCAAAGCCGAGGCGGAAGACGAAGAAGATCCGGCGGCCGGCCGTAGTCCGATGACGACGGCGGTTCGTCGGGCGGCGCGGGCGCGAGTAGCCACGCACTACTACTTCGCGCTTTGATCAATACATCGTACACTGCGCAGCGGAGCAATCGCACTTCCTAAGGAGGGAGTCATCGGACCAGGAGCAGAAGACGGGGCGTTGCTGCGCGTGCAGAACGTCGGCGTGCGTTTTGGCGGCATCATCGCGCTCGACGATGTGACCTTCGACGTGCCCACCGGCAAGATCGTCGGCCTCATTGGGCCGAACGGTGCCGGCAAGACCACCTTGTTCAATTGCCTGTCGCGCCTCTACGAATGCGGCAGCGGCGACATTCTTTTCAACGGCGAATCGCTGCTGCGGATACCCCGCCACCGCGTCGCCGCGGTTGGCATCGGGCGTACTTTCCAGAACCTGGCCCTGTTCCGCACCATGACCGTGCTCGACAACGTCATGGTCGGCAGCCACAGCCGGACCGGCACTGGCTTCTTCCTCAACGCGCTGCGCCTGCCAGTGGTCGGGCGCGAAGAGCAGATGACCCATGAAAAAGCGATGCTGCTGATCCGCTTCCTCGACCTCGAGTCGGTGGCGCAGGCGCGCGTTGCCGACCTGCCCTTCGGCCAGCAAAAGCGCGTCGAACTGGCGCGCGCGCTCGCCAGCGAACCCAAACTGCTGTTGCTCGATGAACCGGCGAGCGGCCTGAACCATGAAGAGGTCGGCACCCTGGGCAAGGTGATCCGGGAGATCCGCGATCGCCTCAAGCTCACCGTGCTGCTGGTCGAGCATCACATGAGCCTGGTGATGAGCATTTCGGACCGCGTGGTGGCGCTGAATTTCGGCAGGAAGATCGCCGAAGGAACCCCAGCTGAAGTGCAGCAGCATCCCGAGCTGATACAGGCCTATCTCGGCGGAGGCGCTTGATGGCGTTGCTTGAAGCCTCCAACCTGCATGCCGCGTACGGCCAGACGCGGGTGCTGCACGGCATCAGCTTTTCCATGGAGGAAGGCACCATCACCACGCTGCTCGGCGCCAACGGCGCCGGCAAGACGACCACCTTGCGCGCGCTCTGCGGCATGGTGCGAACCGAAGGCAAAATGCGCTTTGGCGGCCAGCGCATCGACGGACGCGCCACCGAGGACATCGTGCGCATGGGCATCGCGCACGTGCCCGATGGCCGCGGCACCTTCGCCAACCTCACCACGGAGGAAAACCTGCGCCTCGGCGCCTACACGCGCCAGGACCGCGCCGCCGTGGAAACGGATCTGGAACGCGTCTATGGCTACTTCCCGCGCCTCAGGGAACGGCGCGCGCAGCAGGCCGGCACGCTCTCGGGCGGCGAGCAGCAGATGCTGGCCGTATCACGCGCCTTGATGCTGCGGCCCAAACTCATGCTGCTGGATGAGCCCTCCTTCGGCCTTGCGCCGCTGATCGTCAAGGAGTTGTTCGGCATCCTGCGCACTGTGAACGAGAAAGAGCACGTCAGCATGCTGGTGGTCGAGCAGAACGCCGCGATGGCGCTCGATCTCGCCGACCATGCCTACCTGATCGAGACCGGCCGCGTGGTGCTGTCGGGCTCCTCTGACGACATCAGGAAGGACGACGCGGTGCGCCGTTCCTACCTCGGCTACTAAGGAGAATGCCTTGGACGCATTGCTGCACCAGGTACTGGCAGGGCTGGCGACCGGCGGCATCTACGCCAGCGTCGCACTGGCGCTGGTGATGATCTACCAGGCGACGCACCATGTGAACTTTGCGCAGGGCGAGTTGGCCATGTTCTCGACCTACATCGCCTGGTCGCTGATCAACGCCGGCATGCCCTACTGGGCCGCCTTTTTCCTGACCGTGGCCTTTTCCTTCGTCCTCGGCGTGGTGATCGAACGCGTCGTGATCCGTCCGGTTGAGAACTCCCCGGTACTCTCGGTGGTGGTCGTGTTCATCGCGCTGCTGGTGATTCTCAACAGCGTCACGGGCTGGATCTACACCTTCACCATCAAGACCTTTCCGAGTCCGTTCCCGGAGCAGCCGCTATTCGGCAACAAATACATGTCCTCGCACGAGATTGGCGCGATCTGCATCACCATGGTGGTGCTGCTGCTGCTCTATGGGTTTTTCCGCTTTACCCCCCTCGGGCTCGCGATGCGGGCAGCGGCGCAGAATCCGGAATCGAGCCGCCTGGTCGGGATCCGCGTCGGCTGGATACTGGCGCTGGGCTGGGGCCTGGCCGCCGCCATTGGCGCGGTGGCCGGCATGATGGTGGCGCCCATCGTGTTCCTCGATCCCAACATGATGGGCGGAGTGCTGCTCTACGCGTTCGCGGCTGCGCTGGTCGGCGGCATAGACAGCCCCGGCGGTGCGGTATTCGGCGGTTTCCTGGTCGGCGTGCTGGAGAACGTGCTCGGCGCCTTCGTCATCGGCAATGAACTGAAGCTCGCCGTCGCGCTGGTGCTGATCATCGGCGTGCTGACCGTGCGGCCCTCGGGGTTCTTCGGCAAAGTCCACGTGACCCGCGTATGAACAAGCGCGTCCTGGCCGGATACACCGTACTGCTGCTGATTGCCTGCGCGCTGCCGTTCGTGGTCAGCGAATACCGCACCTTCCAGTTCACTCTGGTACTGATCTACTCGATCGCGCTGCTCGGCCTGAACATTCTCACCGGCTTCAACGGCCAGATTTCGCTTGGCCACGGCGCCTTCTACGCGATTGGCGCCTATTGCGCCGCGATACTCATGGACAAGGCCGGCATTCCCTACTGGGCGACGATTCCGGCGGCGGGTGCGGTGTGCCTGGTGGCCGGGTTCCTGTTCGGGCTGCCGGCGTTGCGGCTGGAGGGACTGTACCTGGCGCTGGCCACGTTCGCGCTCGGCGTGTCGCTGCCGCAACTCCTGAAGTACCACCACCTGGAAGAATGGACCGGCGGCGTGCAGGGCATCGTCATCACGAAACCCGATGCGCCGGAATTCCTCACCGGGCTTGGCGTGGCGCTGAACCAGGACCAGTGGCTGTACTTTTTCACGCTGGCGGTCACGATCGTGATGTTCCTGCTTGCCTGGAATCTGCTGCGCGGCCGCATCGGCCGGGCGATGATGGCGATCCGGGACAATCATGTCGCCGCCGAAGCAATGGGCGTCGACAATTCCATGGTGAAGTCGCTCACCTTTGGCGTATCGGCCATGTTCACGGGAATCGCCGGTGCCCTCGGCGCCATCGCGGTGCAATTCGTCGCGCCCGACAGTTTCAACATCTTCCTCTCGATCACCTTCCTGATCGGCATCGTCATCGGCGGGCTGTCTTCCATTTCGGGCGCCCTCTACGGCGCGCTGTTCATCCAGTTTGTGCCGAACATCGCCGACGAGATCTCGAAAGCCGCCCCCTGGGCGATTTTCGGCTTGTTTCTCCTCGGCTTCATCTACCTGATGCCGATGGGGGTTGCAGGGGCCATCCGCATGGGCTTGGCGCGGCTGACCCGGAAAGTGCACAATAAGCAGGCTGAAAAACCATGATCTGGCCATTTTCATCAACGAAGGAGGGAAATTCCATGAAGCGCAAACTGATACCCATTGCAGCCCTGCTGGCTGCGGCATTGGCCAGTCCGGCGGCACTAGCGCAGAAGAAGTACGACCAGGGCGCTTCCGACAAGGAAATCCTGATCGGCCACATCAATCCGTACAGCGGTCCCGCGTCCGCCTACGGCACCATCGGCCGGTCCATCGCCGCGTACTTCAAGAAAGTGAACGATGAAGGCGGCGTCAATGGCCGCCAGATCAACATGATTTCCTACGACGACGGCTACAGCCCGCCGAAGACGGTGGAGATGGCGCGCAAGCTCGTCGAGCAGGACAAGGTGCTGCTGATCTTCCAGCCGCTCGGCACACCGCCGAACTCCGCGATCCACAAGTACATGAACGCGAAGAAGGTGCCGCAGCTGTTCGTCGCCACCGGCGCGACCAAGTGGAACGATCCGCAGAAGTTCCCCTGGACCATGGGCTGGCAGCCGAATTACCAGACCGAGGCGCAGATCTACGCGGCGCACATCCTGAAGACCAAGCCCAACGCCAAGATCGCCGTGCTCTACCAGAATGATGATTACGGCAAGGATTACCTCAAGGGCTTTCTCGACGGGCTGGGCGCCAAGGCCAAGACCATGGTCGTGAAGCAGGTCTCCTACGAGGTCACCGATCCAACGGTCGATTCGCAGATGGCGCAGTTGCAAGCCTCCGGGGCGGATACGTTCTTCAACATCACCACGCCGAAGTTCGCGGCGCAGGCGATCCGCAAGGCCTGGGACAGCGGCTGGAAGCCGGTCCACTACCTCAACAACGTCTCTGGCTCGATAGGCTCCGTGCTCAAACCAGCGGGCATGGACAAGTCGGTCGGACTGATCACCACGCAGTACCTGAAGGATCAGAACGACAAGGCGTGGGCGAACGATCCGGCGGTCCTGGAGTGGACCGCGTTCATGAAGAAGTACTACCCGGAGGGGAACCTGGCCGCGAGCGAAA
Organism: Nitrosovibrio sp. Nv4; assembly: GCA_945906765.1. Lineage (GTDB taxonomy): Bacteria > Pseudomonadota > Gammaproteobacteria > Burkholderiales > SG8-39 > RBG-16-66-20. The sequence goes on along the minus strand of CAMDRF010000071.1, from coordinate 10,835 downwards.
ACTTCTACGGCTGGAACGTGGCGCAGACCCTGGTGCAGGTGCTCAAGCAGGCAGGCGACAACCTCACGCGTGAGAACGTGATGAAGCAGGCGGCGAGTCTCAAGAACTACGTCGTTCCGGGCGCTCTGCCCGGCATCAAGCTCAACACCAGCGCGACCGATTTCGCGCCGTTCGAGTCGGTGCAGCTGGCGCGCTTCGACGGCACGGAATGGGTCCGTTTCGGCGAAATCATCGGCAAGTAGCATTTCCGCTGTGGTAACGTAAAAGCGCGGGCCGCAGGGCTCGCGCTTTTTTTGCGCTTCTTCTGGGAGATCGAGCGATGAACCTGGGCGAAAAGGTGATGCAGTTGAAGCCCGCCGGCATGACGGCGGAGGAATAGGCGGTGCGGCTCGAATTGGCCGCCTGCTCAGGCCCCCGGCCCGGCGGCGAGGTATTCGACGCGCTGCTGCGGCGCGCGGGCATCCGTTACGAAGACATCATTTAGGAAAAAGGAAAGCCATGGACAAGCGAAACCACAAGGAACGTGCCGCAGCCGGCCTGAAGACGCGCCGCGAAGTGCTCGGTGCGGAGTACGTCGACAAGGCACAGGCGGCGGCGGACGACTTCAACCTGCCGTTCACCGAGCTGCTCAATACCTATTGCTGGAACGACATCTGGAACCGCCCCGGCCTGTCGCGCAAGTCGCGCTCGATGCTGAACCTGGCGATGCTCTCCGCGCTCGGCCGCACGCACGAGCTGAAACTGCACGTCAACGGCGCGCTCAACAACGGCCTGACCAAGGAGGAGATACGCGAGGTGTTCCTCCAGGTCGCGATCTACTGCGGCGTGCCCGCCGCGGTCGAAAGTTTCCGTTCCGCGAAGGAGGTCTTCAAGGAACGGGGCGTCTGACGACCTCTATGCCGCCGAGCGCAGTTGCTCGCCGAAAGACTGCTCCATCTCGCGCCTCAACCTCACCGCGGGGATATTTGCGTCGAAAGCCACGTCGCTCCACTTGAGCGGCTGGCCGGCTGCCACCGGCCGTAACAGTTTCCAGCCGTGCGCAAGACCCAGCGGCAGGCAGCCTTGCGCGAGCGAAGCCTGCGCCGGCATCAGCCGCCCGACCACGGTGTAGCCGCCCTCGCCGTCCAGGATTTCGCCCGGCTTGAGATCCTTCTTCGCGCTCGCCACTGCGTCCGCGCGCCATCCTGTCGCACAACCGGTCGCTTCGCCCCGCAGGCCGACGGATGCAATCGAGATGCCGACTTCAAGCCCGATCAGGTGCCAGCGCTTGTACATGCAGGCGTAACGCCCGGAAGGATCGGTCTTCACCCCGTACTCGGAGAAGCAGCGCTGGATGTACTCCGTCTCGCCTTCGAACACCACCCAGACGCCAAAACGGATGTCGTAGGGGATAAGCCTGCCGTCGCGCTCGAGCGAAGACACGACCTCGACCTGCCCTTTGTGGTGCAGCACTCCTCCTTCGTCTTTGGGTTTCATCAGACTTGGAAGATTTTCAATAGAACAAGAAGGAAAATCCAAACCATTCGGCGCCGGCGTCAATCCGGTGGCATTGCAGACCGCGCTGGATTCAATCGCCGGCTTCGAGCCGTCGAGAAAGGAATTGAACATCTTCGGGTTCAGGCCGCCGATCTTCGCTTGTTCCGGCGTCAGGCCGTAGTAGCCCCACACGGTCTCGGGCGTGGACTGCGCGAAGTGCGGCAGCCATTTGTGGCCGCGGCCCGCAGCCACCACCGGGAAGCCCGCCGCGCGCGCCCAATCCACCAGGTCGCAGATGATTGCGGGCTGGTCGCCGTAGGCGAGGCTGTAGATCACGCCCGCTTCCTGCGCTTTGCGCGCCAGCATCGGGCCGCAGAACGCGTCGGCCTCGACCGTCACGTTGACGACATGCTTGCCGTGGCGGAAGGCGCCGAGAATATGCTCGACCGCGGCCACCGGATTGCCGGTCGCCTCGATCACGATGTCGATGCCGGAATGGGAGACCAGCGCCTGCCAGTTATCCGAAACATGTGTGGTGCGATCCTTGAGGGCCTTTTCAATTGAATTGCCTGAAAAGACTTCCGGATTCCAACCCACTCTCGCCAGGTTCACTTTCGCATTGTCGGGCGACAAATCGGCGATCGCCACCAGGTGCACGCCCGGCGTGCGCGGCACCTGCGCCAGGTACATCGCCGCGAACTTGCCCGCGCCGATCAATCCGACGCGCAGGGGCTTGTTCTGCTGTTTCCGCTCAAGTAGTTTCGCGTAGAGGTTCAAAAAACCGGTCCTTCCAGGGCAGCGGAACGTCGTAACTCTTCAGCAGGCAATCGTCAGGCAGGCACTCGATCGGGGTGAAGTCCCGGTGCGCAATGTAGTCCGGGCGCTTGAAGCGGCGGATGTGATTCGACACCGCGCACAGGGACAGGTACACGCTCACCCGGTTCCACGGCGACAGGTTCGAGCTCGAGGCATGCACCAGGCAGCTGTGAAACAGGATCATCGAGCCGGCGGGTCCCTTGGGCGCCACGATGCCGCCGCGCTCCACCAGTTTCCCGATGACTTCGTTGTTGATGGTCCAAAGCGGGTAGCTGGTGGTGCTCGTGTCGTGCTGCGCGTCGAGTACCCCGAGCTTGTGGCTGCCGGGGATGAACATCAACGGCCCGTTGAACTCGTTCACCCCGTCCAGGAAGATCGCCACGTTCATGGCGCGGGGCTCGGGCATCTGGTCGTCGTTCTTCCAGGTGCCGTAGTCCTGGTGCCATTGCCAGACGTCGCCATCGAAGGCCTGCTTGCCGTTGATCTTGAACTGGTGCATGTACAGGTCTTCGCCGAACATCTGACGTACCGGCTCGACCATGCGCGGGTGCCGCGCCAGGCGGGCAAACGGGGCACTGTAGAGGTGGGCGGCAAAATTGGTGCGCACCACGTCGCCGGTCTTTTCGCGCACGTTTTCGGGGCGGCGCTGCGCGTACAGTGCCGGCACCTCGTCCAGCAGGACCTTGATCTCTTCCAGGCTGAAAAGGCCGGGAAAAAACAGGTAGCCCTCGCGATCGAAGGCATCGAGCTGGGTCTGCGTCAGTAGCATGATTTTTCTCCCACCGTGTGCGGCTTGCCGAAGCTTGTGTATTATAGATTCTTCAAAGGAGAGAGGATCCATGCGACTCAACCGATTCTTGGCCACCACGCTGGCCGCCGTAGCCTTGGCCGCTGCCCCCGCGCACGCCGTAACGCTCAAATGGGCGGCGCAAAACGACATCATTTCGCTCGATCCGCATTCCCAGAACCATGCCACCACCAACGGCATCCTGCAGCACGTCTACGAGGGGCTGGTGCGCTACGACAAGAAGTTCGGCGTCGAGCCGGCGCTGGCGACGAGCTGGAAGGAGATCGCGCCCAACCAGTGGCGCTTCAATCTGCGCAAGGGGGTCAAATTCCAGGACGGCACTCCCTTCACGGCAGACGATGTGGTGTTCTCCTACGGCCGGATCCTGCAGCCCCAGGGCACGATGCAGATCTACGTCGCCGGCATCAAGGAAGTGAAGAAAGTGGACGATCTGACGGTGGATTTCATCCTCGGCGGGCCGAACCCGATCATGCTGCGGCTGATCGTCGATTTCCGCATCATGAGCAAGGTCTGGGCGGCGAAGAACAAGTCCGAGAACGTGCAGGACTACAAGGCCAAGGAAGACACCTTTGCCTCGCGCAACACCAACGGCACCGGCCCCTACATCCTCAAGTCCTGGGAGCCGGACAAGCAGGTCGTGATGACCGCCAACAAGGACTGGTGGGGCAAGCTGGACGGCAATGTCACGGACGTGGTCTACACGCCGATCAAGTCGGACCAGACGCGCGTGGCGGCGCTGCTGTCGGGCGACGTCGACATCGTGACGGACCTTCCGGTGCAGGACGTCGACCGGCTGCGGCAGGACAAGAAACTGAAGGTCCTGGACGGCCACGAAGTGCGCACCATCTTCATTGGCCTGGATCAATTCAGCGATGAATTGAAGTATTCGAACATCAAGGGCAAGAACCCGTTCAAGGATGTCCGGGTGCGCAAGGCGCTGAACCTGGCGGTGGACCGCGAGGCGATCCGCCGCGTCACGATGCGCGGCCTTTCGATTCCGGCGGCCATCATGATCGCGCCCGGCGTGCATGGCCACGCAAAGGACATCGACAAGATCGACAAGGTGGATGTCAACGGCGCCAAGAAACTGCTCGCGGAAGCCGGGTATCCGGACGGTTTCGAGTTCGGGCTCGATTGCCCGAACAATCGCTACGTCAACGACGAGCGGATCTGCCAGGCGCTGGTCGGGATGTGGGCCAGGGCCGGGCTGAAAGTGACGCTGAACGCCCAACCGATGGCCACTTTCATCGCCAAGATCCAGAACTTCGATCACGCCGCCTACATGCTGGGCTGGGGCGTAGCGACGTTCGACGGCCTGTATACGCTCCAGTCGCTGATGCGCACCAAGACCACCGGCGCCGATGGCAGCTTCAATCTCGGACGCATCAGCGATGCCAAGCTGGATGGCCTGATCGACGCGATGAAGACCGAGATCGACATCAAGAAGCGTGACGTCATGCTGCGCGAGGCGCTGGTGCTCACCCGCGACCAGTATTACTACGTTCCCCTGCACCATCAGCTGCGCCCGTGGGCGATGAAGAAGGGTGTCTCCACGGTCCACAAGGCCGACGACCGCCCCGAGTCACGCTTCGCGAGAGTCGACTAAAGCCGGTTCCTGTACGTGAAGGAGGAACCGGCTAGAGCCGGTTCCTGTAAAAGCGCCCACCCTTCATCACCGCCAGCAGGCCCCGCTCCGGGGCCTGCAGCGGTGCGAGGTCTTTGGTGGGATCGCCGGCCACGACCAGCAGCTCACTCGCGCCCTGCGCCGCCCGGAATCTGGAAGAACACTTCGTCGTTCTTGACCATGCCGAGCTCGTAGCGGGCGCGCTCCTCGATGGCGTCATGGCCCTGCTTGAGGTCCTTGACCTCGGCGGCGAGCGCATTGTTTCTCGTTTCCAGACGCGTGTTCTTCCCCTGCTGGGTGTCCAGCTGGCGATCCGCCTCCCAGACGCGCAGCCAGCCGCCCTTGCCCAGCCAGAGCGGATACTGGATGGCGAGGATCAGCGCGCCGAGGATGCCCGCAAGTGTTTTCATCCGGTACGTGTTTTCATCCGGTACGTGTTTTCATCCGGTACGTGCTTTCATCTGAGCTGGAGGAACGCCTCTCGCCCGGCGTAGCTGACCGAATCGCCGAGATCTTCCTCGATGCGCAGCAGCTGGTTGTATTTCGAGGTACGGTCGGAACGCGACAGCGAGCCGGTCTTGATCTGCAGCGCGTTGGCGCCCACCGCGATGTCGGCGATGGTGGTGTCCTCGGTTTCACCGGAACGGTGGGAAATCACCGTGCCATAACCCGAGCGCTTCGCCAGTTCGATGGCGGCGAAGGTTTCCGACAAGGTGCCGATCTGGTTCACCTTGATCAGGATCGCGTTGGCCGCGCCCTGGCGCACGCCTTCGCGCAGCAACCTGGTGTTGGTGACGAAGACGTCGTCGCCCACGATCTGCAGCTTCTTGCCGAGCCGCGCGGTGAGCAGCTTCCAGCCCGCCCAATCCGACTCGCCCATGCCGTCCTCGATCGACACGATCGGGTACTTATCGACGAGGTTTGCGAGATAGTCGCAAAGCTCTTCCGATGTATAGTTTTTTCCTTCAGATTTAAAGACATAACGGCCATCCTGATAGAACTCCGAGGCGGCGCAGTCGAGCGCCAGCAGCACATCCTGCCCCGCGGTATAGCCGGCCTTGTCCACCGCCTCGAGGATCAGCTCGATTGCCGCGGCGTGGGTCGGCAGGTTAGGCGCGAATCCGCCCTCATCCCCCACCGTGGTGGGCATACCCCTGGAATCTATTATTTTCCTTAAAGAAGAAAAAACTTCCGCACCGCAGCGCAACGCCTCCCGGAACGAGGTCATGCCGACCGGCACGATCATGAACTCCTGCATGTCGAGGTTGTTGTTGGCATGCGCGCCGCCGTTGACCACGTTCATTAGGGGCACCGGCATCTGCATCAGGCCCGCGCCGCCGAAATACCGGTACAGCGGCAGGCCGGATTCCTCGGCCGCGGCCTTGGCCGCCGCCATCGACACCGCCAGCACCGCATTCGCCCCCAGGCGTGACTTGTTTTCGGTGCCATCCAGGTCGATCAGCGTCTTGTCGATGAACGATTGTTCGGAGGCATCCAGACCGACGATCGCTTCGGATATTTCGGTGTTCACGGCCTCCACCGCCCTCAGCACGCCCTTGCCGCCGTAGCGTTTGGCGTCGCCGTCGCGCAGCTCGATCGCCTCGCGGCTGCCGGTCGAGGCGCCCGAGGGCACCGCGGCACGCCCCATGGCGCCGGATTCGAGCAGCACATCCGCTTCGACGGTCGGATTGCCGCGGGAGTCGAGGATTTCCCTCGCAACGATATCGACGATGGAGCTCATGACTTTTCCTTTTTCACCAGGTTTTCCGCGAAAGCGCTCTTTTTAACCGTCCGGTCGAGTTCAACCAGCGTTTCCAGCAGCCGCTGCATGTGCTGCAGCGGCCAGGCATTTGGTCCATCCGACAGCGCTTTTTCCGGATCCGGGTGCGTTTCCATGAACAGTCCCGCAATGCCGCTGGCCACCGCGGCACGCGCGAGTACCGGGATGAACTCCCGCTGGCCGCCGGAACTGCCGCCCTGACCGCCCGGCAGCTGCACCGAGTGGGTCGCGTCGAATACCACCGGGCAGCCGGTGTCGCGCATGATCGAAAGCGAACGCATGTCGGAAATCAGATTGCCGTAGCCGAAGGAGAATCCTCTTTCGCAAACAAGGATATTTTCCTGCCTGGACGATTCTCTTGCCTTGTCGACGACGTTCTTCATTTCCCCGGGCGAAAGGAACTGGCCCTTCTTGATGTTGACGGGCTTGCCGGCAGAGGCCGCGGCGCGGATGAAATCGGTCTGCCGGCACAGGAACGCCGGCGTCTGCAGCACATCCACTACCGCCGCCACCGGCTTGATCTCGTCCTTCTCGTGCACGTCGGTGAGCAGCGGCACGCCGAGCTGGCGCTTGACCTCGGCCAGGATCTTCAATCCCTTGTCCATCCCCAGGCCGCGGAACGACTTGCCGGAACTCCGGTTGGCCTTGTCGTAGGAGGACTTGAAGATGAATGGCATGCCAAGGCGGGCGGTGATCTCCTTGAGGCGTCCGGCGGTTTCGATCTGCAGTTCGAGAGACTCGACCACGCAGGGACCGGCAATGAGAAACAGCGGCCTGTCGAGGCCGGCCTCGAAGCCGCACAGCTTCATGCGGCAACGACCGAAAGCTTTCCGTCAGGCGATGCGCGCTTCGCAGCCGAGCGGTAGCGGATGGCCGCATCGACGAAAGCCTTGAACAAGGGATGCCCGGCGCGCGGCGTGGAGGTGAACTCCGGGTGGAACTGGACGCCAAAGAAGAACGGGTGGCCCGGCAACTCCATCATCTCGGGCAGGTTTTCGCTCGGCGTGCGCGCCGAGACCTTGTAGCCCCGGGCCTCGAGTTGCGGCACATAGACATTGTTCACTTCGTAACGATGGCGATGCCGCTCATTTACCTCCGCGCCATAGACCGTGAACGCCAGCGTGCCTTTTTCAACCGGGCATTTCTGCGCGCCCAGCCGCATGCTGCCGCCGAGAGCGGAATGTTCAGTCCTGCGCTCGATGCGGCCGGTACGGTCGAGCCACTCGGTGATCAACGCCACCACGGGGTGCGGCGTTTGCGGGTCGAATTCGGTGCTGTTGGCGCCGTCCAGCCCGCAGACGTTGCGCGCGAACTCGATGGTGGCGAGCTGCATGCCCAGGCAGATGCCCAGGTAGGGCACGCCGTTCTCGCGCGCGTGGCGGATCGCGCGAATTTTTCCCTCGGTGCCGCGCTTGCCGAAACCGCCGGGCACCAGGATCGCGTCCATCTTCTCCAGCGTCGCGATGCCGCCTGTCTCGATCTCCTCGGAATCGAGGTAATGGATCCTGACCCTGCTATGGGTGTGTATCCCCGCGTGGGCCAGCGACTCGTTCAGCGACTTGTAGGAATCCTGCAGGTCCACGTACTTGCCGACGAAGGCGATGTCCACCTCGTGCTCGGGATTGGCGAGCGAGTGGACCAGGCTTTTCCAGGCCGACAGATCCGCCGCCTTGGCCAGGATCTGCAGCTTGTGGCAGACGATTTCGTCGAGCATCTGCTCGTGCAGCATCATCGGAATCTTGTAGATCGAGTCCACGTCCCAGGCCGAAATCACCGCCTCCTTCTGAACATTGCAGAAGAGAGCTATTTTTCTTTTCTCCTCATCCGGCAGCGGCCGGTCGGTGCGGCACAGCAGCACATCGGCCTGGATGCCGATTTCGCGCAGCTCCTTGACCGAGTGCTGCGTGGGCTTGGTCTTGATCTCCCTCGCCGAGGCGATATACGGCACCAAGGTCAGGTGGATGTAGCAGACGTTGTCGCGCCCCAGCTCCAGCCCCATCTGCCGGATCGCCTCGAGGAAGGGCAGCGATTCGATGTCGCCGACCGTGCCGCCGATCTCCACGATGGCAACCCCCGCATCCCCTGCCCCGCGCTTGATATTGAGCTTGATCTCGTCGGTGATGTGCGGGATCACCTGCACCGTGCCGCCGAGGTAGTCGCCGCGCCGCTCCTTCCTGATCACCGACTCGTAGACCTGGCCGGTGGTGAAGTTGTTCCAGCGATGCATCTTGGAGGACTGGAAGCGCTCGTAGTGGCCGAGGTCGAGGTCCGTCTCGGCGCCGTCCTCGGTGACGAACACCTCGCCGTGCTGGAACGGCGACATGGTGCCCGGATCCACGTTGATGTAGGGATCCAGTTTGATATTGGTGACCCGGATGCCCCGCGATTCGAGGATCGCGGCGAGAGAAGCGGCGGCGATACCCTTTCCAAGACTGGAAACGACACCACCGGTAACGAACACGTACTTTGTCATGTACGCCGAGCAGGGCGTGAAAGCGGGAGTTTACAGGAACCGGAGAGATGCCACAAATCGGCTCCGCTCCCGCGGATCGTCACGCCGGCAGGGCAACCTGGAAATCGCAACCCGTCTTGGCGCGCACCTGTTCCAGGGTAACGCCGGGATGCAGTTCCTTCAGCGCCAGCCCGATGGCGGGAATGACCTCGAACACGCACAGGTCCGTGATGATCATGTTGACCACGCCCTTGCCGGTAAGCGGCAGGTTGCAGCGATGCAGGACCTTCGGGCTGCCGTCCCTGGCGCAGTGTTCCATCAGCACGATGACGCGCTTGACGCCCGCCACCAGGTCCATCGCGCCGCCAGGCCCTTTTACCATCGCGCCGGGCACCATCCAGTTGGCGAGGTCCCCGTTCTCCGCGACTTCCAGGCCGCCCAGGATCGACAGGTCGATATGGCCGCCGCGGATCATGGCGAACGAATCGGCGCTGGAGAAGAAGCTGGAACCGGGGATCGTGGTGATGGTCTGCTTGCCCGCGTTGATGAGGTCGGGATCGACCTGGTCCTCCGCCGGGAACGGTCCGATGCCCAGCAGTCCGTTCTCCGACTGCAGGGTGACGTTGACGCCCTGCGGGATGTAGTTGGCCACCAGCGTCGGGATGCCGATGCCAAGGTTGACGTAATAGCCGTCGCGCAACTCCTGCGCGGCGCGCTTCGCCATCAAGGCGCGCACCGGCGATTCTTTCTTCGATGCCGCGGCGCCGGCGACGGTGCGAAACTCGATGCGCTTCTGGTAGCTCGAGCCCGCGATGAGGCGATCGACGTAGACGCCGGGCGTGTGGACCTGCTCCGGATCGAGGCCGCCGACTTCCACCAGCTGCTCCACTTCCGCGACCGTCACCTTGCCGCAGGTCGCGATCATCGGATTGAAATTGCGCGCCGTCTTGCGATAGACGAGGTTGCCCGAGGCATCGCCTTTCCATGCCTTGACGACGGAAAGATCGGCGTGGATCGCCCGCTCCAGCACGTATTCCCGGCCGTCGAAGGAGCGGGTGTCCTTGTCTTCGGCAAGCTTGGTGCCGAACCCGGTGCGCGTGTAGAACCCCGGGATGCCCGCGCCGCCCGCGCGCAGCTTCTCGGCCAGCGTTCCCTGCGGCGTGAGCTGCAGTTCGAGCTCGCCCGCCAGCACCTGGCGCTCGAACTCCTTGTTCTCGCCGACGTAGGAGGCGATGACCTTTTTCACCTGCCGGCTCCTGAGCAGCAGTCCCATGCCGAAGTCGTCCACGCCGGCGTTGTTGCCGACGATGGTGAGGCCTTTGACGCCGCTGTCCACCAGCGCCTGGATCAGGTTCTCGGGAATGCCGCACAGGCCGAAGCCGCCGGCGGCGATCGTCATGTCGTCGCGCAGGAGTCCCTGCAGTGCGTCGGTGGCGTTCGAATGGACTTTTTTCATAGGTATAGAACCTCCAGTTTCATGTTTTCGCTTTTAGCAACCGTTCGCGGATGGCATCGGGTATGCGGGCAGGTTTTTGTGTTTTCATGTCGACGAACACGACGACCGCCGCGCCGTCCGCGTAAGGCAATGGATCTGCATCGACACGCAGCTCGTAGAACGTCGGCACGCTCGAGCCGCCGGGCGGACCGACGAGAACGTTCACCTCCACGGCGCCCGGATAGGTGATCGGCCGCTTGTAGTTGCAGGACGCATTGACGATCACGATGCCGGTCGACTGCCAAGCCGCATCGTCCGGGATCAGGGCCTCGAACCAGCTGATGCGCGCCTGCTCCATGAAGCGAAAATAGATCGTGTTGTTGACATGCCCCATCGCGTCCATGTCGCCCCAGCGGATCGGAATCCGCTCGCTGTGGGCCAGCC
>CAMDRF010000070.1 GCA_945906765.1 Nitrosovibrio sp. Nv4 | reverse complement strand
CTGCGGCGAAGGCGAGTGCGGCGCCTGCACCGTCCTCCTCGACGGCGAGCCGGTGGTAAGCTGCCTGGTGCCTTTCGCGCAGGTCAGGGGCCGCGACGTGACGACGATCGAGGGCGTGAAGTCCCCGCTGCAGGACGCGTTCGTGTGCGAGGGCGGCGCCCAGTGCGGCATCTGCACGCCTGGGATGATCCTGGCGGCGCTTGCCATTCCAAAGGACGCGAATCCGCAAGAAGTCCGGGCCGCGCTCGCCGGGAACCTCTGCCGCTGCACTGGATATACCGCAATCTATCGCCCCGTGAAGTCCGCGCGTGAAGGACGCGCGAGGGCCGCGCGTGAGGCGCGCAGGCGTTGAGATCCGCCGTCTCCGCGCTCGAGTTGCTCGAACCGCGCTCCGTAAACGAAGCGCTGCGCATGCTGAGTGAGCGCGGGCCCGCGACGCCGCTCGCGGGCGCGACCGACCTCTACGTCCACCTGAATTCGGGAACGCTCAAGCCGCGGCGGTTCGCCAACCTCTGGGGGCTCGACGAACTCCGGCGCATCGAGGCGAAGCGCGGCCTGCTCTGCATCGGCGCCCTCGCGACCTTCACCGACTGCCTGCGCTCCCCGCTCGTGCGCCGGCGCCTGCCGATGCTCGCCGCCGCGGCCCGCGAAGTCGGCGGCGCCCAGATTCAGAACCGCGGAACGCTCGGCGGCAACGTCGCCAACGCCTCCCCCGCCGGCGACGCCCTTCCGGTGCTGGCCGCGGCCGAAGCGCTCGTCGTGCTGCGCAGCGCCGACGGCGTGCGGCGGGTGCCATTCGGCGCGTTCTACACGGGCTACCGGGCGAGCGTCATGCGCCCCGATGAATTGCTCGTAGCGCTCGAAATTCCGCCGGTCCCCGGAGAGCAGTGGTTCCGCAAGGTCGGTACCCGCCGCGCCCAGGCCATCTCCAAAATCGTCATCGCCGCCGTGCGTGACGCCCGGCCGCGCATCGCGCTGGGAAGCGTCGGCCCGACGGTGATGCGCGCCCCGAGGACGGAAGAAGCGCTCGCCGCCGGCGCGTCGATCGAAGAGGCGCGCGCCGTGCTCGAAAGCGAAATCAAGCCGATCGACGACCTTCGCTCCACCGCCGCCTACCGTCGCCGCGTCGCGGGCAACCTGCTCGCGCGCTTCTGGAGGGAGACGTGATGATGCAGTCAGTCGAGCTTCGCGCCGCCGCGGATCCAGCGCTCGAGTAGCGCGCGCTCCTCGACCGTCATCTGCGTCAGATTGCCGGGCGGCATTGCCTTCCCGATCACGGTCTGCGAATAAATCATGGAAGCCTGCGCCCGGATGCGCTCCGGGGTGTCGAGCAGGACGCCTTTGGGCGCCTCGTTCAGTCCCTGGAAAGTCGGCTTCGGCGCATGGCAGCCCAGGCAGCGCGCGTCGATGATGCTCTTGACTGCGTGGAATTTGACTTCACTTTGCAGGGATTTCTCCGTCCCTGGCGACATGAAGATTCCGAGAACAATAATCAAACCTAACCCAGTCACGACAGGCCAGGCTGGCGCGCGGCCCTTGTGGCGCATCACGAACCAGACGCGGATCAGGCCGCCGGTGAGCGTCAGCGCGACCAGCACCAGCCAGTTCCAGCGCCCGCCGAAGGTGAAGGCGTAGTGGCTGGAGATCATGGTGAACAGCACCGGCAGCGTGAAGTAGGTGTTGTGCACGCTGCGCTGCTTGCCCGCGGCGCCGTCCTTCGGGTCCGGCGCGCGGCCGGCGGCGAGCGCTTCGACCATGCGGCGCTGGCCGGGAATAATGATGTGCGCGACGTTGGCAACCATGATGGTGCCAAGCAGCGCGCCGTAGTGGATGAAGGCGCCGCGGCCGCCGAACACCTGGCACAGTCCCCATGCAGCAGCGGCGAGCAGCAGGAACATCACGCTGCCGAGCACCGCGTCGTCTTCTGCGAGCGGTGAACGGCAAATTGCTTCATAAACAACCAGAGAAATAATCAAAGAACCGATTCCAATCGAAATCGCCACGGGCTTCGACAACGGCATTACCGACGGATCGATCAGGTAAAGCTCGGCGCCCGCGTAATAGACCAGCACCAGCAGGAAGAACCCGGTGATCCAGGTCCAGTAGGCTTCCCACTTGAACCAGTGCAGCCGCGCCGGCATCTGCGGCGGCGCGCCCTTGAACTTCTCGGCGTGGTAGAAGCCGCCGCCATGCACCGCCCAGAGATCGCCCGAGAGTTTCGGGTCTGCAGAGGGCTCTAGATGGTTGTCCAGCCAGATGAAGTAGAACGAGGCGCCGATCCAGGCGATGCCCACCACCAGGTGCGCCCAGCGCAGCAGCAGGCTTAGCCAATCGACGAGGTACGCCTCCATCTCAGCCGTCTCCGTTCCTACTTCGCACGGGCGCGTTCCAGCAAGCTGATCATCTCCGCATATCCGCGCCGCCGCGCAAGCGCGAGCGGCGTCTGCCCGTCGCGATCGGCGAGATTGATGTTGGCGCCCGCCACCATCGCGCGCATTGCGTCCCGATGGCCGCCATGGGCGGCGACATGCAACGCCGTGCGCCCGTAGGCGTCGCGTTCATCCAGCCTGAATCGACCGGCGAGCTGCGTTCGAACCGCAGCCGCGTCTCTCCTGCCGCTGCCGCGGCGAGCAAGCCCTTGTAGCCCGCCTTCTCCGCAGAGGAAGGAGAAATCTGCGCGTGACAGGTAAATGCCAGCACACCGAAAAACAGAACTACCAGCCGCGGCGCGGCCGCGCTCAAGCGCCGCCGCGAAAACAGGAGTAGCCCCAGGGTGTGCATTTGAAGGGCAGGTGAAAATACTGCTCCGGATCCGAGATTCCGAAGCGGTAAACCACGACGTCGAGAAACGGCGCCGCGGGCAAAGCCACGCCCTGCGCCCGGTACCAGGCGCCGACGTGAAACCGCGCTTCGTAGCTGGCGGGCGGGAATTTTTCGTTCAAGGCCTTTTCTTCCAGCAAACCCTTGGACGAAACCTTGCCTGCCGCGATCAACGCCCCATCGCGCGACAACTCCACGCGCATTCCCGCGGCCACGATGCCGCGCGAGACATCTACGACGTGGATCGAAACCCCGGGCACGTCAGTTCAGCTTGCCGTCCTTCATGAACGGAACGTTCTGCGGCAAGGTGTCGATCGCCAGCTTGATGGTGCCGCCGAGCAGATCGTTGTGCATGGGAGAGGAGCCCTTGTAGCCGACGTGCTCCATCCTGAGTCCATGCTCGTTCTTGAAGGTTTCGCCGACGATGTGGCCGATCGAGCCGATACCGCCGGAACCGTAGTTGACCGGATTGGGCTCGGCCTTGATCCACGCGACCAGCTCCGGCAGCGTCTTCGCGGGCACAGAGGGATGCACGACAAAGACGTTCGCGACCGAGCCGATGTACGACACGTGCGAGAAACCCTTGACCGGGTCGTAGCTGGGCGTCGTGAGCATGAACGGCGAGATGCTGATCGGCGCGCTGTTGGACAGCAGCAGCGTATAGCCGTCGGGCGCGGCCTTGGCGACGAGCGCCGCGCCGATGGCGCCGCCGGCGCCCGGCCGGTTGTCGACAATCACCGGCTTGGTCGGCCAGGTCTGCGCGGAGGCGACGCATGCCGACAGCGATACCAGCAACGCGAACAATGCTTTCGTTTTCATGGCTTCAGCTTCCCCTATAGGTTGAATACGCCCACGGCGAACATAGCAGCGGGACATGGTAGTGCGCGTCCGGGTCGGCGACGCCGAATCGCAGCGGCACGCGCTCCAGGAAGGGAGGATCGGCAAGTTTCATGCCGAGAGCCGCGTAATAGGCCGATACATCGAACATCAGGCGGTACCGCCCCTTGCGCAGAGCGCCGCCTTCGAGCAGCGGCGCGTCGGTGCGCCCGTCGGCGTTGGTGTGCAGGTCTTTCAAGACCTTCCAGCCCGAACCCTCGAGCACCGAGAGCTCGATCTTCATGCCCGCGGCCGGTTTGCCGCTGGCGGTATCGAGCACATGGGTGGTGAGCTTGCCCATCCTAGTTCCGCCTCACGATTTTCTCCAACCGGCCGCGCGCGATAGGGTTGATCTGCTGCAGCGCGGCCGCCCTTTCGGCCTGCACCGTGTTGCCCAGCCGGCGCTGCATCTCGGCCATCACGCTGGCACTGCTGGCGTGAAGCTTGAGCGCCACGATACACGGTATGCCAAAGCGTTGGCGATAGGTCCGGTTCAGCTCATTCATCTGCTCGAGATGGCTGCGATCGAGGCTGAGGAAGCCGAGGCGCGCCTGCTCGCTCGATGAATCCGCGGTCAACCCGCCGCGCGCCGCTTCGCGCCCGGCAAGTTCCGGATGCGCTCGGATCAGGCACAGCTGCCGGGCCTCCGGCGCATCGCGCACGGCGTCGCTCATGCTGCGGAACAGAGCGTCCAGCGAATCGAACGGCCGGCGCTTCCACGCCTCGCGCGCGACCCACGGCGAATGCTCGAACACGCCGCCGAAGCGCGTGACGAATTGCTCGAGCGCAAGGGTGTTGACCTCCAGTAGCTTCATGCTCCGCCTAGTATATTCTTGCGGCATGCTCGATTCACGCCGCATCATGCAACGCTGTGACGCGCTCGCCCGCCACTCGGAACTTGCCGGCGGCCTGACGCGGGTTTACCTGTCGCAAGAGCAAGCCGCGGCCAACCGGCTCGTGCTCGGCTGGATGCGCGAGGCGGGCATGAGCGCGCGGCTGGACGCGGCCGGAAACTGCGTCGGGCGCTACGAAGGCGATCGGCCGGGCCTGCCGGCACTCTTGCTCGGCTCGCACCTGGACACAGTGCGCGATGCGGGCAAGTACGACGGCATGCTCGGGGTGGTCGCCGCCATTGAATGCGTGCATGCATTGAACGCGAACGGGCGGCGCCTGCCTTTTGCCATCGAGACCGTCGGCTTCGGCGACGAAGAGGGCGTGAGGTTCAACGCGACGCTGCTCGGCAGCCGCGCCGTGGCGGGCACTTTCAAGCCGGAGGTGCTGGACAGCGTGGATGCCGATGGCGTCAGCATGCGCGAGGCGATGCAAAACTTCGGCCTCGACGCGGCAAGGCTGGGCGCAGCGGCGCGCCGGCGAGAGGACGTGCTAGCCTACGCCGAATTGCACATTGAGCAGGGGCCGGTGCTCGAGGCCGATGGACTTGCCGTCGGCGTGGTGACCGCGATCAACGGCGCAACGCGCTTCGCGGTGGAGATCGACGGCACTGCGGGCCATGCCGGCACTGTCCCCATGGACCTGCGGCGGGACGCCTTCGCCGCGGCCGCGGAGTGCGCGCTGGCAATCGAGCGGCGCTGTGCCAGCGTTCCCGTTCTCGTGGGAACCGTGGGCAAAGTGGAAGCGCTTCCGGGTGCGGTGAATGTGATTCCCGGCAAGGCAAGGTTCAGCATCGATATCCGGGCGCCCGAAGACGCGATGCGGATTGCCGCGGTCGAACATCTGCTTGCCGAGATGAATGCCATCTGTGCGAGGAGGAAAGTCGCGATGCAGGTGATAAAAACCCACGAGGGCGGCGTCGCAGCCTGCGCGCCCTGGCTCATGGATCAGATCGGCGCGGCAATAGCGGCCGAGGGGATCGCGGTGCGAAAGCTGCCAAGCGGAGCCGGCCACGACGGCATGGCGATGATCGAGCTATGCGACATCGGCATGCTTTTCGTGCGCTGCGAAAAGGGCATCAGCCACAATCCCGCCGAGGCGATCAGCGCCGCGGATGCGCAGACCGGCGCGCAGGTACTCCTGCGTTTCATTGAGAACTTTCAGCCGAAAACACGCGCATGAATAAACGCATCCACGACTACCTGGCGGGACAGCGGGATCCCCAAACACGATTTCTCGCCGAACTCGTCAAAGTCCCCTCCAATAATCCGCCCGGCGACTGTCGGCCGCACGCCGAGCGCGCCGCGTCCCTGCTGGAGGCGCTTGGCTTCACCGTCGAGCGCCATCCTGTCCCGGACGAGCTGGTGAAGGCAAGCGGCATGGTCTCGTGCACCAACCTCATCGTGCGCGAAAGGTTCGGCAAGGGCGGGCCGACGATCGCCCTGAACGCGCACGGCGACGTGGTGCCGCCCGGCCTGGGCTGGAGCACCGATCCCTACGGCGCGCAGATCCGCGATGGCGCGATGTATGGCCGCGGCGTCGCCGTGTCGAAGTCGGACTTCGCGACGTACGCTTTTGCTCTTCTTTCACTAAAAAATATTTCCAGTGAACTGCAGGGAAGCATCGAGCTGCACTTTACCTATGACGAGGAAACCGGCGGCGAAGTCGGCCCGGCCTGGCTACTGGCGCAGGGCCTGAGCAAGCCGGACTACGCCATCAGCGCCGGCTTCGCGCACGGCATCACCATCGCGCACAACGGCTGCCTGCACCTCGAAGTCGAGGTGCTTGGCCGCTCCGGGCACGCCGCGCGCCCCGAGACCGGCATCCCGACGCTGCTCTACGGTGCCGGTCCGCGCACGCTCGAGGAGGCGAATGGCCACAGGGCCGACGAGCACCTTAAACTGGACGATCTCGCCAAGGCAACCGAAGTGATCGCTCTTACCCTTCTCGATTTTCTTTCAACCGCGAAATGATCAAGAACTACCCCAGGGATCTGGCCGGCTACGGGGCGCGGCCGCCGAGGGCCAATTGGCCGCGCAAGGCGCGCATCGCGCTGCAATTTGTCCTCAACTACGAGGAAGGCGGCGAGAATTCGGTGCTGCATGGCGACCGGGCGTCGGAAGCGTTCCTCTCCGAGATCATCGGCGCGCAGCCGGTCGAGGGCGCGCGCCACATGTCGATGGAGTCGCTCTACGAATACGGCTCGCGCGTGGGCGTCTGGCGCATCCTGGCTCTGTTCGCCCGCTACGACGTGCCGCTGACGGTGTACGGCGTGGCGATGGCCATGCAACGCAACCCGGCCGCGGTCGAGGCCTTGCTCGAGGCCGGCCACGAAATCGCGAGCCACGGCTGGCGCTGGATCAACTACCAGCACCTGCCGATCGACGAGGAGCGTGAGCACATGCGGCGCGCGATCGAGATCCACAAGCGCCTCACCGGCGGGCGCCCGCTGGGCTGGTATGCCGGCCGCACCAGCCCCAACACCCGCAAGCTGGTGGTCGAGGACGGCGGCTTCGTCTACGACGCCGACGACTACAGCGACGACCTGCCCTGGTATGACACGCGCTACGGCAGGCCGCAACTGATCGTGCCCTACACGCTGGATGCCAACGACATGCGCTTCGCCACAGCGCAGGGCTTCAACTCCGGCGAACAGTTCTACCAGTACCTGAAGGATTCATTCGATGCGCTGTATGCCGAAGGCGCGCGCACGCCGCGGATGATGTCGGTGGGGCTGCACTGCCGCCTGGTGGGCAGACCCGGCCGTATTGCTTCCCTGGAAAAATTCCTCAAATATGCGACCTCCAAAACCGGCGTCTGGTGCGCCCGCCGCATCGACATCGCGCGCCACTGGCTGAAGCAGCATCCCCATGGATGAAGCGCGCATGGTTGAAGCACTCCAGGAACTGAACCCGGCGCCGCGCCTGCTGATGGGGCCCGGACCGATCAACGCCGACCCGCGGGTGCTGCGCGCGATGAGCGCGCCGCTGCTCGGCCAGTTCGATCCCCAGTTCCGCGAGTACATGAGCCAGACCGCTGAACTGTTCCGCCGCGTGTTCCAGACCGCCAACCACGCCACGCTGGTGGTGGACGGTACGGCGCGCTCCGGCATCGAGGCGGCGCTGGTTTCCCTGATCGAGCCCGGCGACCGCGTGCTGGTGCCGGTCTTCGGCCGCTTCGGTCATTTGAAAGTGGAGATCGCAAAGCGCTGCGGCGCGCAGGTGCGGGCGATCGAGACCGATTGGGGCAGCGTCTTCCCCGATGAAGTCCTGGAAAAAGAGATCCGCAAATACAAACCGAATCTCGTCGCGGTCTCGCACGGCGATACCTCGACGACGATGGCGCAGCCGCTCGCCGGGCTGGGGCGCCTGTGCCGCGAGCACGATGCGCTGCTCTACGTCGACGCCACCGCCACTCTCGGTGGCGTGGACCTTCCTGCCGACGCCTGGCAGCTCGACGTGGTCAGTGCCGGGCTGCAGAAGTGCCTCGGGGGTCCTTCGGGCGCGGCGCCGCTGACACTGAACGCGCGCGCGGCGCAGCGCATTTTCCGCAGAAGGCATACCGAACAGGGCCTGCGCACGAGCGACGCCGTGGACGGCGAGGGCTCCGCGATCCGTTCGAACTATCTCGATCTGGCGATGATCGCGGACTACTGGTCGGAGAAGGCGCTCAATCACCACACTGAGGCGACCTCGATGCTCTACGCCGCGCGCGAGTGCGCGCGCATCCTTGTCAAGGAAGGCCTGGCGAACGCCTTTGCGCGCCATGCCAGGGCGTCCGATGCCGTGACGGCCGGCCTGCGGGCCATGGGCCTCGCACTCTTCGGCGACCAGAAACACAAGATGGCCAACATCACCGGCGTCTTCGTGCCGCCAGGCGTGGACGGCGAAAAGGTCCGCCGCGCGCTCCTCAGCCATTTCGCGGTCGAGATCGGCACCTCGTTCGGGCCGCTGCACGGGAAGATCTGGCGTATCGGCGCGATGGGCTACAACGCACGAGCCGACGCCGTGCTCGCGACGCTCGGCGCACTCGAAGCCGTACTCGCCGGCGAAGGATTCAAAATCCAGCGCGGCGCGGCGGTGGATGCGGCACTCGCGGTATTCCGCCATCGCGCTGACTAAAAGCTAACGCTTGGCCTTCCACCGCAGTTTCGGGTAGCGTTCGCGCGGGCCCGCGGGCGCAAGCCAGGACGGCGCCGCGGATTCGAGCAGCACGGGATGGATGCCGAAGGGGAAGGCGCCGCCGTTACAACTGCGACAGACGCTCGGCACCTGCATCGAGTGGTAGTTGTCGCGGGTCAGCAGCTGCATGGGTAGCAATTCGAGCGCCCAGGCCTGCAGGTAGGACAGCGCGTCCGGCAGGCCGATCACGAGGCGGCGGCGTCCCGTGATCGCGCAGACCAGTTCGACGAGCTGGTGCAGCGTGTACTCCTTCGGCCCGCACAGGTCGTAGCGTTTACCGGTGGAATCCCGGTCATCCAGCGCGGCGAGGAACGAGCGCACCACATCGCCGACGTAGACCGGCTGGAAGCGCGCACCGGGGCAACCGAGCGGGAGCACCGGGAAAAACGCCGCGAGCCGGGCGAACAGGTTCAGGAACCGGTCCTCTGGGCCGAAGATCACGGACGGGCGAAATACGCTGACCGCAAGGTCGTCCGCCGCGAGCGCCGCCTGCTCGCCGATTCCCTTGGAGCGCAGGTATTCGGAAGGCGCCTGGGGATCGGCGCCGAGCGCGCTCATGTGCAGCAGGCGTTTCACCCCCGCTTGCCGGCAGGCGGCGACCACCGCTTGCGCCAGTTCGACATGCGTCCGCGCGAACGCCGGCCCGTAATGGTTGTGCCCCTGCTCGCCGGGCCGCGCGCGCGGGCTGTGCAGCACCCCGGCCAGGTTCACCACCGCATCGCGCCCAACGGCCAGCGTTGCCAGCGCGCGTGCATCGAGATTCTCGACCTCCACCACGTCCACCGTGGGCAGGAGGATCAGGTGCTTGGCGCGCTCGCGGCGGCGCGTGGGCACCGTGACGCGCGCGCCGCGTGCGGCAAGCGCGGCGACCAGATGCCGGCCGACAAAACCGGAACCTCCGACGACCAGAATGTTTTCGCGTTTCAAGGCAGTTCTTCGTTGACGCGGTCCGCCGGCGACCGGGCCGGGATCTGGCCGAGCCGGTCCTTCAGCGGAATAAACTTACCGCCGATCAACTGCGAGTAATACATCGTGTTCGCCATCACCTTCTTGACGTAATCGCGCGTCTCGGGAAACGGGATGGTCTCGGCATAGATCGCGCCTTCCAGCGGCCGCACGTCGCGCCAGCGCCGCGCGCGGCCCGGCCCGGCGTTATAAGCCGCCGAAGCGAGCACCGCGTGACCGAGTTCGTCCAGCACCATCTTCAGGTAACTGGTGCCCAGCGCGACGTTGATCGGCACTTCGGTGACGCGCCCCTGGGAAAAATGATGCATCCCGTTGCGCTTGGCCACCCAGCGCGCGGTCGCCGGCATCAGCTGCATCAGCCCCTGCGCGCCGGCGGAGGATTTTGCCTTGACGATGAAGCGGCTCTCCTGGCGCACCAGCCCGAGCACCCAGGCTTCCTCCAGTCCGGAACTGCGCGCGTATTCGTTGAACACTTCCTTGAATGGCGCGAGGAACCGCAGCTTGTAATTGTGGTGCTGCGCGGTACGCTCGGCGGTATTGATCGCGCGGTCGAAAATCCCTTCGCCGCGCGCGAGCTCTGCGGCCGCCAGGAGCTGCGCATCTTCCATGCCCCGGATGGTGAACACCCATTCGCGCGTCGCCTCGGTGCGCAGGTCGAGGCGATAGAGCTCGAGCGCGCGCGCCAGGCCAGGAACCGCGCGCGCCGCTGCGACCTGCTCCACGCTTGCAACGTGGAACGGTTCGGGCACCGCGGGCACGAATCCGAGTTCTTCCGCGGCGAGCAAGCCGTAGAAATTCGGCTGCGCGGAGATCCGCAGGAAGTACGCGCGCGCGCCGTCGGCAGTCCCCTGCACGCCCAGCGCCCGGCCATACCAGTAAGTCCAGGCCGGATCCTGGCGCACGCTCGCCGACATGCGGTCGATCGCATCGCGCACCGCCTGCCAGTCGGCGGCGCGCAGTGCCGCGCGCGCCTTCCAGGCCAGTTGCTCGTCGTTCAACAAGGCATCATCCGCGAGCCCGTACCACTTGTGCGCATCCGGCAGCAGCCGGCGCGCGCCTTCGTAGGCGGCGCGGCCCCAGAGATACTTCACCTCCCCGGCCGCAAGGCGCCCGCCGAG
Organism: Nitrosovibrio sp. Nv4; assembly: GCA_945906765.1. GTDB lineage: Bacteria > Pseudomonadota > Gammaproteobacteria > Burkholderiales > SG8-39 > RBG-16-66-20. The sequence goes on along the minus strand of CAMDRF010000070.1, from coordinate 7,641 downwards.
CGTGCCGCGCAGCACTTCCACCGCTGCCTCGGGCTCGCTGCGCGCGAGGCGCACCACGGCGAAGAGGACCATTTCCCGTGTCGCGCGGCGCTCGAGCGCGCGCGGCAGATTGACCAGCAGCTTCTTCGGTGCGGTGGCGGCCTGGTTGAGCAGCGCCTCGTCGTACTTTTCGCCACCCGGCAGATGCACCAGCGCGCGGCGCGCGGGATTGAGCTGACCGTTCTCGAGCAGCACGCGAGCGCGCCGCCAGACATCGTCCACATTGAAGCGGCCCGCGCCGATCATCAGGTCGGCCAGCGCGTGGCAGCTCTCGGGCAACTCGCGCGGCTCGAGCCAGATCGGCTTCGCCTCCTCGAAGGCGCTTGCGTCAGAGCGCGCGAGACGCGCGAGCCAGGCGTAGCAGCGGATCTCCAGGTCGTCCTGCACGAGTAAAGGCAGCTGTTGCTCCAGGGTCTGCCAGTCGCCGCGCTTGCCCAGCCCTTTCAGCCAGTCGGCGCGCAACCGGTCGGCGAGATAGCTGCCCGCCTGCAGATCCAGGAAGGCGCGCACGTCGGCGTCGGGCATGTCCTCCAGGCGCAGCTTCAGGCGCCAGTACTCCAGATAGGGCGCCAGCACGTGGCCCCCGAGCTGGCTGGAAGCGCGTTGCAGTTTCACCGGGTCGCCCGCGCGGAATGCGTCATAAGCCTTGAGCAAGGCTTCGTCCGCCGGCGGAACCTTGGGCGCGGCGAACCCGGGCGCGGCGCAGGTCGTGAAGGTCACGACCAGCAGGGCTGTTATAGTGAGGAAACGCCTAAAAATCATGGACTAAGCTTAGCACTCCGTGGTCGAACCTGCATGCATGCGGATCAACTAAAAGCCTGGCGCAAGCGCGAACGCGAGCGGCTAGTGGCCGCGCGCGCGGCGCTCGATCACGCGACGCTCGAGCGATACCGGCACGCGATAGACGCCCACCTCGCACGATCGTTCCCGGGGCTTGCCTCGGCGAAACTCGCGTTCTGCTGGCCGATCAAGGGGGAGTACGACGCGCGGCACCTGATAAAAACGTTGCGCGAGCGCGGTGCGTTGACCGCGCTGCCGGTCGTCATCGCGCCAAAGCAGCCGCTTGTCTTCCGTGAGTGGCATCCGGGCGTTGAGATGGCCATGGGACCACTGGACATTCCCTACCCGGTGAATTCGCCGGAGGTCGTCCCCGAGGCCGTGCTGCTGCCGATGAACGGCTGGGATGCGGCGGGCTACCGGCTCGGTTATGGCGGCGGCTTTTTTGATCGAACTCTGTCCAATTTATCCACGAAACCCGCCGTGATCGGCGTCACCTACGAGATGGCGGGGATGGACACCATCCATCCGCAAAGCTGGGATATTCCGGTGGATTGGGTCGTCACCGAGCGCGGCGTCTACCGGCGCGACCAGAACAAACTCGTCTTGCTCAGTGAACGCCAAGACTGACGAGCGCGCCCTCCACCTCCTGAACACGGTCTTCGGCTATGCGGCGTTTCGCGGCGCGCAGCGGGATAATCGTCGGGCACCTCGCCGCAGGCGGCGATGCGCTGGTGGTGTCGCCGCTGATCGCGCTGATGCAGGACCAAGTGGCGGCGCTGAAGCAAACCGGTGTGCGTGCCGCGTTTTTGAATTCAACTCTGAATAATAAACAAGTACAAGAGACAGAACGTGCCCTGCAGTCCGGCGAACTCGACCTGCTCTACGTCGCGCCCGAGCGCCTGACGATGCCGCGCATCGCGCTCACCGCCACCGCCGATCCGCAGACGCGCGACGAGATCGTCCGCCGCCTGGCGCTGGCGAACGCCCGCATCTTCCTCTCCAGCTTCGACCGGCCGAATATCCGCTACACCATCGTCGACAAGCTGGATGCGCGCGCGCAGTTGCTGCGCTTCATCCGCGAAGAGCACCCGGGCGAGGAGGGCATCGTCATGGTCGCGACGATCGCCTTCGGCATGGGCATCGACAAGCCCGACGTGCGCTTCGTCGCGCACCTCGACCTGCCCAAGAGCATCCAGGGCTACTACCAGGAACCGGCCGCGCCGGGCGCGACGGCCTGCCGGCGGACGCCTGGATGGCCTACGGCCTGGGCGACGTCGTCCAGCTGCGGCGAATGATCGAACAGTCCGGCTCGGAAAAGGCACTGCTCGGCCTGTGCGAAACCGCCGGCTGCCGCCGCGTGCGCCTGCTCGATTACTTCGGCGAGCGCAGCGAAGCCTGCGGCAACTGCGACACCTGCCTCGCGCCGCCCCAGACCTGGGTTCCGGCAGCTGGTGACGCTGGGTTATGCGCGCCCCGACCACGACGCCTACGGCGGCCTGCGCCTGACCGAAACGAGCCGCGGGGTGCTGAAAGGCGAACAGCGCGTCGAGATGCGCCGTGCAACGCCGCGCAAGGGCAAAGCGTCAAAGCCGCGCGCCACGGCGATTAGCCTGTCTGGCGGGGATTCGGGACTGCTGTCCCGACTCAAGACCTGGCGCAGCGGGCAGGCGCGCGCAATCGGTGCCGCCCTACGTCGTGTTCCACGACAGCACGCTCTCGGCGATCGCCTCGGCGCGGCCGCGAGACCTGGACGCGCTATCCGCGATCGCCGGCATCGGCGCAAAGAAGCTGGAGCGCTACGGCCCTGCGGTGCTGGAGCTGCTACGCAGTTGAGCGCCGGGATACCGGCGGCCATGAAAGAAAATGAATGCCCGTATCCAGTGGACGTACGCATCCTCGGTACGTATGCTGTATTTCAAGTAGCGAATGCGCTCACGCACCGCAGTGGCCAATCAGAATGTCACCCTTGAGTGGTGGGAGACGCAGCGGCCTAAATTTGATCTGCTCATATCGGAATTTGTAATCGCCGAGGCCAGTCTCGGGCATCCGGAGGCAGCACAGCGTCGCCTTGCTGCAATCGCCGACATCATGGAACTACAAGCTACAGAGGAGGTTCGGGCGCTTGGCCAGGAACTCATCCGCTGCAACGCTCTACCCGCAAGGGCCGAAATTGATGCTTACCATGTGGCTATCGCTGCCGTAAATGGCATCGAATATTTACTCACTTGGAATTGCGCCCACATAGCCAATGCGCATACTCGGCCAAAGATTGAGTCCACCTGTCGGGCACTTGGCTATGAGCCGCCCATCATCTGCACGCCGCAAGAACTAACGGAGGAATAGACCATGTGGCAAGACCCTATCGTCACTGAGACACGCCTGCTGAGAGAGCAATATGCCAATCAATTCGGTCATGACGCTGACGCAATATTTCAAGACATTCTGCGCAGGCAAACCGTATCCGGCAGAAAGCTGGTTACATTCCGGGCGCGCAAGCCTGTCTCCGTGCCAGTTGCCGTCCAACAAGGCGCTCAACCGGACGCTGCGCGATGAAGCCGCGCAGCGCCAGTGAATTCAAACGTTATGCCTGAACAGCCGAGCCTCAGACGGTAGCGTCCCGGTATGCCTTCAGAACAGCATTCATCCTCGTCTGCCAGCGGCTGCCTTGTGCGCGGTACCAAGCCAGCACATCCGCATCAAGCCGCAAAGCGATCTGCTCTTTGCGCTCATTCGGAGCCTTACGTGGTCGCCCGCGCTTCTCGCGCAGTTCGGCTACGCCACGGTGCGCCGTTGCACCCTTCCAAAAAGACAGCACAGAAGTGCGATCTTTAGGGTCATACGGCACGTCAGATGAGCGGGTATTCGCGGAGGTACGCTTCTTTTTCATGGGGTTCTGCCTTTCTGCATGAGATTAAATGGGGGCCGTCGTCGCGGTCGGTCCACACCAGCACAACGACGCGGCCATTCGACCAGCCCAAGCTGACCAACCGTTGTTCCCCGTATTCTTCGCTGGCATCTTCGCGAGTTAACATCGGGGCATCAAAGGCCGATTCACATGCCGCCAAGTCAATCTTGTGTTTGCGCTTGTTCGATCGGCGTTTGGCCGGGTCGTAGGACATGGTTCTTTATTGTATATGCATTTATTAAAATTGCAACGTTTAGGCAACCGCCGCATCCACGCCGACGCGCGCAAGAGCGGCGCGCGCGGGTGATGCGGGACGTTATGCGTCAGTAAGCGACGTCCCGTGCGTCAAGTGAAATGAGTTCAACGCTCGAGGCCGTTCAACGACTTGTTGCAGCCGGCAACGTTCGAATTTCCGAACATGGATATGACAAACTGTCGGACGATGACATCCCAGTTCGAGATTTGTTGGGTGGGATCGAGAAGGCCCCCGTCGTTGAGGACTATCCGGCGTTTCCCAAAGGGCCCGCAGTGCTGGTGCTACAATTTGACGGCAACAACCGTCCGATCCATGTCGTGTGGGGAGTTCCAAGAGGATTCACATAGCCTGCAGTCCTGGTTACAGCGTACCGCCCGGACCCTGCGCGATGGAACGACAACTTCACCGAGAGGCGGAAATGAGCACCCAAAAGCGGACCAAGTACGTCCACGAGGGCAAATATGTTGCCGAAGTGGATATCGAGCTTCTCGAAGACGACACTGGCTGGTCTCCCTACCTTACAGTCGAAGACGCCTGCCGACTTGACGACATTCGCGAGGCATTGCGCCGCGGCGACACTTTGGCGGCCTCTAGGCTCGCACGCGTCTTCCGGCTAGAACCCATAGCCGCTTCACACTGACGCATAACTTTAGGTGCTGCGGACGGGCCGCCAGCATCGCGCAGACTCAACAGTCAGTGCCGGCCCGCCGCAGAGCAAAATCGTTCCGCTGCGTTGTCGTGGGGAGTCGGAGGCTCAGGGCGCTCTTGGAGGCCTATGCCACAGGGCAGTGCTGTCCAGCCCACATTGGACTTGGGTAGCATGCTTGTTAACCCGGCAGCCCACGCCTCGTACCAGTTCCCGGACGCGTGCCTCCCCTTCGGCACCCTGCGCGGCGCATGCCGCACCGTGCCGATGCGCAAGCCCTCACCGCGCAATCTTGGCGTGCCGAGGCGGACGATTCGCGCCGTCACGAACGTCTTGGCCAGAGTTCAGGGTTTCGCGCCGTGTGCAGTACTCTGAGGACAACCACGCGGTTCGGCTCGGCAACATAAAACACGGCAAACGGGAAGCGCGACACGATTGCACGGTGAATTTCGAGATTCACGGTCGCGAACAACTCGGGATGTATCTCAATCGCCTTGAAAGTTGCTTGTACCGAGGCACGGAATTCAGCGCCAAGGCCCGGTCGTTGACCTTCGTACCAGTCGTAGGCGGCGCTCAGATCCTGCTTGACGCGCCGTCGATAGACGGCCCGCAGTGCCATCAGCCCCGGCGGACCTCGGGAAGCACCTGCTCCAAGGTCAGAACGTCTTCCGGGTTCCGCCGATGATCGGCAAGCTCCTCGTCGATCGCGGCGCGATGCGCGTCACTCAACGGAATCGTGTGAGGATTCGACGAAAGGCTTTCCCATAGCAGCTCAACGAGCCGAAGCCGGTCTTCGGTGGGGAGCTTCAGAAGCTCGGCAACGTCAGCGTCGCTCATGGCGGAAAGACTATCACCGATGCGGGTTGCACGCTACGCCACAGGTCTGCGGCGCCCGGATTGCGGACCAGGGTCAGCGCAACCTCGCGCCGCGCTCCTGCAGCAGCCGGCGCAGGATCGAGCGGTGGCAGCGCGACTCGCCGGCGCAGTAGCAGCCGACCGAAAAATCGGCGCGATGCGACAGCGCGGCGAGCAGATCGAGCGTCCTGCCGCACTCCGGCGCAGCCATCTCCTTCGCATAGCGCCTCGCGAACACCGCCCACTCGCGCTCCGTCTTCGCCGCCCGGCCAATCTTCACCGTCGCCGCGCCCGGCGCAAGAATCGGAAACCACACGTCGTACCAGTTCCCGGACGCGTGCCTCCCCTTCGGCGCCCCGCGCGGCGCATGCCGCACCGTGCCGATGCGCAAGCCCTCACCGCGCAATCTTGGTGTGCCGAGGCGGACGATTCTTGCAGTCATTGCCGCACTACGCTTTCCACGATTCCGCGCGCAACGGCAGTTCGTTCAGCTCCGCCCTGGCCTCGCGCCATGACGGATAGTGCTTGCTTATCAGCGTGAGGAATTGCTCGCTGTGGGTGGGCGCGATCAGGTGAAGCATCTCGTGGAGGACCACGTACTCGAGCAGGTCCTTCGGCTTCTTCACGAGTTCGGTATTCAGGCGGATGTTCCGCGCCCGGTGATTGCAACCGCCCCATTTGGTCTTCATGCGCTGGAGAAAGTAGCCGGCCACGTCGACGCCCAGCTTCGACTTCCACTTGCGGATCAGTCCCGGTATTGCGGCGTGCAGCAAGAATTTGTGCCATTCATGCATGATTGCCTGGCGCTTCGCCCGGCTGCTGCCGGGACGCACGGTGAGGTTGATGCGGCGATGCCCCAGCTTTATCGAGGGCTTTGCGTCTTCCTCTCTCACCGACAGCAGATAACGTCGTCCCCAAAGATAGTGGCTTTCGCGCTCCACGTACTGGCGACGTGGTTCGCGCGCCTGACCCCGGAATCTGGACTGCTGATTGCGAATCCAGCCAAGCCGGGAGATGGCGTAGGCCCGCGCCACCTCCGGACGGGTGCCCTTCGGTGCGACCAGTGTTACGCGGCCGGTAGGCGGATGGACCGAGAGATGGACATGCTTAATGTCCTTGCGCGTCACCGCAATAGCGATCTCACCGAGCTGGATCGTCTCTGTCATTAGTAACCCGGCTGGTTTTTGACGAGTTTGAATAGTGCCCGGGTAGCTTCGCGGTCGCGCTTGAGCAGCGGAAAGAGCGCATTCAGAACCTGCGCCTCGCGTGCCTGGTCGCCCTTCCAGCCAGCCGGTGCCCGCTCGCGCATTACTTGGTCAATCGCTAACGCCAGTTCGGCGAGTCCAACTTCTCCGCCGGCCGATTGTTCCGCTGCGCCGGGGGCTATTGCGAGAATTCGCGGCAAGTTGTTGTAGATCACAGTCGCCTCGCGCTTGCCGTGCAGCACGGCGGGAACACCTGGCCCGGGGTCCTTCTTCGCCAGCTTCTTCACCAGCGCCTCGGCCTTGCGCAGGAATTCCTCGTATGCCGCCTTGTCGGCCCGGCTCTGCTTGATGAGATCGTCGAGCAGCTTCGACATCTGGTCGTAGAAGCGCGGATCGGTGAGCTGGTCGCGGATGATCGTCTTGCGGACGTTGTTGATGATCCCTTCGGCGATGGCGTTGCGCGAGAGCTTGCCTTTCTCGTTGAGCTTGCGGGCGATGGCGTCGTGGATGCCGGTCTCGATGATGAGCTCGGTCAGCGGCACGTTGGCCAGCTCGGCCAGATCGGCCGCCGGATCGGCCTGGATATAGGTGTTGAGGAGATGGCGCATGTCGGCCTCGTAGGGCTTGATGTCCAGCTCCTCACCCGAGTGCTTCTTGATGGCCGCGCGGATGTCGGCGTAGAACTCGGCCTCCTTCCGCAACGCCGCCGCTTCGGCATCCGAATATCCCGCCGCGCTTAGATCTTGCGCAATCGCGGCGAAGGCCCGCACGAACGTAGCTGTCGCCTTGTAGAACGTGACGCGCAGCGCCTCGGTTTCCTTCAGAGCGTTGGGATTGGCGGCATCCCCGCAGAGATAGTGCAGGTACTGCTCGACCTCACGCGGCAGGGGCGCCGGTTCGCACAGGTACCGCAGAGCCTCGCGGGCCAAGTCGAGTTGCTTCCTGCCCTCGGCAA
>CAMDRF010000069.1 GCA_945906765.1 Nitrosovibrio sp. Nv4 | reverse complement strand
CGGTCGGCGCGACAACGTGATTGTGCTGAACGCCGTGCTGCGCAACCAGGCCCAGTTCGCCCAGGAGTATCCCGCGCTCGAACTCACACTCACGGATGAGCGCGACGCAGCGGTGGCGCGGCGCGTGCTCATGCCGGCGGACTATCTCGCGGGCCTTCCCGCGGAGCAGATCACGCGTGGCATCAGCGCTGGCGCGGACGCGCCGCTGCGCGTGTACTTTGACACCGGAGGCCTGCGCGCCATCGGTTACCGCATGTATCTGTTCTTTCCATGACAAGGGAGTGCTGAACTTGAGGACCCTGGTTACCGGCTCGATGGCCTACGACACGATCATGGTTTTCCCGGACCGTTTCCGCAACCACCTGCTCGCCGATCAGCTGCACATCCTGAACGTGTGCTTCCTCACCCCGGAGATGCGGCGCGAGTACGGGGGCACCGCCGGCAACATCGCCTACAACCTGAAGTTGCTGGGCGACGATCCGCTCCTGATGGCCACCGTGGGCCAGGACATCGCGCCTTACCTCGAGCGGCTAAAGCGCCTGGGTATCGGCGCCGGAGCACTGAAACACATTTCCGGACAGTTCACGGCGCAGGCCTTCATCACCACCGATCTGGACAACAACCAGATCATCGTTTTTCATCCTGGCGCGATGAACCACTCGCACGAGAACCGGATCGGCGCGGAGCTGGGCGCGACGCTGGCGATTGTCGGGCCGGACGGGAAAGAGGGCATGCAACAGCATTCGCGCCAGTGCGCCGCGCTGGGCATTCCGTTGCTGTTCGACCCGGGCCAGGGCATGCCGATGTTTTCCGGCGACGAACTGATGGAAATGGTGAAGCTCGCTTCGTACCTCGCGGTAAATGACTACGAAGGCAAGATGCTGGAAGAGAAAACCGGCCTCAAACTCGAACAACTCGCGCGTGACCTGAAGGCGCTGGTCCTGACGATGGGCGGGCAGGGCTCGGTGATATTCGCCGACGGCAAGCGCCACGAGATCGCGTGCGTGACGGCCGATAGCATTAAAGATCCGACCGGCTGCGGCGACGCCTACCGGGCGGGATTGCTCTACGGCATCGCGCACGGCTGGGACTGGCCGAGCACCGGACGACTGGCCTCGGTCATGGGTTCGATCAAGATCGCGCAGCGGGGCGCGCAGAACCACACCCCTTCGCGCGATGAAATATCGGTGCGCTACAGGAAAGCATTCGGTTCTTCGCCTTTTTAAGCGAATTTCTTTCGAATTCTTTCCGCGTAGCCTTCCAATATTTCGCGCGGCGGATTCTTCACCGGCCAGGTGAGCTCCATGCCGTCGGCCTCGTGCCGCGGCAGCAGGTGCACGTGGTAGTGGAACACCGTCTGCCCGGCCGCCTTGCCGTTCGCCTGGTACACCGACAGCCCCTCGGGCTTGAACGCATCGCGGATCGCGCGCGCGACCCGCGTGCTTGCCCGCGCCACCGCCGCGGCCTGCACATCGTCCAACTCAAAGAGATTCGCCGCGTGCTTCTTCACCGCGATGAGCACGTGCCCGGGATTGACCTGGCCGAGGTCCATGAACGCGAGCGTGTGCTCGTCCTCGAAAACGCGCGTCGAAGGAATCTGGCCCGCAATGATCCTGCAGAATATGCAGTCACTCATCTTTCTCTCCCCGTTTTTTCATTCACCGATCGGTTGATAGCCGGGGCTGGGCACCTGCACCAGCCACCGATCTTCCAACCGCAGCGCGCTCAGCGCTCCGCCCCAGACGCAGCCCGTATCAAGAGCGGTGATCCTCTCGGTGAGCTTCAAACCCAACTGTGACCAGTGCCCGAACACGATCGCCGGTTCCGCCGCGGTTCGCGTTTCATACCAGGAAAAATAGCCCGGTGGCGGTGCCGTGCCTCTGCTGCGGAACTCCATCGTTCCCTCCGACGTGCAAAAGCGGATGCGCGTCATCGCGTTGACAATCACCCGCAGCCGGTCCCAGCCCCTCAGCGAATCATCCCAGCGCGCCGGCTTGCTGCCATACATGTCGGCGAGGAAATCGCGATAGTTGCCTGCGCGCAGTGCCTGCTCGACTTCGTGTGCAAGTACAAGAGATTTCTCGATCGTCCATTGCGGCAGCAACCCCGCGTGCACCATCGCAAAATTTCCTTCCACATGCATCATCGGCCAGGTGCGCACCCAATCCACCAGCTCCCGTGCATCCGGCGCCCCGAGCACATCATCGAATGTATCATCCGCACGCTTGCGCTCGAAGCCTTCGTACTGGGTAAGCAGGTGCAGGTCGTGGTTGCCGAGCACCACCACCGCCCGGTCGCCCAGCTCCTTCACGAAGCGCAGCACCTCCAGCGACTTCGGGCCGCGGTTGACCAAGTCGCCGACAAACCACAACCGATCGTGCGCGCGATTGAAGCCTATGCGGGCAAGCAGCGCCTGCAGCTCGTCGTAGCAGCCCTGGACATCTCCGATCGCGTAGGTGGCCACCGGAAACTACGTATGGACCGTCTTCTTGAACGAAATGCGCAACTCCTGGCCGACGGCCGCTGCCGCGCGCACCACCGAGTCCAGTTGGACAGCCGTGTAACCGGGATCGAGAACTCGATCGAGCTGCGAGCGGCTGGTGCGCATAAGCTTTGCCATCGCTTGTTTCGAGAGTCCCACTTCCCGCATGCCGTCTTCGATGGCTTCGGCTACGGCTCTCTTGACCGCGGCGGCCTGCACATCTTCGTACATTCCCTGTTCACGCAAGAATTTGTCGAAGCTGCTGCCGCGATGCTTATTTCGCTTTGCCATGCTGCCACTCCTTCCAGCGCTTTTCGGTCAACTTGATGTCATCTGTCGATGTGCGCCGCGTTTTCTTGACGAATCCATGCAGCAGCACGATCTATTGTCCGGACACTGCGAACAGCACGCGCGCGATGCGGCTCTCGAGACTCGTGCGGACCTCCCAAATGCCGCCTCGCAGATGGTCAACCCGGGGCTTGCCGATTGGCCACTTGTACTGCACGTAGGCGATGTCCTTGCCGATCTGGCGCCGCTCTTCCTTGGGCAGCGACAGCAACCAGTCCCGCACCGGTTCCCTGCCTGCACCAGAGCGGTAGAACGTCGCCCGGAACTTCGGCAGGCGAGCGTTTCTAGTGTACCTCATAAGGTACTAGTGCCGCCAGCTTCAGAAGGATGCGTCAAGCCGCCGGTACTGAATGGCTTCGGCAATATGCGCGGCACGGATCGCGGCGTCGCCAGCCAGATCGGCGATGGTGCGGGCCACGCGCAGCACGCGGTGATAGGCGCGCGCCGAGAGCAGCAGGCGGGCGAGGGCGTGGCGCAGCAGTTGATCGCCTTCTTTGTCGGTGGCGCACAGCCGGTCGATTTCGCGCGTGCCGAGGAGGGCGTTTGGCACTCCCTGGCGGTCGAGCTGGCGCTGGTGCGCCTTGAAGACCCGCTGCCGGATCGCTTCGCTCGATTCGGTGGCGCCGGGGGTCATCAGGTCGGAATCGCGCGGCGCCGGGACTTCGAGCTTGATGTCGACGCGGTCGGCCAGCGGCCCTGAAATGCGGCCGCGGTAGCGCGCGATGCGCTCGGGTGTGCAGCGGCAGCGCCCAGCGGGCGAGCCGCAGTGGCCACAGGGGCAGGGGTTCATCGCCGCGACCAGCTGGAAGCGCGCTGGAAACTGCGACTGGCGAGCGGCGCGCGAAATCGAGACCCGGCCCGATTCCAGCGGTTCGCGCAGCGACTCCAGCACGTCGCGATCGAACTCCGGCAATTCATCCAGGAACAGCACGCCGCGGTGGGCGAGGGAAATTTCGCCCGGCCGCGGCAGGCGTCCGCCCCCGACCATCGCCGCGCCGGAGGCGCTGTGATGCGGCGACCGGTAGGGCCGTTCGCCCCAGCGGGTGGGCTCGAAGCCCGCAGCCGACACCGAATGGATCGCCGCCACTTCGAGCGCCTCGGCCTCGTTCATCGGCGGCAGGATTCCTGGAAAGCGCGCCGCAAGCATCGACTTGCCGGTGCCCGGCGGTCCGATCATCAGCACGCTGTGCCCGCCGGCGGCGGCGACTTCGAGCGCGCGCTTGGCCTGCGGCTGGCCTTTCACTTCGGAGAAATCCGGATAGTCATGGACCAGCGCGCGCTCGGGCGCCTCGAAGCGCGGCAGCTTTGCCTCGCCGCATAGATGCGCGACGACTTCGAGCAGCGTGCGGGCAGGGAGCACGTGCGCACCCTGCGCGAGCGCGGCCTGGGGCGCGTTCGCCTCGGGCAGGACAAACGCTCGCCCGGATGCCCGTGCCTGCAACGCCATGGCAAGCGCGCCGCGCACCGGGCGCAACTCTCCTGTCAATGAAAGCTCGCCCGCGAACTCGTGTCCTGCGAGCGCCTCGGGCGCAATCTGCCCGCTGGCGGCGAGGATGCCGATGGCGATCGGCAGGTCGAAGCGGCCGGAATCCTTGGGCAAGTCGGCCGGCGCGAGATTCACCGTGATGCGGCGCGCGGGAAATTCGAAATGCGTGTGATTGAGCGCAGCGCGCACGCGATCCTTGGCCTCGCGCACCTCCGTGTCGGGCAGCCCGACGATGGTAAACGAGGGCAGTCCCGGCCCAAGGTGTACTTCCACGGCCACTTCGGGCGCATCTATCCCCGCGAGCGCACGGCTCGCCACAGTTGCTAGCGACATTGGTCCTCCGCAAAGAACAACGCGGCGCGGGGACCTAAGGTTTACGTGACTCCAGTTCGGCGACGCGGGCTTCCAGCGCGGCAAGCTTGGTTTGGGCCCGCTCGAGGAGCTTTTTTTGGACCTCGAGATCTTCGCGCGCGGCGAGGTCGAAGCGATCGAAGAACGCGGCCAGCAGCGCGTTCAGGTTTTTCTCCAGATCCTGCGCTGGAGAATTGCGCAACGCTTCGGCGAGGCGCGCGCGCAGATCCTCAAGGAGATTTCGCTCATCGTTCATGGGCAGAAGCGTACACGAACGATAACCCCCTCCCGGCGGGTCGCACTCCAATCGGGCATTGCATGGTGCAGTGGCTCGACGATGGTGCAGATCGGCCTACGGGGCTTGGCTCCAGTGCCATAAGCCATTGATTGTCGGTGCCAAATATCTTGGCACGCAATGTGCTGATAACGGTGGCGGCGCCCCTGCGGGCGTCAAGTTCAAGGTGCCGGCACTGCCCCGGACACCGCAAAGGGGAAAACATGAAACTGGTAACCGCAATCATCAAGCCGTTCAAACTCGATGAGGTGCGCGAAGCCCTCTTGGCAATCGGCGTGCAAGGCGTCACCGTCACCGAAGTAAAAGGCTTCGGCCGGCAGAAAGGGCACACCGAGCTCTACCGCGGCGCTGAGTACGTGGTGGACTTCCTGCCGAAGGTGAAGATCGAGGCAGCGATCAATACCGACATGCTCGAGCGCGTGCTGGAAGCGATCGAAAAAGCCGCCAATACCGGCAAGATCGGTGACGGCAAGATTTTCGTGTTCGACCTCGAAAAGGTCGTGCGCATACGCACCAGCGAAACAGACGCCGCTGCGCTCTAGGGAGAATACGATGAACAAGCTGATTGCAATCCTCTCCATGCTCGTACTGTTCGCAGTAGCGGGCGGCGCCGGCGCCCAGGACAAGGACAGAGCGCCCGAGAAGGCCGTCGCCGAAGCCAAAGCCGCGGAACCGGCCAAGGCCGCGCCGACGCCCAACAAGGGCGACGTGGCGTGGATGCTGACCTCTACCGCGCTGGTGCTGATGATGAGCGTGCCGGCGCTCGCGCTGTTCTACGGCGGCATGGTGCGCGCGAAGAACATGCTCTCGATGCTGATGCAGGTGTTCGTGGTGTTCTCGATGGTCACGGTACTATGGTGCATCTACGGCTACAGTCTCGCGTTCACCGAGGGCAATGCCTACTTCGGCGGCTTCGACCGGCTGTTCCTGAACGGCACCTTCGATAACGCCAAGGGCGAATTCTCGATGGCGGCGACCTTTTCCAAGGGCGTCGTCATTCCTGAGCTGGTGTTCGTCGCTTTCCAGGCGACTTTCGCCGCGATCACCTGCTGCCTGATCCTCGGCGCCTTTGCCGAGCGCGCCAAGTTCTCGGCGGTGCTCGTCTTCATCGTGCTCTGGTTCACCTTCAGCTACGCACCAATCGCACATATGGTCTGGTTCTGGATGGGCCCGGATGCGTACACCGACCCGAAGATGCTCGACGCGATCAACGGCAAAGCCGGCTTGCTCTGGCAATGGGGCGCGCTCGACTTCGCGGGCGGCACGGTGGTGCACATCAACGCAGGTGTTGCCGGATTGGTCGGCGCCTACATGATCGGCAAGCGCATCGGCTACGGCAAGGAAGCCATGCCAGCGCACAACCTGCCGATGACCATGATCGGCGCGGCGCTGCTGTGGGTGGGCTGGTTCGGCTTCAACGCCGGCTCGGCGCTGGAGGCGAACGGCTTTGCGGCCCTCGCTTTCATGAACACCTTCCTCGCCACCGCCTGCGCGGTGCTCTCCTGGACCCTCGGCGAAGCCATCTTCAAGGGCAAGCCGACGATGCTGGGCGCAGCTTCCGGCGCGGTCGCGGGCCTGGTTGCGATCACCCCGGCTGCCGGCAACGTCGGCATCGCGGGCGCCTTCGTGATCGGCACGGCTGCGGGCCTGGTGTGCCTGTGGGGCGTGAGCGGGCTGAAGAAGCTGCTCGGCGCGGACGACTCGCTGGACGTGTTCGGCGTGCACGCGGTCGGCGGCATCCTCGGCGCACTGCTGACCGGCGTGTTCAACTCGCCGTCGCTTGGCGGGCCGAGCTTCCCGGTCGACTGGGTGACGGGCACCATGACCGCGGCCAAGGACTACTCCATCTGGGGCCAGTTCATCATCCAGGCGAAGGCGGTCGGCCTCACCGCAGTCTGGTCCGGCGTGGTGGCGTTCATCGCCTACAAATTGGTGGATCTGACCATCGGGCTGCGCGTGCCGGAAGAAGAAGAGCGCGAAGGCCTGGACGTGACCTCGCACGGCGAGGCCGCGTATCGGATGTAGTTCTATCTAGCGGGAAATCTTCGCCAGCAGGGCGAACAACTGGCGCCGCTCGACGGCGGAGAGGCGCGCGGCGATGCGCTGCTCGTGCCCGGCGATAGCGCGCAAGGCGCGCGCGAGCAGTGTGCGCCCGGCCCGCGTCAACCAAAGGCCATTTGTGCGGCGGTCCGCGCCGCGACGGCGCTCAATCAGGCTGCGCGCTTCCAGCTGGTCAAGCACGCCGACCATGGTGGAGCGGTCGCGCTCGGCAGCTTCTGCCAGGCGGCTCTGAGTCACACCGGGATTGGCGTCGATAAAAATCAGCAGTCCGACGCGCCCGGGCGAGAGCCCCTGCACGCTGGCGGCAAAATCGCGGAACACCGCCTGCTGGGCGAGGCGCAGCCGGTACCCGAGCAATTGCGGCAGCGCACCCTGATTCAGCTTTTGTTTGGGATCCAAACAATTTGACCTTGCGACAGCGGGACCGCTACGATCCTAGGCGAATCTCCGGCCCCCGGCAAGGAAACCACCTGAACGCTGCAGAACATTTTCTCGGCCCTTTAGCGCTCCAGCGGCACGGCGGCCGCGACGCGCTGATCTGCGGTGCGCAGACGCTCAGCTATGCCGAACTCGCGGCGCAGGTTGCGCGCGCGTCGAACGCCCTGCGCTCGCTCGGCATTTCCCCCGGCGAGCGGGTCCTGCTATTGATGCGCGATACGCCGGAGTTCGTCGCGGCATGGCTGGGCGCGGTGCACGCTGGCGCCGTCGCGGTAGCGCTCAATACCAAGCTCTCCGAAGCCGAGTACCGCCACATCCGCAGCGACAGCGGCGCGCGCCTGGCGATCGTGGAGGATGTGTTCGCTTTAACCCGCCCGGACCTGGCCAACGAACACGCCAATGAAAATGACGGGGAATGCCTCCTCGCGATCGCCGGCGAGCATTCCGCTCTGGCAATTTCATGGCGCGAATCGCTCGCCCGCGCCACACCACTGGCCACACCGTACGCAGCGCGCGAGGAAGATCCGGCCTTTTGGCTCTATTCCTCCGGTACCACTGGAAAACCCAAGGGCATCATCCACGCGCACCGCAGCCTGCTGCCCGCCGGCCAGGCACAGCGCGACATGATCGGCCTCGCTCCGGGCGACCGGTGCCTCACCACCTCCAAGCTCTTCTTCGCCTACGCCCTGGAACACGGTTTCCTCGGTCCGCTTGCGACCGGCGCGACGGCGATTCTGGAACCCGACTGGCCCGACGCGGAGACAGTGCTCGGGCACATCGAGCAACACCGGCCCGCGGCGTTCTTCAGCGTGCCGACTTTCTACCGCCGCCTGCTCGAGCTCGGCGCGGCACGCCTGGCGCCCTTTCGTGGGGTACGGCGTTTTGTCGCGGCGGGAGAAAAACTTCCAGCGCAGCTGATCGAGCAATGGCGGGCCGCGACTGGCGGCGAGATTCTTTGCCTGTACGGCATGTCCGAAACCTTCTGCGCCTGCATCGTGACGCCCCCTGGCACGTCGAACGGATGGCGCACGGGCAACCCTCTCGCGGGCATCGACACACGGCTCGTCACGACGCACGGGAAGGACGCGGCCCTCGGCGAGGCGGCGGAACTCTGGGTGCGCCACCCGGCGCTCGCGCTCGGTTATGCCAACCGGCCCGAGCAGACCGCGGCGCAGTTCCACGATGGCTGGTTCAGCACCGGCGACCTGTTCGCGCAGGATGCGGATGGTTTCCTTTCCCATCAGGGGCGTTCCGATGAGCTGGTGAAGATCGCCGGACAGTGGGTGCAGCCGGCTGAATTGGAGGAAGCGGTCGCCGGCGACCCGGCGATCAGCGAGGTTGCCTGCGTGCGGGTGACCGATGCGCAGGGATTCGACAGGCTCGCGCTGTTCGTTTCTGCGCGGGGCGATGCCGCCGTCGCGCTCGCGGCGGCGGGGCGGGCGTGCGAGGAAAAGCTGCCGCGCTACAAACGGCCGACATGGATCCGCTCGGTGGAGGAACTGCCGCGCACCGCGACCGGCAAGATTCAGCGCTTCAAGCTGCGTGAGTTGATCGAGCGCGAGATCGACGCAGCAGGTGGTCCGGGAACTACTGGGCCGCAATCAGGCTAGCGAGGAACTCCGGATCCTTGCGCAGGCGTTCGGATTCGCCGTCGAACACGATCCGCCCCCGGTCCATCACGATGGTTCGCGCGGAGAACTCCAGCGCCACCCGGCTGTTCTGCTCCACTAGAACGATGGACAGGTTGCCCTCGCCGCGCAATCGCAGCAGCGCCTGGGCCAGCGCCTGCACGATTACCGGCGCCAGGCCTTCGGTGGGCTCGTCCATCAGGAGAACTGAAGGGTTGGTCATCAGCGCGCGCCCGATCGCCAGCATCTGCTGCTCGCCGCCCGAGAGCTGGGTGCCGGCGTTGTCGAGGCGCTCCTTCAGATTAGGGAAAAGATCGAACACGCGCTCCAAGGTCCATGCGCCGGGCCTTGCGCACAGCTCCAGGTTTTCGCGCACCGAAAGCGAAGGAAAGATCTCGCGCTCCTGCGGCACGTAGCCCAGACCGGCGATGGCCCGAGCATGGGCGGGCGACGCATCGATCCTGTGCCCGCGCAGCTGGATTTCCCCGGCGTGCATCGTGGTATGCCCCATGATCGTTTCCAGCAGCGTGGACTTGCCGACGCCGTTGCGGCCGATGATGGACAGGCGCTCGCCCTGGGCGAGCGCAAGGTCGATGCCCTCGAGCACATGCGTTTCACCATAGCCGGCCGTGACGCCTTTCAGGAAAAGCTCTTCAGCCATCAAGCGCGCTGCCGAGATAGACGGAGCGCACCTCCCGGTTGGCGGCGATCTCGGCGGGCGTGCCCTCGGCGAAGATCGCGCCGCTTACCAGCACCGTGATGCGCTCCGCGAAGCGGAACACCAGGTCCATGTCGTGCTCGATGATGAGCACCGCGATGTCTTTGGGCAGCGTCGCGATCGCGTCCAGCAGGATGTGGCTCTCCGCGCTGGGTATGCCCGCGGCCGGCTCATCCAGCAGCAGCACGCGGGGTTGCAGGCCGAGCGCGAGCGCGATCTCGACCAACCGCTGCCGGCCGTAGGGAAGTTCGATAATCCTGCGGTCGGCATCTTGCCCCAGCTTCAGCATGTCGATCAGGCGCGCGGCTTCGTCCAGCACGTCCGCGCGCCTGCCCGCGGCGCGCAGCATGGATCCGCCCACGCCCAGGCGTTCGGACACGGCGATGCAAACGTTCTCCTGCACCGTGAGGCCGCGGAACAGCTGATTGATCTGGAACGTGCGGGCGATGCCGCGCTTGACGCGGCGCGCCTGCGCCAACAACGTCACGTCCTCGCCCTCGAGCAGCACGCTGCCGCGCGACGGCGGCAGCACGCCGGTGAGCAGGTTGATGAAGGTGGTCTTGCCCGCGCCATTGGGCCCGATCAATGCGTGGCGCGCTCCGCGCTCCAGGCGGAAATTGACTTCGCGCGCGACTTCGAGCGCGCCGAAGTTCTTGCACAGGCCCTTGGTCTCTAGCATGGCCTCGCTCAACGGGCCGACCTCTCGATGCGCCGGCGCAGCGAATCGAAGATTCCGATCACGCCATTGCGCGCGAACAGGGCCACCACGATCAGGGTGATGCCGAGTCCCAGCTGCCAGGCGGTCGGGTAGGCTTTGGCAAGCACGTGCTCGAGCAGCATGTAGGCGATCGCGCCCACGAACGCACCGTAAAGGCGGCCGTAGCCGCCCAGGATCAGGACGATCATCACGCCGGCGGAGCGCTCCAGGCTGAGCACCGCGAGGTTCACGTAACCGTTGGCCTGCGTGAACAGCGCCCCGGCCACGCCGGCGAGCGCGGCCGAGACCGTATAGGCAAGCACCTGGCGGACCCGCACCGGAGCGCCCACCGCATGCATGCGCAGGAGATTCTCCCGGATGCCGGTCAGGCTCTGGCCGAACGACGAATACACCAGTGTGCGCACGATCGCGAAGCAGGCAAAAAGCACGGCCAGTGCGTACAGGTACTGCGACCGGTAGTACAGCACGTCGAAACCGAACAGGCCCAGGATCTTGCTGAACGACAACCCTGGCATGCCATCGAAGCCGCCAGTCCAGGCCGCGCCCATGTTCGCCGCCTGCTCGAGAAGCGCCATGGTGCAAAGCGTCAGCATCAGCAGCGCGAGCCCATGCGTGCGCAGCAGCACCAGCCCGCTGGCAAGTCCGATCGCCCCCGCCACCAGCGCCGCGGCGATCAGGCCGGAGATGGGCTCATTCCAGCCCCAGTGCATCGCCATCATGCCGACCGTATAGGCGCCGGCGCCGAAGAACGCCGCGTGACCCAGGGTCACGATGCCCGCGTAGCCCAGCACCAGATCCAGCGACAGCGCGAACAAAATGGTGATCAACACCTGCGTGCCGAAAGCAAGGTAGTTCGGAAACGCGAAGAAACAGGCGAGGCTCGCGATCCAGGGCAGCGCTTCCCACCACCGCAAGCGGTGGCGCCGCGCGAGTTCTGTTGCGGCGATCACGACGTGCCTTTCTTCCCAAACAATCCGTGCGGCCGTGCCAGCAGCAGGATCAGGGTCAACGCGTAGATGAACAACGTGCCACCCTTGGGAAAGTAGATCTTCAGCACGAAATCAAGTACGCCGATCAGGATCGCGGCGAAGAACACGCCGCTGATGCGGCCCAGACCGCCCACCGCCACCACGATGAGGAAGTACGCGAGATAGCGGAACGGGTACTGCGGATCGAGACCGAGGATTTCGGCGCCCAAGCCGCCGCCGATCGCCGCCAGCCCGCTGCCCAGCGCGAAGGTCAGCGTGAAAAGGCGGCCGACGTCCACGCCCATCGACTGCGCCATGCGCCGGTTGTCCACCGCGGCGCGGATCCGCGCGCCGATCCGCGTGCGCTCGAATCCAAACCACAGCGCGATCATCAGGGCGGTGCCGGCAACGATCAGCGCCAGGCTGTAGGTCCGGTACTCGATGAAGCCCAGGTCGGTCTGGCCGCGCAGCCACTCCGGCAGCTCCACGGTCTGCGTCTCCGGACCGACGCTCAGCGTCAATGTGGCGATCATCGTGAACACCAAACCGATGGTGAGCAGCACCTGGTCGAGTTCGGTGGCGCGGTACAGAGGAGCGTAGAGCAGGCGTTCCAGGACGACCGAGACCGCCGCCACCGCGAAAAAGCCGAAGGCGAGCGCGGCCGGGAACGGCAGCCCCCAGTGCTTCATCGACAGCACAATCGCGTAGCCGCCCAGCATGGCGAAGCCACCGTGCGCCAAGTTGACGAAACCCATCAGTCCCATGGTGACCGACAGACCCACCGAGACGATAAACAACACCATGCCGGCGGCCATGCCGCCCAGCAGGATGCTGATTACATCCACAAAAAGAAACCGCCGCCCCGGAGGCTGCCGCGGGCGGCGGTTGTCTGCGGCAAGTGGAGAAGAATTGCTATTGCTTGCAACGCCCTTCCCCGAGTTCCTTGCACATGTCCTTGACCGCGGTGATGACGCCGATGTTCTTCTGATACAGGCGCCCGTCCTTCTTCACGATCTCGCTCAGGTACTCGTTCATGACGATGTCACGGGTCCGCGGATCGATCGAGATCGGCCCGCGCGGGCTGTCGTACTTCCAGCCCCGCAGCGCATTGATGGCGGCATCGGGGTCGATCTTGCCCTTGAGCGTGGTCACCACGTGGGCGATCGCCGCCATGCCGTCGTAGCCCTGCACGCCCATGAAATCCGGCGTCGAGGCCGGGCCGTATTCCTTCTTCCATGCCTCGACCAGGCGCTTGTTTACCGGGTTTGCGAGGTCGGCGTTGTAGTGGTGCATGGTGATCAGCCCCACCGCGTTGTCGCCCATCGCCTGCAACTTGATGTCCTGGGTGATGTCTCCCGGCCCGATCAGCTTGATGCCCGCCGCGCGCATGCCGAGCGCGCCGTAGGTCTTCATCACACCGATCGCGTGGTCGCCCGCGGGCACGAAGACGAAGAACACATCGGGCTTCTTGTCCTTGGCGCGCTGGAAGAAGGGCGTGAAATCCGGCACCTGGCCCGGGCCGCCCATCGGAATTTCATCGATCACCTTGCCGCCGTTGGCCTCGAAACCGCGCTTGAACGCGTCCAGGCTGTCCTTGCCGGGCGGGAAATCGGTGTAGCCGACGACCGCGGTTTTCGCCTTGACGATCTTGACCGCCGCTTCGCCCATTGCGTGGCCCGCGTGCCACATCGAGAACGAAACGCGAGAAATCATCGGCGACAGGGTCGTGATCCAGGCAGTGCCGGCATTCATGATCACCATGGGGCGCTTGGCCTCGGTGGCCAGCGACGCGGAGGCGATCGCATCCGGCGAATAGATGAAGCCGGTGAGCAGATCCACCTTCTCCTGCGCGACCAGCTCCTGCACCGCGACCTTCGCTTCGGCTCCGCTGGGATTCTTCGAGTCACGCTTGATGATCTCGATCTTGTAGGGACCGAAGGCGGCCGGGTTGAGCTTCATGAACATCTGCATGCCGCGGTCGACTTGCTGCCCAAACTCCGCGCCCACGCCGGTGTAGGGCAGGACCACCCCGAGCTTCACGGTCTGCGCGATCGCGCCAGCCGAAATCAAGCTGCATGCGGCAAATGCCACCGCGGCCAGCGCATTCGCCCGGTTCCAGATTTTGGTATTCATTCTGTCCTCCAGTCGCGGCGAAAGCCGGGACGGCAATGCTAATGGAGTCCGCCGGGCCGGACAAGCATGACATACTGCACAATGCCGCTTATGTCACCTCGCGGGCCGTATTGGTAAAAAGCCGGTTGTCTCCAATGCTGCCAACCTTGGCAGACAGCGTGGCAAATACAGCCCTGCCATCGCGCGGCAGGAGTGGCAGGAAGTGCTTCATGAGCAGAGCCGGTCCGATAACGTTGATGGCGAATGCCTTGGCCATATGTTCGGCATCCAGTTGATGCCAGCTCTTCTCCGGCATCATGCCCCCACCATGCAGAAACCCCGTGGCGTCGATCACCAGCCGCATCGGCGCCGCGATACGAGCCACCGCGTGGGCGGCATCGGCAATGCTTGCCTCGGAGAGCAGGTCCAGCATCGGAACCCCTTGGCGCAACAGCCCGATCACGCTGTCGAAGCGCCCGTCTGTTTGCAGTGCCTGAAGAAGGGCGCCGCCGATCGTCCCCGCAGCACCAATCACCACCGCGCATCCTTCTGAAGGAGGGGTCATCGCGTGGTGCCCCGGGATCACGGCCGCTACTTTGTACGCCGGCTCGCATTCCCGCGGAACTCAAGCACCATCAGCGCCAGGCCCATCAACATCAAGGAAAAGCAAAAGAAACCGGCGAAGAAAATGTAAATCCGAGGCAGCTCACTCATGACGTTCTGCTTTGAGGCCTAGCAGCTTGAAATAGATGCCAAAACAGAGGATCGAGGGCACCCAGGTGGCGGTAAACAGTCCCTCTTCGTTCTGTCCGTTGAACCACAGGTAGGCCGAGACGGCGAACGACACCATCACGCCCAGCAAAATGCATACGTCTGACAGCTTGAACATGACCATCTTCCTTTCAAAAGTTAACAGCGTTTGAGAACACGATTT
This sequence comes from Nitrosovibrio sp. Nv4, assembly GCA_945906765.1. GTDB lineage: Bacteria > Pseudomonadota > Gammaproteobacteria > Burkholderiales > SG8-39 > RBG-16-66-20. The sequence goes on along the minus strand of CAMDRF010000069.1, from coordinate 3,990 downwards.
CGCTCCTACCTGTCCCACCAGGCCCATGCGGCAATTCCGAGGCTGGCCACCGTGGCTCCAGCATGTGAGCGCAGCGGCGACGTGCCAGGAAACTGCAGGACAAATGGCAGGACTTCGAGAATCCCCAGCGGTAGCCACATGATCTGCAGCGCCGCAATCACCAAGAACAACACGCCTACGGCACGCCTTGCATTGCCGCGCTTGTTGCTCATTGCGTCCACAGAACACGCACCGCGGTCCGCGAGTTCCATCCCCAAGATGCCGGCGCGAATGCGCAGGATTCGAACCAACTAGTAGTCATGCACCCTCCCTTCTTTCGAGAATCAACGCCGCACACCAAGTGATCTGGCAGACACTGATTTTTACATTATTTTAACGGATACGAAAATCTATCCGCCCCTGGCCGCTCGGCGCCGCGCGATTTGCCCATTGTCCCGCTCCCTGGCCCCGGTGTGACACTGCACAATAGGCGCTTGTGCGGCCGCTGCGGCCACCGCCGGACTAAAATGCCGGCTCTTTCAGGAGAGGAATGAATGGCACACGCAATTTCGCTGTGGGATATCCCTTCGCTTGCGATCAAGGATTCGAAAGACCTCTACCCGGTGCGGCGCATTTTCTGCGTTGGCCGCAACTACGTCGAGCACCAGAAGGAAATGGGCGGCGACGGCCGCGAGACGCCGTTCTTCTTCATCAAATCGGCGCACTCCCTGGTTCCCGGCGGTGGCGACGTGCACTACCCGCCCAAGACCGCGAATTTCCACTACGAAACCGAGATGGTGGTAGCCATCGGCAAGGGCGGGCGCCGCATCGACGCCAGGAAAGCCAACGACCATATCTTCGGCTACGGCGTGGGCCTCGACATGACGCGGCGCGACCTGCAGCAATTGGGCAAGGACCATGGCCGGCCGTGGGATTTCGGCAAGGATTTCGACGAAGCGGCGCCCTGCAGCGCACTGGTGCCGGCCGCGAAAATCGGCCATCCAGCCAAGGGCGCGATCTGGCTCAAGGTCAACGGCAAGGAACGCCAGAAGGCCGATCTGTCCGACATGATCTGGTCGGTGCCCGAGCAGATCGCTTTTCTTTCGGAGTACTACACCCTTGAGCCTGGCGACCTGATCTATTCCGGCACGCCCGCGGGTGTCGGGCCGGTGAAGCCGGGCGACGACTTGCTGGCCGGCATCAACGGCGTGGGCGAACTGAAGGTCAAGATCGTCCCGGCGCTCTAGGGGGTTGGTGCAATACGCGAACGTCTTGGAAACTGGATGAAGCTTTATACCTATTTCCGCAGTTCCGCCGCGTTCCGCGTGCGCATCGCGCTCAACCTGAAGGGCCTCGCCTACGAGCCCGCCTTCGTGCACCTCGCCAAGGGCGAACACCGCGCGTCAGCCTACAGCGCGGTCAATCCCCAGGCGCTGCTGCCGACGCTGGAAGACGGCGTCCGGCGGCTAACCCAGTCGCTCGCGATTCTCGAGTACCTGGAGGAGACGCACCCGGCGCCGTCTCTGCTGCCCAAGGATCCGTTAGAGCGCGCGCGCGTCCGATCGCTCGCCATGCTTGTCGCCTGCGAAATCCACCCGGTCAACAACCTGCGCGTGCTGCAGCATTTGAAGCGCGCGCTGGGGCAGAGCGAGGAGCAGGTGAATGCCTGGTACCGGCATTGGATCGGCGACGGCCTCGCCAAACTCGAGGCGGATCTGGCGCGCCCGGGCACCGGGATTTACTGCCATGAGAACCTGCCCACCATCGCCGATTGCTGCCTGGTGCCGCAGGTGTTCAATGCCCAGCGCTACCAGTGCGACACTTCGCCTTACCCGACGGTAATGCGGGTGTTTGCCGCTTGCATGAAGCTGGACGCCTTCGACTTGGCCCAGCCCGTGAAGCAGTCCGACGCCGAATAGAAGGAAGAGGAGACCATGTCACAAATCGTTGGATACCGACGCCCGGCCGCCGGCACGCAGCCGGACTACCTGTTCCCGCGCTACGCCTCCACGGTCAAGCGCGCGCCGACCCAGCCGCTGGTCATGCTGCCACAAACGCAGACCGAGCTGAGCGGGCCGGTATTCGGCTACGGGGAAGTGAAGCGCGGCGATCACGACCTCACGAAGCAGCACGCCGGCGACCCGATCGGCGAGCGAATTGTCGTTAGCGGTCGCGTGCTGGACGAGAACGGCCGGCCGGTGCCGAACACGCTGGTGGAAATCTGGCAGGCAAACTCCGCCGGCCGCTACCCGCACCGCATCGACCAGCACGACGCACCCACCGATCCGAATTTCACCGGCGCCGGCCGCACGCTCACCGACAAGCGCGGCAACTACCGCTTCGTCACCATCCGGCCGGGCGAGTACCCCTGGCGCAACCACTACAACGCCTGGCGTCCGGCACACATCCACTTTTCGCTCTTCGGGCAGGCCTTCGTTCAGCGCCTGGTGACACAGATGTATTTCCCGGGCGATCCGCTGCTCGCGGAGGACCCGATGTTCAATTGCGTCCCGGACGAGGGGGCGCGCAACCGGCTGATCTCCTCGCTCGATTGGGAGACGACGATCCCGGAGATTGCGCTGGGCTACCGCTTCGACATCATCCTGCGCGGTCCCGACGAAACGCCGATGGAGAGCAGGAAATCATGAGCTTGCACGCAACCACGTCCCAGACCGTCGGGCCTTACCTGCATATCGGGCTGACCTGGCTGATCATCGAAAACCTGGTGCCGGCCGGCGTTGCCGGAGAGCGCATTTCCATCGAAGGACGCGTCATCGATGGCGACGGCAAGCCGATCAACGATGCGCTGGTGGAAATCTGGCAAGCCAACGGTGACGGCAAGTACGGAGAAAAGGGGTTCCGTGGTTTTGGCCGTTCAGCCACGGATGACGAAGGCATGTTCAGATTTCATACCATCAAGCCGGGACGGGTTCCGGGCCCGGGCGGCAAACTCCAGGCGCCGCACATCGCAGTAAACGTGTTCATGCGCGGTCTGCTCAAGCAACACGTGACGCGCATCTACTTCCCGGACGATCCGGCGAACCCTGAGGACCCGATACTCGCGCTGGTGCCGGCCGACCGGCGCGGCACGCTGGTCGCAAAGAAAGTGGCCGGCAAGTCCGGCGCGCTGGAGTGGAACGTGATCCTGCAAGGCCGTGACGAGACCGTGTTCTTCGACTGCTGACCCGTGAACAGCTCCGAGCGCTCGGACGAGCGCATCCTGGTCTCTCCAATCTTCGAAGGGGAGCGCACACGTACCGATCGACCCGACCTCGGCACGCTGCGCGAACCGGCGCGCGACATTCCGGTTTACCGTAACTGCGACGTGCTAGTGGTCGGCGGCGGGCCTTCGGGCACCGCGGCGGCCGTCGCCGCGGCGCGCACGGGCGCCGAGGTCGTGCTGCTCGAGCGCTACAACCACCTCGGCGGCCTCTCGACCGGCGGCCTGGTGATCTGGATCGACCGCATGACCGACTGGAGCGGGCAGCACGTGATCCGCGGTTTTGCCGAGGAGATCATGGACCGGCTGCCCGCTGACGCGGTCGCCGGCCCCGCGCGCGAGGAATGGGGATCGCGCGAGCCGGCGCGCGCCGCACACTGGTCGCAGCGCACCGCCGGCTTCCATGGCGTCGTCACCTGGTCGCCGACGGTCGACCCCGAGCGCCTGAAACTCGCGTCGCAGGAGATCGTGCTGGAGCAGAGCGTGCGCCTGGTGTTCCACTCCTGGGTGGCTACGCCGCTGATGGAGGAAGGCAAGGTGCGCGGCGCCATTTTCGAGAGCAAGGCAGGACGCCAGGCAGTGCGCGCCAAGGTGGTGGTGGACGCGACCGGGGACGGCGATCTCTTCGCGCGCGCCGGCGCCGCCTACGAATCCGACATCGAAGCGGCCGACATCCACCACTGCATGAACACCGCGTGGCTGCTGGGTGGCGTCGACATGAACCGCTGGATCGAATTCAGGGCCGGCCAGCCCGAGCAGTTCGCGCAGTTCATGGCGCGCGGCCGGGAGCA
>CAMDRF010000068.1 GCA_945906765.1 Nitrosovibrio sp. Nv4 | reverse complement strand
CATGCTTTGAATCGAAGGCGTCGGAGATGTACTTGAGGAAGATGAGGCCGAGGACGACGTGCTTGTACTCCGCCGCGTCCATGTTGTTGCGCAGCGCGTCGGCGGCGGCCCAGAGCTTGGCTTCAAAGCCGAGGTTGGCGCCGGTGTCGTTGTTCCTGGCTTTCGGCTTCGCCATCAGGCGTTCAGGCCTGCCAGGACGCGCACATGCTGCACCACGCTGCGGCCGAGCGCGGAGAGCGCGTAGCCGCCCTCCAGCATGGATACGATCCTGCCTTGCGCGTGACGGTCGGCGATCGACTTCACCTGCTCGGTGACCCAGCCGTAATCGGCGTCCCTTAACTGCAGCATCGCCATCTCGTCTTCGATATGCGCGTCGAAGCCGGCCGAAAAAATCACCAGCTCCGGACGAAATTCATCGAGCGCCGGCAGCCATTCTCCGGTGACCGCCTCGCGAAACTGTGTCGATCCCGCGCCCGCGGGCAGCGGCACGTTGACCATGTTCGAGGCCGGCATGTCGGTGCCGCTATAGGGATAGAACGGATGCTGGAAGGTCGAGGTCATCAGCACGTGCGGGTCGCCTTCGAATATCTCCTCGGTGCCATTGCCGTGATGCACGTCGAAATCGACGATCGCGACGCGCTCGATGCCGTGCGCATGGAGGGCGTGGCGCGCCGCCACCGCGACGTTGTTGAAGATGCAGAAGCCCATCGAGCGGGCCCGCAAGGCGTGGTGGCCGGGGGGCCGCACGGCACAGAAGGCGGAAGCATTTTTTTTCTGAAAGACGAGATCCACGGCCAGAACACCTGCGCCTGCGGCGCGCAGCGCGGCGTTCAGGCTGTGCGGGTTCATCGCCGTGTCCGGATCGAGGTGCACCGTGCCCGTTTCGGGTGCAGCTTCGCGGATCGCGCGCACGTATTTGAGCGGATGCACGCGCGCGAGCTGTTCGTCCGTCGCCAGCGGCGCTTCGTAGCGTTGCAGGTAATCCGCGACGCCGGAGGCGATCAACTGATCCTCGATCGCCGTCAAACGCGCCGGCTGCTCCGGGTGCCCGGCGCCCATGTCGTGCTTCAGGCAGTCCGGATGCGTGATCAACGCCGTGGTCATAAGATCATGAATACTAACGTAGAATATCGTGATGCTTCTCAAGAGACTTCTCAAGAGACAACTGCAAGCGGCGGACAGTTCGCCGGTGGCGCGCATCATCGAGGCCGCCTGCCAGATCATCCTCGGCAAGGAAGCGCAGATCCGCATGGCGCTCGCCTGCATCCTGGCGCGCGGCCACCTGCTGATCGAGGACATTCCCGGCGTGGGCAAGACCACGCTGGCGCACGTGCTGGCGCGTTCCCTGGGACTGCATTTCCAGCGCATCCAGTTCACCAGCGACATGCTGCCGGCGGATATCCTCGGCGTGTCGATCTACGAACGCGACAGCGGCAGCTTCAAGTTCCACCCCGGCCCGATCTTCGCCCAGGTGATCCTCGCCGACGAGGTGAACCGCGCGACGCCGAAAACACAGTCGGCGCTGCTGGAAGCCATGGAAGAACACCAGGTCACCGCCGAGGGCGAGACGCGCAAGCTGCCCGAGCCGTTCTTCGTCATCGCGACGCAGAACCCGGCCGAGCAGGTCGGCACCTTTCCGTTGCCCGAATCGCAGCTCGACCGCTTTCTCATGCGCATCGAGCTGGGATATCCGGACCGCAATGCCGAGCGCGCGTTGCTCTCGGGAACCGACCGCAGGGACCTGCTCGCCAGCCTGGACGCCTGCATGGCGCCGGGCGAACTGGTCGAGCTGCAGGGCAATGCGCAGCGCGTGCATGTCGCGCCGGCGCTGCTGGATTACGTGCAGGCGATCGTCGAGTACTCGCGCCGCTCGCCCGAGTTCACCGCGGGCCTCTCGCCGCGCGCCGCGCTGGCGCTGGTGCACTCGGCGCGCGCCTGGGCGCTGATCGAGGGCCGTGACAAGGTGCTCCCGGAAGACGTGCAGGCGGTGCTGCCGGGGGTCGCAGGCCATCGCCTGCGTCCCGCGCACGATGTCACACGCCGCATCGACGTCGGCGCGACCCTGCTCGCCGCGGTCCCCATCCCCTGAGCGTCGGCGACGCCGACTCGCTCTACCCGGCCGGTCCGCGAGGCCGCGACCAGCGTTCAGCCGGTCTTCTCACCTCCCCAGGCGGCATCGCGCTCGTTCTTGCGGCAGCGGCGCTGCTTTCCGGCCTGGGCTTCTGGACCTACCGCGCGGTCGAAGGCTCGCTGCAGGAATTGCGCGCGACGACCATGAAGAGCCTGCTGGATGCGCAGGTAAATGCGCTGCGCGTCTGGGTGCGGGAGGAAATCGGCGATGCCGAACGCATCGCCCGCGAGCCGCGCGTGCGCGAAGCAATCGCGGCGCTTGCCATGGTCGCCGGGCGCGGGGATGTCACGCGATCGGAACTGTGCGCCGGGCCGGCCCGCGCGAGGGTCGAAGAAGTACTGCGCCCGCTGCTGCGCGAAGTTGGCGATTCCACCTTCAATGTCACGTCACCCGCCGGCAAGCTGATCGCGACGCGCTATCCGGAGTATTGCGGCTTGCAGGTGACAGAAATGCAGTTCCTGCCGCTGCTTGCGCCGGTGTTTCGCGGCGAGTCACGTTTCATCCGCCCTTTTCGCGACGCGGACCGGGTGGCATCGCCGCCCCAGTTGCGCGCGGGCGAGGCCTTCGGCTGGATCGCGACTCCCGTGCGCGGCCCGGATGAGAGGGTGATTGCCGCGCTTGGCATCGCCGAGCCGGCGAATGGCGTGCTGTCGGCAATCCTTGCGGCGGCGCGGCCCGGCGAAACCGGCGACCTGTTCGCCTTCGACGAGCACGGCGCGCTGCTCACGCCCAGCCGGTTCGAGGCGAACAAACAGTTCTCCCTTCCCGGCGCGCGTCCCGAAGCGCGTGAGGGCATCGCGCTGGAGCCCTATCAAAACGGGCGCGGCGCCGAGGTCGTGGGCGCCTGGCGCTGGCTGGACGATCTCGGCCTCGGGGTCGCGATCGAGATCGAGGCGGTCGAGGCCTACGCGCCGCTGCGCTTCCTGCGCACCGCCTTCGGCGTCGTGTTCGGCGCACTGGTCATCGCGGTTGGCGCCGCCCTCTGGTCGGCCCTCTCGGTGCTGCGCCTGCGCGGCGAGCTGGGCGGCCAGCGAAAGATCGGCGCCTACCGGCTGGAACGCAGCATCGGCGAAGGCGGCGTGGCCAACGTTTATCTTGCGCGCCACGACCTGCTCAAGCGCCCCTGCGCGGTGAAACTGCTCAAGCCCTCGCGCGCCAGCGACGAAATGATCGCGCGCTTCGAGCGCGAGGTACAGCTGGCGAGCCAGCTCTCGCATCCGAACGTGGTCGAGATCTACGACTACGGCCGCAGCACCGAGGGCCTGTTCTATTACGCCATGGAGTACCTGGACGGCATCAACCTCGGCGAACTGGTGGCGCGCGAGGGGCCGGTCCCGGTAGCGCGCGCGGTGCGCATCCTGCGCCAGGTCTGCGCCGGCCTTGCCGCGGCGCATGCCGCCGGCCTGGTACACCGCGACGTCAAGCCCGAGAACATCATGCTCTGCCGGCGTGGCGAGGAGGCGGACGTGGTCAAGATCCTCGACTTCGGCATGGTGAAGAGAATCGATGCCGATCACAGCCGCAACCTGACGCGCGGTCTGCGCATCCTCGGCACGCCGATGTACATGGCGCCGGAGCGCCTGCGCAATCCCGCCGATGTGGATACGCGCGCCGATATCTACGCTTTGGGAGCGGTCGCGTTCTACATGCTTTCGGGCAAGAAGATTTTCGAAAGCGGCGACGACCTGGAACTGACCAGCCGCATCCTGAACGAAGTGCCGCCGCGGGTCTCGCAGGCCGCGTCGCAGCCGATCCCGGTGGAACTCGACCTCTTGGTGCAGTCCTGCCTGGAGAAGCGGCGCGAGGACCGCCCGCAGCGCATCGCGGATCTGATCGAAGCGCTCGATGCGCTGGCCGCGGAAAATCGGGGGTAGAGACCGATTTCGGGCTAGCCGGGAGCGATGATCTGGATATGCTCGCGGCTTACGTTGAGGAACGGCGCGGCAATGATCTGGCGGCCGCCCAGTTCCGGGTCCCATACCTCGGCGTGGGTGACGGCAATGAATGCCTTCGCCTCGGCCATGTAGTCGGTGATCCGCGCGCCTGGGATGAGGTCGATGTACCCCTTGATGCGGTAGGTCCCGGTGAAGATGGTGACTTTGGTTTTTTGTTCGTCGGCTGCCATGGGAAGGGTTCCTTTTGCGCAATCATACCGTCAGACAATGAGCCCCAGGCTGCCGAAATTGGCGAAGCCGCACAGGGCGTAGGTCATGAGCAACCGGCTGCGCTCGGAGAGCGCGGGCATGTTCGCCATGTCGATGTAGGCAATCAACTCGTTGAGCACGGTCTTGGTGCCCAGAAGCATTCCCGCCGCTTGCGCCTCGGACCATGGAATGCCGGCCAGCCAGGCGAGCGGCGCGAGCGCCCAGCCGAGGATTCCCTGCAGCGTATAGGGAGAAATGATCAGGTTGAAAAGCGTCACCAGCGCGACGAACACCACCAGCATCGCGATGATGTTGAGCAGCAACTGCGCGCCGCCGAGCGTCCCCTGCGTCAGCGCATCCATGCTGCCCGAGGCTTCGGACTTGAGATCGAGATTGGCGCCCGCATTGCTCCCGGCGGCCTGTCCCTCGGGCGGAACCATGAGAAAGGCGATCACCAGTGCCGCGGGCGCCGAGACGATGGAGGCGATCAGCAGATGCGCCACGGCGTCAGGAATGATCTTTCCAAGGATGCTCGCGTAGAGGAACAGGACGGTGCCCGCGATCGAGGCCATGCCGCCAACGCGCATCGTGCGCTCCAGCAGCCAGGAAATGCCGCGCACGATCCACGGCAGCACGCCCCAGTGAAACAGCAGCGCGAGCAGGAACTGAAGCGCAAGGCCCGACCAGACCGCGCGCCAGGGGATTGCTTTTCGGTTCTCGCTGGAAATCCAGGCCAGCAGCAGCAGTCCGGCAATTCCTGCCAGACCCTGGATCACGACGTAAAAATCCCCGCAATCGTCGACTGAATGGCCTCGGCCGCCGCAGCCGGATCCTTTGCGTCGCGGATCGGCCGGCCGACGACGATGTAGTCGGCGCCATTTCCGAACGCCTGCGCCACATCCACGACACGCTTCTGGTCGGCAACGTCGCCGCCCGCGGGCCGGATTCCCGGCGTCACCACGAGCAGCTTCGCGCCGAAATTTCCTTTTATTCCGGACGCTTCCAAACCCGACGCAATCACACCGTCGCAGCCCGTCTCTACCGCGGCTCGCGCGCGCGCGCGCACCAGGTCTGCCAGTTTTCCTGAATAGCCCATCTCGGCGAGATCGGCGGGCCCGGTGCTGGTGAGCACCGTGACGGCGAGAATCTTCATCTCGCCCTTTTCCTTCACCGCGGCGCCCATCACCCCTCGATCGGCGTGCACCGTGAGGAAGGTCACCCCGCGGCCGCGCAGGTTGGCGGCCGCGCGGCGCACGGTCTCCGGGATGTCGTGCAGCTTGAGATCGCAGAACACGCGGTGGCCGCGTTTCACCAGCCAGTCGAGCAGCTCGACATAGCCGCCCGAGGTGGATAGCTCGAGGCCGATCTTGTAGAAGGAAACCGAGCCGCCGAGCTTCTCGACCAGCTGGCGCGCTGCGGCAGCGGTGGGAACGTCGAGCGCCGCAATCAGGCGCTCCCGTTTGGGGATTGCATTCATCTCGGAGCGCTATGATACAGGGATGGTCGCCGCATCTGATCCCTATATCCTCGTTCTCTACTACAGCGCCGGCGGATCGGTGCGCCGCATGGCCGAACTCATCGCCGAGGGCGTAGAACGGGTACCGGGAGCGCAGGCGCGCATTCGTACGGTGGCAAAGATCAACGACGCCACGCCAGCCGAAGACGGTCCCCCGCACTGTGACTTGAAAGATCTGGAGGACTGCGCCGGCCTTGCCCTCGGCAGCCCGACGCGCTTCGGCAACATGGCGGCGCCGCTCAAGGCGTTCATCGACGGCACCGGCCCGCTCTGGATGAAGGGGACACTCGCCGGCAAGCCCGCCTGCGTCTTCACCTCGACCGGCAGCCTGCATGGCGGCCAGGAGACGACGCTGCTGTCGATGATGCTGCCGCTGCTCCACCACGGCATGCTGATCGTCGGCCTGCCCTACTCCAACAGCGAACTGAACGCGACGCGCAGCGGTGGCACGCCCTACGGCGCAAGCCACTTCGCCGGCATCGCCGATGACCAGCCGATCTCGGATGCCGAGCGCACGCTGTGCGTGGCGCAGGGCAAACGGCTGGCGGAGATCACGCTCAAGCTCGCGATATAGGGCTAGTAGTACTGCCTGATATAGCCGTAGGCCCGGTCAAACAGGTCAACGTCCGTGTGCAGCTTGTAGCGCAACAGGGTCTTTCGCAGCTCCCGCTGCACCAGCCTTTCGCCCTGTGAGGTACGCTGCCAGTCTGGGAAGCGCACCTTTTTCACTATGTCGTCGATGTCCGCAACGATACGTTCGACGATGATGCTGGTATTGCCGTTTTTCGCTTCAGTGAAAAGTTCCGTGAGCGCTTCCTTTGCCCGGTCGCGCTCTTCCTTCTGATCCACCTCCTTCTCGGCCTTGACCACCTCTTTTGCGAGGTCGAGAATCTGCTTGAGGAACTCTAGGCTCGTCAGAAACCCTTGTTCGTGGCGTTCGCGGATCTTCTCCAGCCGCTCGCCGAGAGCCGTGAACTTCGAGTTGCCAAGGTGCTTGCGCAAGCGCGCGACCAGCTTGATCTCCACTTCACGCGCCCGCTTGCCCGGATCCTTGTCCTTGAGGATCCCCTCAAGCACCTGCGCGTCCAGCACCAGCGTCTCGACGTCGTCGCGCACCGATTCGAGGTGCACGTTCTCGTTGATCAGCTCGACGGTCTTCGCGCCGAGCGCGTGCCAGAGCAGCTTGCCGTTGCCGCTCGGCGGCTTGACCGACTCGTAAACCTGCGTGAGCCATTTGTAGTCCGCCTGCCAGGGCCCGAGGCAGGGATCGGGCGACAGCGCTTCCCAGATCGTGCCCAGCACCGAATACTCGGCGGCGAATTTGTCGCGCGTGGCGTTGTCCGGCAGGCACTGCTGCGCGGCGCTCAACCCTTCGTAGCCGCCGACCTTGCGGTCCACGCCCTTGAAGAAGGCAATGCACTTCTGCATCTGCACCGGGAGGGCCTTGCGCAGTTCCTCGATGTTCGAGACCACCTGCTGCACCGCCTTCTCATCGAAGTCGAGCGCGCGCGCCACGTCGTCGAAGATGCCGATGTAGTCCACGATCAGGCCGTGGGTCTTGTCCTGCCCGTAGGTCCTGTTCGTACGGCAGATGGCCTGCAGCAGGTTGTGGTCCTTCATCGGCTTGTCGAGGTACATCGCCTGCAGGATCGGCGCGTCGAACCCGGTGAGGAGCTTGGAGGTGACGATCACGAACTGGAGCGGATCGACCGGGTCGCGGAAGCGGTCGAGAAGCTTCTCCTCCTCGTCCTTGTTGCGCGAGTGGACCTTCCATTCCTTCGGATCGCCCGGCGCAGCGTGCATTACGATCGCGCTCGCCTCCGGCCCGATCAGTTCGTCCATCGCATTCTTGTAGAGTACGCAGCATTGGCGGTCGAACACCACCACCTGTGCCTTGAAGCCGTTTGGTTCAACCTTCGTCTGGAAGTGATTCACCATGTGCTGCACCACTGCGCGGACGCGCTCCGGGTTCTTCACCAGCACCGCCATCTTGGCGGCGCGCTTGGCGAGGTCATCGCGGTCCTGCTCCGACAATTCCCCAGTGATGCGGCTGAAAGCCTCGTCGATCGCGGCCCGGTTGATCTTCAGCCGCACCTCCGGCGCTTCGAAGTGCAGCGGCAGCGTGGCCTTGTCCCGTATCGAGTCCTGGAACGAGTAACGGCTCATGTAGCCCTTCTCGTCCTCGTCCGCGCCGAAGGCCCAGAACGTGTTGCGGTCGGCGCGGTTGATCGGCGTTCCGGTGAGACCGAAGAGGAAGGCATTCGGCAGCGCCTCGCGCATATTGCGGCCAAGATCGCCTTCCTGCGTGCGGTGCGCCTCGTCCACCATCACGATGATGTTCGACCGCTCGTTCAGTCGCCCGCCCGCCTCGCCGAACTTGTGAATCGTCGTAATCAGCACCTTGCGTGTGTCCTGCGAGAGCAACTCCTGCAGTTCCTTGCGCGTCGCCACCCCGACCATGTTCGGCACGTCGGCGGCGTTGAATGTGGCGGTGATCTGCGTATCGAGGTCGATGCGGTCCACGACGATCATCACCGTCGGATTGCCCAGGCGCGGGTGCAGCCGCAGCTTCTGCGCCGCAAACACCATCAGGAGGGACTTGCCGCTACCCTGGAAGTGCCAGATCAAGCCCTTCTTCGGATAGCCCGCCACCACGCGCGCCACCAGCTTGTTCGCGGTCTCGTACTGCTGGTAGCGGCAGATGACCTTTATGCGGCGGTGCTTCTTGTCGGTGGCGAAGATCGTGAAGCTCTGCATGATGTCGAGCACGATCTCCGGGCGCAGCATGCTCTGCACCGTCGCCTTGACGTGCTCGATCCGCCCCTCGTCCTGATTGCCGTCGTCCCGCCAGGGGCCCCACATCTCGATCGGCATCCGGATCGAGCCATAGCGGAACGCCTTGCCCTCGGTCGCGAACGAAAACACGTTCGGCACGAACATCGCCGGCACTTCGCGCTCGTAGATCTGGTTCACCTGGAACGCGCCGTCGAACCACGTCACGCTCGCCCGCGTCGGCGTCTTCGCCTCCCCGACCACCAGCGGCAGCCCGTTGATAAGGAACACCACGTCGAACCGCTTCTCGACGGTTCCAGCCTGAAACGTCCACTGGTTGGTGACCGTGAGCCGATTGTTCGCGGGGTTCTCCGTATCGACCAACCGCACCGTCACGTGCTCCCCGTTCTTGCCGAACGGACGTGATTCCTCACCGCGGAGCCACTTCATGAAATTCTCGTTCGCCCGCACCAACCCATCCGCCTGCACCGACAGAATGCAGGCCCGCAAGCTGTAAATCACCTCATCCGCCCGATCCGGCTGCGCCGCAATTTCCGGATTCAACCTGACCAGCGCCTCCCGCACCCAAGCCTCGACCATCACGTCCGCAGGCTGCCGCGGAACATCGGTCGGCGCGGCATACACCCACTTCGCCGCCCCTCCCGAACCCTTCTTGTACATCGGCAGCTCTTGCTGCGCCGTTTGACGCAGCGCTCCCGCGATGCCAGAGGCGGCATCAAGGATCATCTGCTCGACGGTATTTGATTCAGTGAAGGTCATTGTTAGAACAGCAGGTTGGACATTTCCGCTAGAACCGCCGAACTAGCCTCCCCCTGCCGTATGCTTGCTTTCAACCCCGAAGTAAGCTGATCGATTCGCTCAAGAAATATCAATTGTCCCTTACGCGACGGAAGCGGGATCGTTTCTTCTGCAATCGTAGACTGACTAATCAGTGGCTGCCCGGCAATCTTCTTTTTCTTGTTGAGATCCGCCGCCTTGAGCATCCAAAAAAGGAAGCGCAACGATAGCCGATTGTCGTATGTCTTGATGAATATAGCGTTGTCAGTAATCCATGCAGTGCCTTCCGAAAGATGGACGCAACCACAATACTCACCAACGCGGCCAACAACGATGGTCGGCTCGTTCACCAGCGGTGCGTTGGTGTAGCCAATAACCCCATTTCCGCCATAAACCGGTACCGCCGCTTCATTATCAGGCTTTGCTCGAATGTCTTTCGGCTTCGATTTGCCACTTGCCAACTCAAGCAAATTTGCGCAATGAACTAGATTCGTTTCACTTCGTCGAAATTCTGCGACGTAAGTATCGCGAGCTACCAGAACTGCGTGTTCGATGCGTTGCCAAGTAATTCGTACCTCGTTTGTGCCCCAAAGAATTCGCGCGATTTGTTGCTGCCGGTCGATTGGCGGAAGATCGAACTCTTCGAGCTTCAGTGTCTTCCAATTGATTGTCGGCGACAGAGAACCCACCGATATCTCGACCGCACGCGTCATAAATCTGTCGCTCATCATCAGGAACGGCAGGAATTCCGGAAGAACGAATTCCGGCTTGGCACGAACGACCATTGCATGCGCGGAGCAGATGCCGTCGAATTCGGCCACGGCCAGCTTGCGCTGATAGGCTCTGCGCCGTCCGAAAATGATGTCGCCCTTGCGAAAGCGGAGCTTGGTGCCGATCACGTCGCTGCCCTTGCCCCATCGGCGCACGTGAAGGCTTCCAGAATCGAGATCGTCCAGCCCGACGTAGGGTTCATCGGCGGCATCGCTTGGCTCTACGCGATCGTTGACGCTCTGCGCGAATTCACCAAATGCGAGTCGCCGCCAACCTTTTCGGTCGAAGATCGGCAACTTCGCCCACTCGGGATTGACCTTCAGCTTTTCTAGCTCGCTGAGATTCATGCGCGAACTGTCCCGCGTGACGCTGCTTCCAGTGGCCCGACCGCTTCGACCAGTACCCGCCGCCCCGTGGCCGCCAGACTCGCCGCCGTAACAGGCCGGCGCGCCAGGAGGCCGTCGTTGCAGAGGCGCACCGCCTGGTCCAGATCGGGCGGGCTGACGAGGAGGGCACGCAGGCCGTCCCCTGACTGCGCGGCGAGCGGTTTCCACTTCTGCGCGAAGCGATTCTTCAACGCCACCATCCACTGCTCCGACCAGGCCCGCATCGCATCCCCGTCGCGCGAGATCGCCAGCCACGCCAGCGCGAGCACGCGCCCCAGGTCCTTGTTGCTGCGTTTGTCGGTGGTGTCTTGAATCAGCTCCGGCCTGATCACCGGATGGTGCAGGAGATTGGCGAGCGCCATCATCTCAGGCCGGGCGATTGAGATGCCATACGGCGTCCGGATCGGATCTTCTTCCACCAGCGCGAGGAAGCGAAAGCTGAAGATCGCGAAGTCGCCATGCGTCGTCGCGACCCGCTCAGTGCGCTTGTTTTCCGGCTGCCCCGCCGGCGGCGACGCATTCAGTTCCAGGAACCATTCCGGGTTGCCGGGAGGACTGAGACGGATGAAGGGCAGCTCGGAAGATGGCGTCTGTGGGCTGCCCGGACGTTCGAAGTTTCCGTATTTGCGCACGCTCCAACCCTGTCCGAGGAGCCTTTCCGCCACGGCTTTGCCGTTCTTCACGGCGCGAATGTTTGGCGAGAGCAGGCAGTCCACGTCCTTGGTCATCACAGTGGCTTCCGGATCGTCGCCGAAGAAATGGTAGCCCGCCGCGAGGCTGCCGATGATGATGATGTCGCCGCGCACGTCCTCCGGGATCGCTTCGGCGATCTGCTTCATGATGCTGTCGGGCGGCAGTGGAATCATCCGACGCTCGTCACCAGGTGATCGAGGAACTCTTTCGCCTGCGCGTCCAGCCGCGCGTCGTGCAAGGACAGAAGGCAATCGACTTCGTCGGCCAAAGGTAGTCCGTCGCCGACCGGAGTGAAGAAGTTGCCGCGTGTTCCCAGGACATGGACGGCCAGCGCCACGGGTTCGTTCGTGCTATCCGTGCGCTCGAGCGCGGGATCCAGGCGCTCGACGAAGGAAAGATCCGCCTTCGCGTTCGAGCAATGCAGCGTCAGGTCGAGGCGCGGGGTGCCGCGCAGGTCGAGCTGAGGGTAGTAGTGCCGCGCAGCGATCACGCCGCCTACGGCAAGCTCGCCCATGTCGAGGCCCGCGGCGCGTTTAAGAAGCTCTTCCGGGCTGCGCCGCTGGTCGGAGCGGTCCACGTAGCGGATGGTCGGATGCACCCGCTCGCGGGCAGCGACCACGCGCTGCCACTCTTCGGCCGGGAAGCCCCAGAGCTTGATCCGCCGGTCGGATTCGCGCTGTACCCAGCTTCCCAGGCGGCGAAGCGCTCCCGCGACCGTCGGATAGCTGCACCCGACTGCCTGCATCAGGTATTGGGTCGTCATCGCAACTTTGTTCCTGCGGAACCATTGCAGGAGCAGGACAAGGAATACTGCTTCGGTTGCAGCTCGGGACCTGGCTTCGGGGATACGCGCCTCCCCGGCGATCATGTTGTCCACCTGCTCGCGCAGACCAGGGGCGATCTCGCCTGCCACCGTGAAGATAAAATTTCCGCGTTTGGCCACGATGGATAGGCGTTCCAGCACGTTCTTCTTGAGGGTCTGCTCGGCGAGCCGCCACTCGTTCTTCAAGGCGAGATCGGTGAGCCGAGGATTGCCCAGCAGCAGCAGACCGCGACGATCCGGCTTGTCGGCGAGGTAGTAGGCCAGTTGCAGCAGCCCGTCGCGCAAACTGCGGAAGCTGTGGGGGTCCGCTTTCACTTCCACGACGGTATCGCCCCAGACGAAGTCAGGCCGGTAGCCGGGGCCGGGCGGTGGACGCTTGAGGGCGGTTTTCATCGAATTAAGGTGCAACATTAACATTAAAGATGCACTTTAACAATAAAGTTGCACCTTAATACGTAAAATCTAGTGTTTCTGGGTACTTAGGAGAGAAGCTAGGGAGGAACGGACCTTCCGGGCGCTCTCCAGCCACCCCTCCAGCGCCTGATCCAGCCCACCCACCCGATAGCCGGCCTCGTCCTGCCGGACAGCGCTCACCGGGGCCACGTAAAGCGGAATGCTCAGGTTGCCGTCCTTGGCGCGGACGTCCTCCAGCGAAACCACGCGGCTGAAGCCCGGCTCGTCGGCGAACTTCTCGTAGGTCCGGACGATGTGCTGGATGTGGTCCTCGGTCAGGAAGCTCTGCGCTCGCTCGCGCGTGACTTCGTTGACCGCATTGATGAGGAGGATCTTGTTGCGCCGCGCCTTCGGCTTCGCCGTGCGACAGATGACGACGCAGGCTTCCATCGGCGAGTTGTAGAAGAGGTTCGGCCCCAGGCCGAGCACGCACTCGATGAGGTCGGCCTCGATGAGCTTTTTGCGCATCTCCGCCTCCTCCTGGCGGAACAGCACACCGTGCGGAAAGAGGATGGCGCAGCGGCCGGACTTGGGCGAAAGGCTCTGCACGATGTGCTGCCAGAAGGCATAGTCGGCCCGCCCCTGCGGCGGGGTGCCGTAGAGGTTGCGGCCCCAGGGGTCGGAGCCGAAGGCCTCGCGGTCCCACTGCTTGATGGAATACGGCGGATTGGCGAGCACCACGTCAAAGCGCATCAGCCGGTCGCGTTCCACCAGCTTGGGTTCGGCGAGGGTATCGCCGCGCTCGATGCGGAAGTCCTCGATGCCGTGCAGGAAGCAGTTCATCCGCGCGATCGAGGAGGTCATGAGGTTGCGCTCCTGGCCGAAGAGGCGCACGTTGCGCCACTCCTTGCCCTGCCGGCGCAGGTGCGCGATGCAGGAGAGCAGCATGCCCCCGGAGCCGCAGGTCGGGTCGTAGATGCTCTCGCCGGAACGCGGCTGGAGCATCTCGGTCATCAGGTGGACGACGGTGCGATTGGTGTAGAACTCGGCCGCGGTATGGCCTGAATCGTCGGCAAACTTCTTGATCAGGTACTCGTAGCCCTGTCCCAGTTCGTCTTCGGGCAGGTTGGCGACGGTCAGCTCAAGAGAACTGAAGTGCTCGACCAGGTCGCGCAGCATGGCATCCGAAAGACGTTCCTTGTTGGTCCACTGGGCGTCGCCGAAGATGCCGTAGAGCTTGTCGGGGTTGGCGGTCTCGATGGTACGCAGCGCGCCTTGGAGCGCACGACCGACGTTCTTCGCCGCCTTGCGCACCTCGCGCCAGTGGGCCTCGGGCGGGACCTGGAATCGGTGATTCTCAGCGTAGCCGGCGAACTTCCGGTCGCCGCCGGATTCGGCGAGCGCGGTTTGTGTCTCCTCGTCGAACACGTCGCATAGTCGCTTGTAGAACAGCAGTGGAAAAATGAACTGCTTGTAGTCGCCGGCGTCGATGGTGCCGCGCAGGAGCGTGGCGGCGCCCCATAGGTAGGACTCGAGCTGCTGCTGAGTGATGCGCACGCTCACTGGAGCAACCCCTCGCGCTTGAGTATCTGGATGAGCTTGTCCTCCGCCGCAAAGGCCGCGTCGGCGCGCTCCTTCAGACGCCGCATCGCCTCCTCGACCGTCATGGTTTCCTGCTCCACCTTCGGCTCGACGTAGCGCGGAATGTTCAGATTGTGGTCGTTGGCGGCGATCTCCTCCAACGTGGCCACCTTGGCCACGCCTTCGACATCCTTGAAGTCCTTGTACCACTGGTGAATGCGCTCGACGTGCTCGGGCAGCAGTTCGTTCTGCGCCCGTCCGCTTTTGAATTCCTTCGAGGCATCGAGGATCAGTACTTTGTTACGGCGCTCTTTTGCCTTCCGCTGGCGGAGCACCAGGACGCACGCCGCAAGCCCGGTGCCATAGAAGAGATTTGGCCCCAGCCCGATCACAGCCTCCAGAAGATCCATGCCGAGGAGCTTCTGCCGGATCTTCCCCTCCGCGCCCATGCGGAACAGCGCGCCGTGCGGCAGCACCACGGCCATGCGCCCGGTCTTGGGCGCCATGGAGCGGATCATGTGCTGCACCCAGGCGTAGTCGCCGCTCTTGGCAGGCGGCATGCCGGCGAAATTCCGGCCGAAGGGATCGTTCGCCCATACTTCCTCGCCCCACTTCTCCAGGGAAAAGGGCGGATTGGCGATTACGCAATCGAACACGGCGAGACTGTCGCCGCTGAAGAAGGCGGAATTGCGCAGCGTGTCGCCACGCACGATCTGGAAATCCGAGGCGCCGTGCAGGAACAGGTTCATGCGTGCGATCGCCGAGGTGGTGAGGTTTTTCTCCTGGCCAAAAAGCCTGCCCCACAGCGTGCGGTCGTCGCCGTGGTTCTCCTTCACGTGGTGGATCGCCTCCAGCAGCATGCCTCCGGTGCCGCAGGCGGGGTCATAGATGGATTCGCCCTCCTTCGGATCAAGGATGTTCACCATCAACCGCACGACCGAGCGCGGCGTGTAGAACTCCCCCGCCTTCTTGTTTGTCGCGTCGGCGAATTTCTTGATCAGATACTCGTAGGATTGCCCCAAGATGTCCGCCTGCGCGTTCGCATTGCCAAGGTCGATCCGGGAGAAATGTTCGATCAGGTCGCGCAGCAGCGCGTCCGAAAGCCGCTCCTTGTTGGTCCATTGCGCGTCGCCAAAGATTCCGTACAGCGTCCCTGGATTCGACTTCTCGATACCGCGCATGGCGGCCTGCAATGCCTGACCCACGTTGGCGGCCTTTGCACGCACGTCGCGCCAGTGGCAGCCCTCCGGAATCTGGAACCGGTAGTTCTGCGGAAACAACGCGTACTCTTCATCGCCCTCGGCTTCCTTCAGGGCAGTCCGGTATTCCTCGTCGTGAACGTCGGAAATGCGCTTGTAGAACAGCAGCGGGAAGACGTAGTTTTTGAAATCCGCGGCGTCCACGGTCCCGCGCAGGATATTCGCAGACTCCCAGAGATGGGACTCGAGTTGCGCCAGTGGTAAGGTCGCGCTCATGCCGGCTACGAGGCTACTACAACTCACAAGTTCGATCGCCCTGATCGCTCTGATCGCCCTGTGCCTTGCGTGGGAGCTCTGGCTCGCGCCGCTCCGGCCCGGAGGTTCATACCTTGCGCTGAAGGCGGCGCCGCTAGCGATACCGGCGCTCGGGATCCTTCTCGGCTGGCGCTACACCTACCAGTGGTCCTCGATGTTCGTGCTTGCCTACTTCACCGAAGGCGTGGTTCGGGCCTGGAGCGAACGCGGAATGTCCCAGCTGCTCGCCGGCGCCGAGATCGCGCTCAGCGCGGTTTTCTTCGTTGCGGCGGTGGCGTATTCGCGGATGACAAGAGCAGGCGCTTAGCGGCGGAATAGATCGGCATTTCGACGAGCTTGCCGCCGACTTTTGCGCGTTCCATTCCGCTCTTTCTTGCTTTCTCGAACGCATTGACGATTCGGGTCGCCTCGCGAATCTCAAGGTCCGAGATGCTGAACACCCTGTTGATCGCGGCAGCGTGCTCCGGCGCCACCAGGCTCTTCATCCGATAGCCCAGCTGCTTCGCGTAACGCGCATCCGCGGCCGCGCCCTTCACATCGCTGAACGTGTACGGACAGTCGACGGCCTCCACGCCGGCGGCGCGGCATTCGACCAGGAAGCGCGCGCGAACGTAGGCCAATTCCTCGCCGCCGCGACTTCTGTTCGTGCCGAGATCAGCAACCATGTCTTCGCTGGCGACCAGCATGGCGGATACTTTTCTGCTCGCCTTGCCGATCTGGAAGGCATTCAGCAGGCCGGCCGCCGTTTCGACGTTCGGCACCAGCTCCACTACTCCGCCGGTCGCCCCCTCCAGCGCGCGCACCTGCTCGGGTGACACTACTTTCGGCATGAGGACGATGTCGGGCCGGCCTTTCATCACCGCCGCGAGGTCTTCGCGGCCACATGTCTCGAGGGGATTGACGCGGACCGCCGCGATCGCCCCCGCTTTTCTCCAACTATCGAACAATCCCAGAGAAAGCAGCCTTGCCTTGGGCCTGAGATCCGCCGGCGTGAAGTCCTCGAGTTCCTGGATGAGAATATCCGCGCCGGAGCGTGCGGCGGCCTGGTGCGCCGCCGGGTCGGCGCCCGGCACGAACAGCCACGAGCGGCGCGGGTGCATCAGATCTGATGCTGCGGGTTAACTCTTTCGACCTTGCTCTCGATCTTATTGAGCGCGCTGATGTAGGCCTTGGCCGAGGCGACGATGATGTCGGTATCCGCGCCGACGCCATTGACGATGCGCCCGCCCTTCGACAGCCGCACCGTGACTTCGCCCTGGCTTTCGGTGCCCTGGGTCACCGCGTTCACCGAAAAGAGCAGCAGTTCGGCGCCGCTTTTCGCCACGCTCTCGATCGCCTTGAAGGTCGCGTCCACCGGGCCGTCGCCTTTCGATTCCGCTTTTACGTCGGCGCCATTTTTCTTCAGCACGACGGAAGCGTGCGGCTTGTCGCTGGTGCCGCTTCCCTGGCGCATGCTGACCAGGCCCCAGACCTCGTTGCGGGAAGTACCCGCCTCCTGCGACACCAGCGCCTGCAGGTCTTCATCGAAAATTTCGGACTTCTTGTCGGCGAGGTCCTTGAAGCGCTGGAAGGCCTTGTTGTAGCCGTCCTCGTTGTCGAGCTCGATGCCGATTTCTTTCAGGCGCTGCCTGAACGCGGTGCGGCCCGAGAGCTTGCCCAGAACGATTTTGTTGGCGCTCCAGCCGACGTCCTCGGCGGTCATGATCTCGTAAGTTTCACGCGCCTTGATCACACCGTCCTGGTGGATGCCCGAGGCGTGCGCGAAGGCGTTCGCCCCGACCACCGCCTTGTTCGGCTGCACCACGAAGCCGGTGATCTGCGATACCAGGCGGGATGCGGGCACGATCTGCGTCGTATCTATCCTGGTTTCCAGTTTGAAAAAATCTTTCCGGGTGCGAAGCGCCATCACCACCTCTTCGAGCGAGGTGTTGCCGGCGCGTTCGCCCAGTCCGTTGATCGTGCACTCGATCTGGCGCGCGCCGCCGATGCGCACCGCGGCAAGAGAGTTCGCCACCGCCATGCCGAGGTCGTTGTGGCAGTGCACGCTCCAGACCGCCTTGTCCGAATTTGGCACCCGCTCACGGATGCTCCGGATCATCTCGCCGAACTGCTCGGGCACCGCGTAACCGACCGTGTCCGGGATGTTGATGGTGGTGGCGCCTTCCTTGATCACCGCCTCGAGTACACGGCAAAGGAAATCAGGATCCGAGCGGCTGCCGTCTTCCGGGGAGAACTCGACGTCCGGACAAGCGTTCTTCGCGTAGCGCACCGAGAGCTTCGCCTGCTCGAATACCTGGTCGGGCGTCATGCGCAGCTTTTTCTCCATGTGCAGCACGCTGGTCGCGATAAAAACGTGGATGCGCCAGGCGTTCGCGCCGCTCAGGGCGTCAATGCCGCGCTGAATGTCCTTGTCGTTGGCGCGGCACAGGCCGCAGACCACCGAGTCCTTGATCAGCTTGCCGACCGCCTTCACCGCCTCGAAATCGCCGTTCGAGGAGGCGGGAAAACCCGCCTCGATCACGTCCACCTTCATACGCTCCAGCTGGCGCGCGATGCGCAGCTTCTCGTCCTTGGTCATCGAGGCGCCGGGCGACTGCTCGCCATCGCGCATGGTGGTGTCGAAAATGATCAATTTTTCTGTGCTCATATACCGCTCCTGGTAGGGATGCGAAAAGCCCTTCCCGCCGGGTGGGCGGGTCAGGGGTACTGCCGAATTGGGTATTTAGTGTGTGCGCGCGGGGCGCAGCAGCAGGCCAGCCAGGAAGAGCAGGCTGGCAACGGTCGCCGCAGTAATAACTGCGTGGAGCGCGATCGCGGAAGTCATGCGGGAACTATATCGGCAATTCTGCCGATCCGCAACGCCACTGGTCACTGCGTCTGGCGGCAATGCGTTTCGCGGGTGAAGGCGAGGAGCAGGAGCGAGAGCGCGAGCCAGGCGAGCATCGGCGAGAAGCCGGCGCGGTAGGCGGCGAAATCGTAGACGCGCACGCCCTCCGCCAGCGCGCCGCTCCAGTTGCGGTCGAGCAGCCAACCGACCAGCGGCGGCATGATCATGCCGCCCAGCATGTTGCCCATGTTGGCGACGCCGGTAGCGGTGCCGGCGAGCGCCACCGGCACCGATTCCTTGACGATGGCGAAACCGACCATGACGCAGGCGGAAACGATCCCGGTGGCGACCAGCAGCGCAACCAGCAATGCGAGTGGCAGGCCGGGGACGAGGAACACCACGGCCCAGCCGGC
>CAMDRF010000067.1 GCA_945906765.1 Nitrosovibrio sp. Nv4 | reverse complement strand
CGTCTCGCTGCCCGCCGGCGTCTTCAATCCCTATTCCGGCGTGAAGACTTCGATCCTCATCCTCGACAAGTCCCTCGCCCGCCAGAGCGACACGATCGCCTTCTTCAGGGCGGAGAACGACGGCTTCGGCCTCGGCGCCCAGCGCCGCGAGATTAGCAAAAACGACTTGCCACAGGCCCGTGCCGAGATTGCCGAATACCTGCGCCGCTTGCGCGCTCGTGAATTAGTTGAGGACTTCCATCCCACGCTCGGCTTGATCGTCGCGAAAGCGAAGATCGCCGCGAATGGTGACTACCACCTGAGTGGGGAGCGGTATCGGGAGACTGGGGCAGCGCTTACCGTTTTTCCGTTTCGTCCAATCAAGGACATCGCAATTGATCTGCGAGGCGGCTTTGCGAGCGGTCAATCCGGTGTTGATACGGTAGGCGTGCCGCATGTGCGCCCGATGAACATCAACGAGGACGGCCGATTTGTCCCGGAGGGCATGAAGTCGATTTCGGAGGACGAATACAAGGGCCGCGAGGAATACGCGCTTGAACCTGGCGATGTGCTTTTCAACAACACGAACAGCGTTGAACTGGTTGGGAAAACGTGCCTAATCGAAGCCCCGATACGCGGCGGCTTCTCCAATCACATGACGCGCATTCGCGTCAAACAAGACATCTGCATTCCGCGATTCCTTTCGCTGCTACTTCACAGTGCCTGGCGCAAGGGTCAGTTCACCGAGCGGGCAACGAGGTGGGTCGGCCAGGCAGGCATCAACACCAAGTCGCTAAGCGATTTTGAGATCCCCCTGCCGCCGCTGAAGGTGCAGAAGGAGATCGTGGCGGAGATCGAGGACTGCCAGAAAGTTATCGACGGCGCACGCGCCGTTCTCGACAACTACCGCCCCCACATCCCCATCCACCCCGACTGGCCGATGGTGGAGTTAGATGAGATCACCAAGCCGGAATACGGATTCACCGAGAGGGCGGCGGAGCAAGGAGACGCCCGTTTCATCCGCATCACTGACATCTCTGAGGACGGAACGCTTCGAGCGGAAGACCCAAGGTTCATAACGCTGACAAAAGAGGCACGGGAATCATTGCTTGCGAACGGCGACATCCTCGTCGCCAGAACCGGCGCGACCTATGGGAAGACCATGATCTTCGAGGAAGATTACCCAGCCGTTTTCGCCTCGTTTCTCATCTGACTCCGCTTCCCGAAAGACCGCGTCCATCCGCGTTACTACTGGGTTTTTGCCCAGAGCGACCTGTATTGGAATCAGGCCAACGCGCTCATGACTGGCGGTGGCCAACCGCAGTTCAATGGGAATGCTTTGAAGCAGGTCAAAATCCCCCTCCCGCCCCTCGCTACGCAGCAAGCCATCGTCGCCGAGATCGAAGCCGAGCAAGCGCTGGTCGCCGCCAACCACGAACTGATTGCCCGCTTCGAGAAAAAGATCCAAGCCACCCTGGCCCGCGTCTGGGGCGACGAAGCGCCCGCCGCCACGGAGGCGTGAGCCATGGACGAGGCCTCCGAACTCGCCGACTACCTACCACTCTCCTTCACGTCTCCGAAGGAGCAGGAATACATCGAGTTCCTGTGGGACGCGTTCGAGACGAACTACACGCACGGCAAATACCAGTTCGCCTTCCTCGCCTATCACATGCTCACGATGAGCTTCGTCTACTTCAACATCTGGCAGATCAGGCAGACGGAGCCCAAGGACTTCGCGATGGGCCTCATCGGCTTCGGCAAGGACGTTGAAAAGAGCCTCCTCGAAGCAACCTCGCCCTTTGTCTTCAGCACGGTGAACGAGCGCAGCATCCTGCGCTTCCTCAAGCTCATCGCCTGCGACAACGGCAAGATCGGCACTTACGCCAAGCTGGTGGACGACCGCAACGACAGCGCCCATCCTAACGGCAACATCTTCTTCAGCACGCAGGCAGCGCTCGATGCCAAGATCACGGAGATCCTTCGCGTGGTAGACGAGATCCAGAGCCACTCGAAGCCGGTCATCGAGCACTGCTACCGCGAGTTCCTGGTCCAGAACCACGACCCCGACGAACGCGAGTATCCCGATGCCGCCGACCAGATCCGGGAAGTTCTTATCCACGGCAACTACCTCTCGCAGAGTGACATCGAGATTTGCCTCGGCTTCGATCTCGGCACCCTTGCGGCCCTCCCGGCATACAAGAACATGCACGAGCTGCACCAAATTCTAGTCGCAACCTGCGGATCGTTTGATGAACGCCGCCCGGCATAACCGGTTGCAGCGGTAGGCGTACCGACGCATGGTCGCGGCATCCGACTTCACGACAGAGCTTGAGGCGAAGGTAGCCCGACAACTCAAGTCGCAGCGCGTCGGCTATCCGGTGCTTCGTGATAAAGTAGTCATTACTCTGACTAGTATGATTTGGAGGCGCAAATGCATAGCTGGCCCGTACAGGACGCGAAAGCGCGCTTCAGCGAACTGCTCGAGACCAGTCTCGCCGAAGGCCCGCAACTTGTGACCAAGCACGGAAAAGCGGCGGCGGTGCTGGTGCCCATTCGTCAATGGGATGCACTGCAAAGCGCGGGTAAGCGCGCGCTGAAGCAGGTTTTGCTCGACCCCGCCGCGCCGACAGGGATTGCCGTGCCCGCCAGAGGCGGCTTGAAGCTGCGGCGCGTTTGATGTTTTTGCTGGACACAAACATCGTTTCCGAGTTGCGCAAGCCCAAGCCGCATGGCGGTGTTGTGGCGTGGATTTCCGCACAAGATGCTTCGTCCCTGTACCTCTGCGCCATGACGATCGCGGAGCTGCAACGCGGCGTCGAAATGACCCGCGAGCGGGATGGTGAAAAAGCCGCTCAAATAGAGGCGTGGCTGGAGCACTTGACGTTCACGGGGCAGGTGCTGGCGATGGACGCCGCTGTTTGCCGCGCATGGGCCAGGCTCATGCATCGCCGCTCGGATACGCTCGTCGAAGATGCGTTTATCGCGGCCACCGCGAGCGTGCATCGCCTGGTGGTGGTGACGCGCAACGCGCGCGATTTCAAAGCGCTCGGCGTGGACACGCTCAATCCGTTTGAGCGGAGCTAGCCGGCCTGCAGATCGCGGATGCGGTGGCGACACCCCAAGCGCGCACCATGACGAACCCCGCACCCACCGAACGGCAAGGACAGTTCCTCGCCTACATTCATCTATACGGTATCTTGAACGGGCGCGCTCCATCGGAGGCGGACATGCAGCGGTATTTCCAGATCACGCCGCCAAGCGTGCATACGATGGTGCTCACGCTGGAACGGCGGGGCTTCATCCGGCGCGTGCCTGGACAGGCGCGCAGCATCACCGTGATCGTTCCGCCGGAGTCCTTGGTCCCCTTGAAACGCATCCAACGCTAACTTCATTGATTCATGCCAGACGTAACCAAGAAGCCAAGCAGGAAGTCCGGCGGCTGGGGCGCGGTCCGCCCACGCCTCCTCACCTGGGAGAAGTCCGCGCTGCTCGCCCTGGTGAAAGACCTTTACGACGCGGCCGCCGAGAACCGTGATTTCATCGAGGCCCGCTGTCAGTTGGAAGACGGCGGCGCGGTTCTGGAAAGGCAACGGCGCAAGATTGTCGAGCAATTCTTTCCCGCGCGGGGCGAAGGCAAACTGAAGCTGGGAGAGGCGCGCAAGGCCATCCGCGATTACCGCAGGGCGACGCGCAACGTTGCCGGGACGGCGGAACTGCTGCTGACTTATGTGGAGAACGGCACGAGATTTACCCACGAGTATGGGGACATCGACGAGCGGTTCTACAGCAGCGTGGAGACGGCCCTGGATGAACTGGCCGCCCTGTTACGCGGTGAAGCGCGGGAGATTTATCCACAGCTCAGCGGCCGGCTTGCGAAAGTGGAGCAGATGAGCGACGGGATCGGATGGGGGTTTCACGATTTCGTCGCCGACGTCATCGGGCGGCTGGAGAAGGATCTGGGCCGCCGGTGATGGCCCGCGGTGATGGGAAACTAAAGTAAGTTCGCTTCGAGGCTCCTTGTGAGGATAAGGAGAGGTGGTGAAGAAGTCGAGATTTGCCGAGGAGCAGATTACGTTCGTGTTGCGACCGGCGGTGCCAGATGACGCTGAGGCGGAGGCGCGGCGCCAGGGGTTCGCGGGGATTTATTTGTACACGCACGAAAAGATGACTGAAAACCAGGCGCTGTACTCGAAGATCGGGGTACGTCGAGTACGATCGCCGGGTGGAGAAGGGCTATGCGCGCGTGTACATGCGAAAGCGGCTCGCGCTTTCCCCTGGCAAGTGTCTGCCGCAAGACCGCCGCTTGTGGGATACATATAATATATATATAATAGCGGCATGCGGTTCCAGCACGATCCTGCAAAGGCCGCGGCAAATCTGAAGAAACACGGGGTTTCATTCGCCGATGCGGAAGGCGTGCTTGAGGATCCGCTTGCGGTTACTGTCGAGGATCCGGATGCCGAAGACGAACCACGGTTCGTTACGGTCGGACTGGGAAGCGCCGGTGAACTACTGGCGGCGGTTTGGTCGGAGCGTGACGACGGGTGCCGCTTGATCTCGGCGCGCCGCCCGGCGCGAAAGGAGCGCAAACACTATGAGAGCTGAATACGACTTTTCGAAAGGCAAGCGCGGCGCGGTTATCCCGCAGAAAGGCAAGACGCGCATTTCCATCTTCATAGACAACGCCGTGCTCGACGGGTTTCGGGCGCGCGCCGAGAAGGCGGGCACCGGGTACCAGACCATGATGAACGATGCCCTCCGGAGGTATTTGTCCGAGACCGACCAACCGGTTACCGAACGCGCGCTGCGCCAGATCCTGCGCCAGGAGATGCCCGAATACTTTCGAGGTATGACCGCTGGCTCAACGGCGACGGCCCGTAAGCGGGTGCCGCGTTAGCCTGGGCGTTAAGCGAAAACTGACGCGCCGGCGCCTCTTGGGGCAGGGGGATTTTCTATTCGACAGGCGGTGCCGGACGACGCTGAAGCGGCTCGCATGAAGCCGCCGGTCAGCGTCGTCTCGATCTGCCGCTACCCGGTGAAGGGGCTGAGTGCGGAGGTCCTGGAGCGGGTCGTGCTTTCGCCTGGCAAGTGTCTGCCGCACGACCGCCGCTTTGCCCTCGCCCATGCGGCGACGCGCTTCGATCCCGCGCGCCCCGAGTGGCTGCCGAAGAGCAACTTCGTCATGCTGATGCGCGACGAGAAGCTGGCGCAGTTGCGGACGCGTTTCGAGGAGCACGGCGGCCATCTGACGATCGAGCGCGAAGGTCAGATGCTGCTGCGCGCGCAATTGACCGATCCCGCAGGCCGTGACCGGATCAATGAATTCTTCGCCGGTTTTCTGAAGGACAGCGTGCGCGGCACGCCGAGGGTGGTGGAGGCGCCGGGCCATACCTTCGCGGATGCAGGGCAGGAGCCCAACTCAACGACGTACCAATACGTCTCGATCGTCAATCTGGCAAGCATCGCGGCGCTCGAGCGGGAAGTGCGCGTCCCGGTCGATCCGATCCGCTTTCGCGCGAATCTCCATATAGAGGGAATTCCCGCCTGGAGCGAATTTGACTGGGTGGATGCGGAAATCACGGTGGGCCGCGCGCGGCTGCGCGTCGTGTCACCCATCGTCCGCTGCGCCGCCACCGCCGTCAATCCAACAACCGCCGAGCGCGACCTGAATATTCCCGCGATTCTGCAGAAGACCTTCGGACATGCCCACATGGGCGTGTACGCGGAAGTCATCGAAGGCGGAGAGATCGCGCGAGGGGATTCACTGGTAGTGGATGCAACCCGATCTCGCCTTTAAACTACCAGCCATGCTTGAACTCAGACCCACCTGCGAACACTGCAACCGAGCGCTGCCGCCCGAGTCCGCGGAGGCATGGATCTGCTCTTACGAATGCACGTTCTGCGGCGATTGCGTGGAGAACGTGCTGTGGAACGTGTGCCCGAATTGCGGCGGCGGGTTCATGCCGCGGCCAGTGCGGCCGTCGAAGAACCTGAAGGGTGACAATTACCTCGGCAAGGATCCGGCAAGCGTGAAGTTCAAGCACCGGCCGGTCGATCCTGTGGCGCACGCGAAGTTCGCGGCGCCGGTCAAAACCATTCCGCCAGAACGGCGATAGGAGAAAGCACGTGCCTCAAGCCCGCCCCAAGGCCACCTCCAGGCTTCTGCAGGAAACCAATCGCACGATCGTCACGGAGTGGCGCTTCGCGCCCGGTGCGGAGACGGGGTGGCACCGGCATGCGCATGATTACGTGGTGGTGGTGCTGACGGCCGGCAAGCTCATGCAGGAGACGAACAACGGCGAAATCGTCACCGAGCTGGCGTTAGGCCAGTCGTATGCGCGCGAGGTCGGGGTGGAACACAACGTGGTGAATCCCAACCCGCATGAATTTGTGTTCGTTGAGGTCGAGCTCAAATGATCCGTGGCAGCTGCCTTTGCAAGCGCGTGCGCTTCGAGATCCACGGCAAGCTCGGCCGCTCGAGCCATTGCCACTGCTCGATGTGCCGCAAGGCGCACGGCGCGGCGTTCGGCACCTATGCCGCGGTACGTGTCGAAAATTGCAGGATCGTGGCAGGCGAGGAGCTGATCCTGCGCTACAAGTCCTCGCCTGGCGTGGTACGGACCTTCTGCTCGCGCTGCGGCTCGACACTGCAGTTCATCAGCGAGAAGAACGCCGGGTTCGTCGACATCGCCCTCGGCGTGCTGGACGACGACCCGGGCATCCACGTGCCGCACCACATCTTCGTCGCCTCTAAGGCGCCGTGGGTGGAGATCACCGACGGCCTGCCGCAGTTTCCCGGAAGCTCGAAGGCTTGACGCGCAAATCCGGTGGTCGGGGAACGGGCCACGGCAGGGCGCCGCGCAAACTGGTGTGCCTCGAGACCTACTGGTCGGACCGGCAGGTGCAGGCGTTCCGCGAGCGTTCGGTGCGGCCGTTTTTCGAGGGGCTGGCGGCGCAGCTCGAGCCGCCGCTGGCGGTGGCGCACCGCTTCATGGATTCGCCGGCGCAGCTCGCCGCCTACACGCGGCGCAAGGAAGGTTTGCTATGGCGTGACCCCGAGACCTTTGACACGCCGGTTTACTACCTGTCGTTCCACGGCTCGCCGGGGAAGATTCATACCGCGCTGACGAAAATCGGCCCGTCGGTGCTGTGCCGGGCATTCGCGGGCTGGGGCAAGGTCTACCACAACCTGGTGTATTTCGGCGCCTGCAGCGTGTTTCAGGGAAAACGCGGGGCGCGATTTGCCGCTGATTTCCTTAAGAGCTCAGGCTGCCGGGCGGTGGTGGGCTACACCACGGACATCAACTGGATGGACAGCATGCTCACCGACCTGCTGTTCCTGCGGCGCTTCTACGCCGACCCGGACCCCTGGCGCAACCTGCGCCAGATCCATGATTCCGTGCTGGAAGATTTCGCCCCGGCACGCGCGCTCGGGCACGTGTTGCACATCCGCGGGCGCTGAGTTACTTTAGGCTTAATCTATTCAGGTCTGGAGTATCCGCGCATGGACCGGGAGACCGCTTCCCGCACCGATGATCACCAGGCCCTGCGCCTCTGGCTGCGCCTGCTCACCTGCACCCAGTTGATCGAGCGCGAGGTGCGCGCACGCCTGCGCGGGCGCTTCGACACCACGTTGCCGCGTTTCGACCTGATGTCGCAGCTGTGGCGCTACCCGGGGGGCCTGAAGATGAACGAACTGTCGCGCCACCTGATGGTGACGGGCGGCAACGTCACCGGCATCGTCGATCCGCTGGAAAAGGACGGCCTCGTCGAGCGCACCGCCGAGCCCGCCGACCGGCGCGCCTACCGCGTGCGCCTGACGCGCGCCGGGCGCAAGGCCTTCGCCGAGATGGCACGCACGCACGAGGAATGGATCGTCGAGCTGCTCGCCAGCCTGTCGCGCAAGGAGCATGCGGACATCTACAAGCTGCTCGGGAAAATGAAGCGGATCACCATGGAGGCGAGGTCATGATCGAGGCGAAGCACTTCCTGTGGAAAGTGGCAGGCAAGGTCGGGGTGATCACGCTGAATCGCCCGGAGCGGAAAAATCCCTTGACCTTTGAATCTTACTCAGAGCTCAGGGATTTATTCGATCGACTGAAAAAAGAAAATCAAGTCAAAACAATCGTCGTCACCGGCGCCGGCGGCAATTTCTGCTCGGGCGGCGACGTGCACGAGATCATCGGCCCGCTGACGCAGATGAAGATGCCGCAGCTGCTCGAATTCACGCGCATGACCGGCGACCTGATCAAGGCGATGCGCCACTGCCCGCAGCCGGTGATCGCGGCGGTGGATGGCGTCTGCGCCGGGGCGGGCGCGCTGGTCGCGCTGTTCTCCGACCTGCGCTACGGCGCGCCGGACGCCAGGGTGGCATTCCTCTTCACGCGCGTCGGGCTGGCCGGCTGCGACATGGGCGCCTGCGCCATGCTGCCGCGCGTGATCGGTCAGGGCCGGGCCGCGGAACTCCTGTACAGCGGCCGTTCCTTCTCCGCCGAGGAGGGCCTCGCCTGGGGCTTCTTCAACCGCCTCTCCAGCCCGGCGCTGCCCGCGGCCATGGAAATGGCGCAGTCCCTCGCTGCGGGCCCGACCTTCGCCCATGCCATGACCAAGAAAATGCTGCACCAGGAATGGAACGCAGGTCTCGACGAGGCGATCGAGATGGAAGCCCAGGCGCAGGCGGTCTGCATGCAGACGCAGGATTTCCAGCGTGCCTACGCAGCTTTCGCGGCGAAGAAGAAACCAGTCTTCGAAGGCAACTGATGGACCGCTTCGAACACTACGGCTGGCCTTTCTTCGATGAACGTCATCGAACGTTGGCGGCGGAAGCGGATGTCTGGATTCAAGGAAAGCTGGTGGAAGACGGGAACGCGGATTCAAGCTGCAGGCATTTCGTCAGGGAACTTGGCGCCGCGGGCTTCCTGGACCATTGCGTCTCCGCCACCCCGGAGGTGCGTTCGATCGCGCTGCTGCGCGAAGTGTTCGCCTACCACCATGGCCTCGCCGACTTCGCCTTCGTGATGCAGGGCCTGGGCAGCGGCCCGATCGTGCTCGCGGGCAGCGAAGCACAGAGGAAAGCCTGGCTGCCGCGCGTGGCGCGGGGCGAAGCGATTGCCGCATTCGCGCTCTCGGAGCCGGAAGCGGGCTCGGATGTCGCGGCCATGTCTTGTCTTGCAGTCAAAGAAATGAATGCATGGAAAATCAATGGAACGAAAACCTGGATCTCCAACGGAGGAATCGCTGACTTCTACGTAACCTTCGCCAGGGCCGAAGAAGGCATTTCGGCATTCATCGTCGACGCCAGGGAAGTGGACGCCTCCGAACGCATCGACATCATCGCGCCGCACCCGATGGCGACCGTGAAGTTCAAGGATTCGAAGGCGGAACTGATTGGCGAGGCGGGGCAGGGATTCAAGTTGGCGATGCGCAACCTGGATGTGTTCCGCACCACGGTCGCCGGCGCGGCGTTGGGATTCGCCCGGCGCGCTTTCGACGAGGCGTTGGTGCGGGCGAAGGATCGCCCGATGTTCGGCAAGAAGCTCGCCGACCTGCAGATGACGCAGGCGAAGCTGGCGGACATGGCGACGGGCATCGATGCTTCGGCGCTTCTTACTTATAGGTCTGCATGGATAAGAGATGTAAAGCAAACCCGAGTAACCCGCGAAGCGGCCATGGCAAAGATGTATGCGACGGAAACCGCGCAGTCGGTGGTGGATGCCGCGGTGCAGATCTTCGGTGGCCTGGGCGTGAAAAGCGGCCATCCGGTGGAGCACCTGTACCGCGAAGTGCGCGCGCTGCGCATCTACGAGGGTGCGACGGAAGTGCAGAAGGTGATCATCGCCCGCGAGTTGCTCAAATGAAGACAGCGCACGTCGATACATTCGCGCGGGACAACCTGCCGCCCAGGGAGCAGTGGCCGGAATTCCATTTCGACCTGCCGGAGCTGCAGTACCCGGAGCGCATGAACTGCGCCACGCTGCTGCTCGACGACATGGTGCGCGCGGGCCACGGCGAACGCATCGCGATCCGCGCGCCCGACGGCGAGTGCAGCTACGCGCAGCTGCTCGCGCAGGCCAACCGCATCGCCAACGTGCTGGTGCGCGAGATGAATCTCAAGCCCGGCAACCGCGTGCTGCTGCGCGGCCCCAACAACCCGATGATGGCGGCCAGCTGGTTCGCGGTGTTCAAGGCGGGCGGCATCTGCGTCGGCAGCATGCCGCTCTTGCGCGCCAAGGAACTCACCGAGATCGTCAACAAGGCCGAGATCACGCACGCGCTCTGCGACAAGCGCCTCGATGCGGAATTGAATCTGGCGTTGCCGGGTTGCCCTTCATTGAAAAGGATTTGTTTTTGGTATTCAGATAAAAAAAATTCACTTGATGCGTTGAGCGAGAAACAATCCGCGGCATTCGAAAACATCGATACGTCGGCCGAAGACGTCGCGCTGATCGCCTTCACCTCCGGCACCACCGGCAAGCCCAAGGGCACGCTGCATTTCCATCGCGACGTGATCGCGATGTGCGACTGCTTTCCGCGCTCCTGCCTCAAGCCCTCGAAGGACGACATCTTCATCGGCTCGCCACCGCTCGCTTTCACTTTCGGCCTGGGCGGCCTGCTGTGCTTTCCGCTGCGCTTCGGCGCCAGCAGCGCGTTGGTGGAGAGGTTCACGCCGGATACGCTGCTCGAGTCGATCCAAAAATTCAAGGCCACCATCCTCTTTACCGCGCCGACCATGTACCGCGCGCTTGCTGGCGTGTGGGACAAAAGCGGGAAGAACTACGACCTTTCTTCTCTCAGAAAATGCGTCTCCGCCGGTGAAGCGCTGCCCGATGCCACGCGCCAGCTGTTCAAGCAGGCGAGCGGCATCGAGATCATCGACGGCATTGGCGCCACCGAGATGATCCACATTTTCATCTCGCACGCGCCGGAGCATGCGAAGCGCGGCGCCACCGGCCACGCCTTGCCGGGCTACACCGCCGCGGTGCTGGATGAGAACGGCGAGCGCTGCGCGCCCGGCCAGATCGGGCGCCTGGCGGTGAAAGGGCCGACCGGCTGCCGCTACCTGGCCGACGAGCGGCAGAAAATCTACGTCCGCAATGGCTGGAACGTGACCGGCGACGCCTACGTGATGGACATGGACGGCTACTTCATCTACCAGGCACGCACCGACGACATGATCATCTCGGCCGGCTACAACATCGCCGGCCCCGAGGTGGAAGGCGCGCTGCTGTCGCATCCCGTGGTGGCCGAGTGCGGCGTGGTCGGTGTTGCGGATGAAGAACGCGGCATGGTGGTGAAAGCCTTTGTCGTTCTTAAACCTGAAAACAAATCTGATGATGAAATGAAAAAAATTCTTCAGGAACACGTCAAGCGCACCATAGCCCCCTACAAATACCCTCGCGCTATCGAGTTCGTGGCCGCGCTGCCGCGTACCGAGACCGGAAAACTGCAGCGCTTCAAATTGAGGACGCCATGATGCAGATCCTGCAACCACCGGGTTGGGCGAAACCGAAGGGATATTCGAACGGCGTTGCAGTGAAAGGTGGAACGACGGTGTTCATTTCCGGGCAGGTTGCGTTCAATCCACAAGGCGCCTTCGAAGAAAAAACATTCTCCGGCCAGTTCCGCCAGACGCTGAAAAACACCCTGGCCGTGCTCGCCGAGGCCGGCGGCCGGCCCGAGCACATCGTGCGCATGACCTGGTACATCCTCGACAAGCAGGAGTACCTCGGCGCGATCAGGGAAGTCGGTGCGGCATACCGCGAGCTGATCGGCAGGCACTACCCGGCGATGGCGGTGGTGCAGGTGAGCGGCCTGATCGAGGACGAGGCGAAGCTGGAGATCGAAACGACCGCCGTAATTCCGGAGCAACCGTGAAGATCTCCATCGTCGGTGGCGGCCCGGGCGGCCTGTATTTCGCGCTGCTGGCGCAGAAGGCCTGGCCGCGCTGGGACATTACCGTCTACGAGCGCAACCGGCCGGACGACACCTTCGGCTTCGGCGTGGTGTTCTCCGACCAGACGCTGGACGCCTTCAAGGCCTATGACGGGCACTCCTACGAGATGATCCGGCGCCGCTTCGCCTACTGGGGCGACGTGGACGTGGTCTACAAGGGCCGCACCATGCGCTCGGGCGGCAACGGTTTCTGCGGCTGCTCGCGCGTGGCCCTGCTGCACATCCTGCACGACCGCTGTCGCGAATTGGGTGTGAAATTGGTTTTTCAAAAAGATATTCAAAATTTAGAAGAATTTGCGGATTCCGACCTAGTCGTCGTCGCGGACGGCATCAATTCCAAGATCCGGGAACAGAACAAGGACCACTTCCAGCCCAGCGTCGACCTGCGGCCGAACAAGTTCACCTGGCTTGGATCCACCAAGCCGCTGGATGCCTTCAAGTACTTCTTCCGCGAGACCCCGGAGGGTATCCTCCTCGCCCACTGCTACCAGTACGAGGAGGGGCGCAGCACCTGGATCATCGAGACCGACGAAGGCACCTGGAAGAACTTCGGTTTCGACGTCAAGGACGAGGCGGCGATGCTCGAAACCGTGGAGCGCGTGTTCGCCGACGAACTCGATGGCCACCGGCTGATCCCCAACCGCTCTGTCTGGCGAAATTTTCCGACCATCACCAACAAGACCTGGGTCAAGGGCAATGCAGTGTTGGTCGGCGACGCCAAGGCGACGGCGCATTTCTCGATCGGGTCGGGTACGAAATTGGCGATGGAAGACGCGATTGCATTGTTTGAAGCAGTTCGTTCTCAGAGTTCCCTGGGGAAAGCATTAGAAAAATATGACACTGAAAGACGTGAAGAGGTAGAGAAGACCCAGCACGCCGCCAACGTCTCGCTCGCCTGGTTCGAGCACATGCGGCGCTACTGGGACATGGACCCGCTGCAGTTCGCCTTCGGCGTCATGTCGCGCTCCAAGCAGATCACCTGGGAGAACCTGGAGCTGCGCGACCCGGCGTTCATGCAGGAAGTTAAGGTTTGGTTTGCGACAAAAATAAAAGACCAGGGATTTGACGTCGACCTCGCCAATCCGCCGGTGCCGATGTTCACGCCGTTCCGCTTGCGCGGCATGACGCTGGAGAACCGCGTGGTGGTGTCGGCGATGGACCAGTACTCGGCGGCGGAGGGCGTGCCCGGGGATTGGCACCTGGTGCACCTGGGCTCGCGCGCCATCGGCGGCGCGGGCATGGTGTTCGTGGAAATGACCTGCGTGTCGCCCGAGGGCCGCATCACGCCGGGGTGCACCGGCCTGTGGAACGAGGCGCAGCGCGATGCGTTCCGCCGCATCACCGGCTTCTGCCACGCCAATTCCAGGGCGAAGCTCTGCCTGCAGATCGGCCATTCCGGCCGCAAGGGCTCGACGCAGCTCGGCTGGCAGCGCATGGACCATCCCCTGGAGAGCGGCAACTGGCCGGTGGTATCGGCATCCCCGATTGCGTACAGCGAGGGCATTTCCCAGGCGCCACGCGAGATGACGCA
Source organism: Nitrosovibrio sp. Nv4 (assembly GCA_945906765.1). Taxonomy (GTDB): domain Bacteria; phylum Pseudomonadota; class Gammaproteobacteria; order Burkholderiales; family SG8-39; genus RBG-16-66-20. The sequence continues at coordinate 5,650 of CAMDRF010000067.1, read as the reverse complement.
TTCCGATATGGAAAAGGTTTTGAACGATTTTGTTAGAAGTACGTCTTTGGCAAATGATGCAGGATTTGACATGCTCGAAGTCCACATGGCGCACGGCTACCTGCTTGCCAGCTTCATTTCACCGCTCACCAACAAACGCAGCGACGAGTATGGCGGTTCGATCGAGAACCGGATGCGCTTCCCGTTGGCGGTGTGGCAGGCTTGCAGGAACAAATGGCCCGAGAACAAGCCCATGTCGGTGCGCATTTCCGCGGCCGACTGGGCGCCGGGCGGCCTTGCGGGTGCAGACCTGCTCGCGCTGACGAAAATGCTCAAGCACGCCGGCTGCGACCTGATCGACTGCTCCACCGGCCAGACCGTGCCGCAGCAGCGCCCGGTCTACGGCCGCATGTTCCAGGCGCCGTTCTCCGACTGGGTACGCAACGAAACCGGGATCGCGACGATGACCGTGGGCGCGGTGACCAGCGCGGACCAGGTGAACACGCTGCTCGCATCGGGCAAGGCGGATCTGGTCGCGCTCGGCCGGCCGCATCTCGCCAACCCCTACTTCACGCTGCAGGCCTCGGCCTGGTACCAGCACGCCGGCCAATTCTGGCCGCCGCAGTACCTCTCGGGCCAGGACCAGGCGATACGCAACGCGCCGCGCGAGCGATCGGAACTGACCGAATTGCGGCTGCGCGCGCGGCCGGCGAGCCACGAGGTCAAGGACGCGCCGTCACCCGCCGCGCCGTTTGCGGCCTATTTCTCGTCCGGAACCAGGCCGTAGCCCTACGCAGGAACTAGGACGTAGCCTACGCAGGAACGAGGACGTAGCCTCGTTGGCGCATGCACATGCCGAGCGCCTGACTCTGCTGCATCATCAGGTCGGCCTGGCTGGGGCCGGAGGGTGCGCCAAAACGGGGGTCCATCGTGGTGGAGACCCCGAGGCTGCCGGTGATTCCGGCCTTGTCCTGCGCCTGCCGGCGGCAGTCAGCGAGGTCCTTTGCCAGCAACGCGTCGTCGCCGTCGGACTTGTGCCACCTTACCGGGGCGCAGGCGCAAAGGCCCAGCGCAAGGGCAAGTGTAAAAAGACGTAAGGCACAGCGTGAAGCGTTGGCGCGCATGGCTTGCCGGGGATTCTAGCCCCGCCGCTTGGGTTAGGATGCCCTCCTCATGCACGCGCACATCGGCAAATACGAGATCAAGAAGCTGCTCGGCAAGGGCGCCACCGGATCCGTTTACCTTCGAAGCGCGGCGCCAACTCAAGTTTTTCCAGAACGAGGCCTCGCTGGCCGGCAAGCTGCGCCATCCGCACATCGTCAGCATCTTCGACGCCGGGGTGGAGAAAAAGGACGGCAAGGATCTCCTCTACCTGGTGATGGAGCTGGTCGAGGGCACTTCGCTGCAGCCGCACTGCGTGCCTTCGGGCCTGCTGCCGGTATCGCGCAGCTCGCGCGCTCGGCAAGTCGCGCGACGCTCGCTTCGAGACCTGGAACGACTTTGCCGCGGCGCTCGAGCCGCTGCTGTCGGAAGAAGACGCCACCATGTCGAGCCTCTCGGACGCCGAGGAGTTCCTCGCCATGCGCCGGCTCGCCTTCTTCCGGCGCTTCTCCGACACCGAAGTCTGGGAGGTGGTGCGCGCGTGCCGCTGCCGCAAGGTCGCCGCCGCGCAGTGCGACCGTTACGGCGATGGAAACAAGCTGGGTGCTCGGCCTGCGCATCCAGGACATCGACGGCTTCTCGGACTCCTGCCGCGCGCGCTTCAGCGAAGTGTTCCTCTCGGTGATGGCCGAACGGCTGTCGATGCTGGGCGGGCGCCTCGTGTCGCTGAGGCAGGAGAAGAATGTCGGCATGGTCTGACGTGAAGAGAATTCTCCTCTTGTCGTTCTGCTTGTTGGCGCTTCCGGCGCTGGCCTTCGATGTCAACGGCATCAAGCTGGGCGGCGCGGAGATCGACGTGAAAAAGGCGCTCCCGAGCGTGCACTGCAAAGCGCTGGGGTGGACGTCCGATGCGGCGGACCGGCGCTGCGACGACGCCCGGGTCCCGGTCGGCAACGTCGAGACGCGGCTCACGGTGTTCCTCAAGGCCGGCGCGATCCAGGCCTACGACATACGCTTCGACGTCAAGGAGCTGGAGCGCATGAAGTCTCACCTCAGGGCGCGCTGGGGCGCGCCGCTCGCCGAAGCGACGGATGTCATCGCGCGCCGCGACAAGGAAGACCGCAAGGTGTTCAAGATGCGCTGGGAAAAGGGCGCCGAGCGCGCGATCCTCACCGCGCAACTGGAAAAAAAGCGCGCCACCCTGGAGGTGTCGCGCGGCAATTTCCCGGAGGAGATCTACCGGGTCAAGTAGGAGAAGAGCGCTACGGGGCGCCGTTTATCACGCCGGCCGCGCGTAGCGCGTCGATTTCCGGTTTGCCGAGGCCCAGCAAATCCCGCAGCACTTCGTCGGTGTGCTGGCCGAGCGTCGGCGAGGGCGTGCGCACCGAGCCCGGCGTCGCCGAGAGGCGCGCCGGGACGCCCACCACCGGCACCTTGCCCACGCTCGGATGGTCCATTTCGACCAGCGCGCTTCGTGCCAGGACCTGCGGGTGCTTGACGACCTCGGCAAGCGTGTTAACGGTACCCACCGGGACTCCATTTTTTACCAGCAATGCTTCCCATTCCTCGTAGCTGCGGGTGAGGAATACTTCCTGCAGCTTTGCCACCAGGCTCGCCCGGTTCGCATCCCGCGCGCTGTTGCTGTTGTAGCGCGGGTCGGCGGCGAGCTCCGGGCAGCCGATCAGCGGGCAGAAGGCGATCCAGAGCTTTTCGCTGCCGACCGCCAGCGCGAGTTCGCGCGTTTTCGTGCGAAACGTCTGGTAAGGCAGGAGCGCCTTGTACGCGGTGCCCATCGGCGCCGGCACTTCGCCGCTCACGAGGTAGCTGCCGAGCATCGTGCCGAGCAGCGAGAGCTGGCCTTCCAGCATCGAGACGTCTATCGACTGGCCTTCGCCGGTACGCTCCTTCACCCGCAGCGCGAGCAGGATCGCGTAGGCGGCGTTCATGCCGGCGGCCATGTCGGCGATCGACACGCCCGCGCGCGCGCCGCCCGAGCCCGGTTCGCCGGTGACGCTGATCATGCCGCTCTCGGCCTGCACGATGAGATCCAGCGCGGCACGGTCGCGGTAGGGCCCGTCCTGGCCGAAGCCGGAAATCGAGCAGTAGATGATGCCGGGATTGCGCTTGCGCGCGGTTTCGTAATCCAGCCCGAGGCGCGCGAGCGCCCCAACGCGATAGTTCTCCAGCACCACGTCGCAGCGCTCCGCCATGCGCAGGAACAGTTCCTTGCCCTGCGCATGCTTGAGGTCAACCACGATGCCCTTCTTGTTGCGGTGCAGGCTGACGAAATACGCGGTCTCGCCGCCCGGCATCGGCGAGCCCCAGGCGCGCGCGATGTCGCCCGGACCCGGCGGCTCGAGCTTGATCACCTGCGCGCCGTAGTCGGCCAGCATGGTCGAGCAGAACGGCCCGGCGAGCGCGTGGCTCAAGTCCAGTACCTTGATGTCTTCCAGGGGTAGCTGCATTTCTAGTAGTCCGCGGCGGCGGTGCTTTCGCGCTCCAGTAAGCCAAAAGCGTCGATACGGTCCGAGGTGGTGGCGCGCTGCAGGTCGCGCGGCCAGCGCGTGTCCTCGTACTCCGTGCCGCGGTGCATGGTGCAGCGGTTGTCCCACATGACGAGGTCCCCCACGCGCCAGCGGTGCGTATACACGAACTGGCGCTGCGTGGCATGCGCGATGAGCTCGCCGACCAGCGCCTCGCTCTCGGCGTCGGTCATCCCGCCGATGCGGCCGATGTGGGAGGCGACGTAGAGCGTCTCGCGGCCGGATTCCGGGATGCGGCGCAGCAGCGGGCGCAGCACCGGCGCGAACGCGGCCCGCTCCTGGGGCGAGAATTCCGTGAAGCCGAGCCTGCGGCGCGAGTACATCAGCGAGTGCTCGGCGATCAGGCCCTGCAGCCGCGCTTTCATCGTCGCGGGCAGGGCGTCGCAGGCCGCGCGCATGTCCGCGTACTCAGTGTGGCCGCCGATCGGCGCCACCGAGCGCGCGTAGAGCATCGAGGCGTAGCCGCTCGGCGCCTTGAACGAGCTGTCGGTGTGCCACAGGCGGTTGCCCATCTGGAACAGGCGCAGCCGCGCGTCCTTCTTCCAGATCCGGCCCTCGGCGTCCATGTTGGCGATGTCGGCGATTTCCTCGCGCACGCGCAGCTTTTCGCTGTGCAGCGTCTTCTGCACGGTGCGCTCGAGCGGGCCGAAGTTCGAGGCGAAGGCGAGATGCTGCTCCACGCTTAGTTTCTGCGCCGGGAAAACGAGCACCGCGTAGGTGGCGAACCCATCGCGCACCGCCTGCAGCGTTGCGGCGTCAAGGGGTTTGCTCAGATTGATATCACCGACTTCGGCGGCAAAGCGGGGCGTTACTGGAAAAATCGAGATGGCCATGGCAGCCCCCTATCCGTTTCTCTCAAAAACCATCATTCAATCACCTCGTCCACCCGCAGTCGCACCGACTCCGGAATCCTGATGCCGGGCGCGCGGGCGGTTTTCAGATTTAGCACCATCAGCACTTTGCTCGACTGCTCCACGGGCAGATCCGCCGGTTTGGCGCCCTTCAGAATTCGGTGCACGTAGTCTCCACCGCGAATGAACATGTACTGGACATCCGCCGAATATGAGAGGAGTCCCCCTGTGTCCACATTCTCGCGCCGCCCGTACACAACAGGGAGCTTCTCCCGCGCTGCAAACTGCACGATGTTATCGCGATGCGGTAGACGCGCTTGGCGGGTTGGGCGAGAAGCGCTAGCGGGAAGACGAGTGCCGCACCCGCCAGAGCAAGAACTGATCGACGATCAATTCGGGTGTTCATCGCCGGATACTGGCGCGGCTTCACTCCAACGGCACGCGTTTACCGAGCTGTTTGGGCGAGCTGACGAACGTGCAGCAATTCGTTGGAGGTCAAGGGTTCGATTTGAGACTCGCGCACGGTAGCCACCGCCACGGTATCGCCGACGGCATTGAAGACTTCCAGGCTGTAGCCCGGCTCCTGGCCCGGTCGGCCAGGATGATGCTCGACCACGGTAGCTACGTCACCGCTGCGAAGCCGGTGCTCCGGCAGGTCTGTCTTCAGCGCAATTCGGGAAAACAATTCGTAAGTCATGTCTTGTACGGGTAGAGGGTGATGAATTTAGTTTGTCCTGTTGCTTCCTCGGTCATCCATATGGTCACAACGCGCAGGGTACGGCCATTCGGTCCGGTGAGCACTCCTGCTAGAGAGAATTTTGCACCATAATCCGTATTCTCGACAAGTTCAGCGTCGAGCGGCATCAACTGTTCCCGGATGTCGGCCATCAGCCTGCCGGCATTTTCCAGAGTGTAACCGGCCTGTGCAAGAAAGGCCGACTTGTCATCCTCCGACCGCCATTGAAGCAGGTATTCGGTCAGCTTCTCCCGGGCGATGAGCGCGTCAGCTGGCAGCGGCATTCAGGAATAAATCCACGGCCGCCGCGCGCGGTCGGCGGTTTCGAAGGCGGCGATCTTCGGTTCCATGGCGAGCGTCAAGTCGATTTCGTCCAGTCCTTCGAGCAGCATCTTCCTGCGGCGCGGTTCGATATCGAAGTGCACCGTACCGTTGATGGT
>CAMDRF010000066.1 GCA_945906765.1 Nitrosovibrio sp. Nv4 | reverse complement strand
TCGGCGGCCTGCACGGCGCGCGGTGTGTTGGACTGGTAGTCGACGTAGACGATCTCGACCTTCATCCGCTTGCCGCCGACCTGGACGCCTCCGGCCCGGTTGGCGGTCTCGGCCCACAGGTCGTAGCCGCGCTGCTGCTTCACGGCCTCCGGGGAGAGCGGGCCGGTGATGGGCAGCGGGGCCCCGATCCGGATCACGTCCTGCGCGGTGGCGGCGCCGACGGCAAGCATGCCGGCCACCAGTGTGCCGAGCAGCAGTGGGGTCTTCGTCATAGTGGGCTCCCTTTCCTTCCGAATGGACTGATCGAAACAGTCTAGCATTGTCATGTCTACGGATAGGAAAATCTATCCGCCCCTGGCCGCACGCCGCCGCACGAATTGCCCATCCTCCCGCCCACAGCCACGGCGCAGCGGCGCAATGAGCCTTATGTCGCGTCGCCAGCCGCCATTGGTAAAAAAAGAATATCGGGCAGGCGAAAGGAGCCGCCGATTTCGATCAGTTCGCCGCGCGACACAGGCACTTCCTTGCGCATCGCGAGCGTATTCAGGGCGAGCAGCAGGGCGGCGGCGTTGTTGTTCACGACCGTCGCCGCCTCGGCCCCGGTCAGCCGGCGCAGCAGCGGTTCGACGTGGTCGTCGCGCTCGCCGCGCCGTCCGGCCTCCAGGTCGTACTCCAGGTTGACTGCGCTGCGCGCCGCCGCGGCCATCGCCGCGACCGCTTCCTGCGGTAGCTGCGCGCGGCCGAGGTTGGTATGCAGCACGGTACCGGTCAGGTTGAATACCGGGCGCAGCGAAGGCTGTGCGTCGCGCTCGAGCCGCGCGGCGACCTGCTCCAGGATTGCCCGCTGGTCGGATTCCGGGGTGCGCCGGGTGCGCTGTTCGCCAAGCACGTCCGCGGATCGCGCTCGTGACGGCGGGCCGTCCGTGACCGGCGATTAGCGGCGCCGTCTCGGCCCGCGTCAAAAGGCGATCGACCGAGGGCAGCGCGGCGAGACCGGTTCGCGCGGCACGCATAACCACCGATGCTAACTTCCCTTAACGCGCCCGCCCTGCCAGGCATCGAGGATCTCGGCGCCGGTGGCGGGCCATACGCCCTTGTGCCGCATGATGTGCGAGAGCACGGTCTCCAGCGTGCCGATGCGGTAGGGATGGCCGATTACCCAGGAATGCAGCGGGACGGACATGATGCGCCCGCCCTGCGTCGCGCTTTCCTCGTACAGCAGGTCGAACTGGTCGATCAATTGGTCGCGCAGCTCATCCTCGTCGTGATGCATGCCGATCAGGATCGTGGCGTCGTCGACATCCGCGGAATGGGGCATCGCGTGGATGGTCTTTCCGCCTGCGCGCATCGCGTAAGGCATGTCATCGTTGACCCAGTCGCAGACGTAGTCGATGCCTTCGGCCGCGAGCAGGTCGAGCGTCTTGTGTGACTCCGATTTCGCCGGCGACAGCCAGCCGCGCACCTTGCCGAATCCGCGCAGCGTGCCGAGGCTCTTGGCGATCAACGCCTGCTCGCCCTCCATGCCCTCGTAGTGCAGGTGGTCCATGTCCAGGCCGTGCCCGATGAGTTCCCAGCCGCGCGCTACGCATTCCTTGACGAGGGAAGGATAGCGCGCCGCCACGGCAGCGTTGACGGGCACGCCGGCCTTGATGCCGTGCTTGTCGAGCGCTTTCATGATGCGGTAGACGCCGACGCGGTTGCCGTAGTCGCGTAAGGTGTAGTGGCGAAGATCGGGGTAGGCCGTCTGCAGGGAGCCGAGCGGCTTGAAGGGCTTGCCTTGCTGGTCGAGCGGGAACCACTGCAGCGCTGCCGTCACCCACAGCGCGATGCGCGCGCCATTGGGCCAGGCGATTTTCTCGCGCGCATGCAGCATCGACCACTCGTAGCGGTCGTGGTCCATGCCGTAACGGCGCCTGGGGTACTTCAGGTAATCATCGGAAATCACGGCGCCTCCCCTACGGGAAGCGACGCTTTGGCGAAGGCGTCGTAGTAGCTCTCATTGAAGTGTTTGGCGATCTCGCGCCCGGTGGCGAGCCAGACCTTGTCGTGGCCGGCGATATAGGCAAGCGCCTCCTCGAAGGCCTTCATGCGGTAGGGCTGGCCGATCAGGTAGGGATGCAGCGGGATGCACATCACCGTGCCCGACTCGGCGCCTTCGGCGTACAGCCGGTCGAACTGCCGCCGGATGATGTCACCGTAGTGGCGCGGCGAGACCCAGTTGACGGTGAAGGAGATCGCGTCGTTCATCTCGAGCGAGTAGGGAATGCTCGTCAAGCGGCCCTTTTTCACCTTGACCGGGCCCGGCTGGTCGTCGTGGAACAGATCGCAAACATAGGTCAGGCCCATTTCGGCGACCAGATCCAGCGTGTTCTCGGTATAGCTCAGCGCCGGCGCAAGCCAGCCGTCAAGGCGCTGCCCAGTGTGCTTTTTGATCGTGTCGATCGAATCCTGGATGAGCGCGCGCTCCTGCTCTTCGCTCATGTTGAAGGTGTAGCGCGTGTTGTAGGTGCCGTGCGAGTAGAACTCCCAGCCGCGCTCGACGCAAGCCTTGATGACTTCGGGGTGATGGTCGCATACCGCCACGTTGAGCGAGACGCTGCCGCGCACGCCGCAGCGCTCCATCGCTTCCATCATGCGCCAGAAGCCGGCGCGATTGCCATAGTCGCGGTACGAATAGCCGGGCACATCGGGCGCCGGGCGCGGCCAGGAGATGCGTGTCGGGTTCTTCGGCGGCTCGAGCTCGTAGAATTCGATGTTCGGCGCCACCCAGAAGGCCAGCCGCGCGCCGCCCGGCCACTCGATCTTCGGCCGTTTGTCGTACGGCAGATAATCGTAGAGACCGGGATCGCGCTTCATTTTTGCAGGTTCTTCAGGTAGGTCAGGACTTCGGCGACGGGCACGACGTCGGCGTACTTCAGCGCCATGTCGTAGAGATTGGCGAAGTGCGGGCTCTCGTGCTTGTCGGCCACGCATTCCTCGGGAACGATGCTGCGGTAACTGCGCGACAGGCTGTCCACCACCGTCGCGCGTACGCAGCCCGAGGTCGAACCGCCGGTGACGACGACGGTGTCTATGCCATGGAAGTTGAAGATCGAGCCGAGGTTGGTCTCGTGGAAAGCCGAGGCCATGCGCTTGTTGACGATGATGTCGCGCTTACGGTCGATATCCAGCCGGTCGTCGAATTCGGCGCGGCGCGAACCCACCTTGATGTTCTGCAGCGAGTCCGGGGTGTCCGTACGCGTGCCCCACACGCCGCAGTCTTCGCCCGAGTCCATGTACGCGACGTGGGTCCAGACCACCGGGCAAGCCTTCGCGCGGAAGGCGCTCGCGAGTTGGTTCACGTACTCCATCTGCTTCGGGTTCGTCGCGTAGGCGGTCACGAATTCGCCGACGCAGGTGTAGGCCTTCTGCAGATCGATGTTGATCAACGCCGGCCGCGAGCCAAAACCGAAGCGCTTGCGCGTGGGGTTGGCTTTGGCATCCTCGAAAAGCTGCCGTGCCGTCTTGTTTGAAAGCTCCATCTCGCCTCCGGGAACAGTCTGGAAAGGTAGATCGCAACGAGGCGGGCCGGCCGGCCCGCCTCTCACATCTCCGCGCCGAAGTTCAGCTGGCGAGGAACTCGTTCCACTTGTCGGTGTAGTACTCGTGCTTGGCTGGCTTGGTGTTCCAGGTCCAGACCTTCGCATTGCGCTGGGTGATCGAACCGCCGTCACGGCCGACGCCGTCGTACAGCTCGCGAACCTGTTCCGGCGTCAGGTACTTCTTGTTGCAGAAGCGAGGACGGTATGTTGCGCAGCACGTACACCACCGGACCCGTCGCCAGCAGCGTGTAGAAGGAGACCTGAGCCATGGTAATGCCGGTGCGCGAAAACAGAAAAACCTCGATCGGCCGGTCGATCACGCCCAGGAATATCAGTGTCTGGTTGATCACTCCGTTGATCCCCAGAAACGGAATCCAGGCAATGGTGCGGATCAGCACGCTGGTCCAGAACGGCACCAGCAGCAGCACGAAGAGGAGGATCTGCAGTCCGGGGCGCCGCACTTTCGTGACGATGAAATACGCGATGCAGTAGCCAAGCACCAGCGTGATTGCCATCAGCAGGGCGGCCTGCACCATCGTGTCGACGAGAAGACTGGTGTAGGCCGGCTGCGCGAAGAACTTCTCGTAATTGCCGGTGCCGAGGGCGCTTTTCAGCGAGAAGGTGCGGCTCTCCCAGAACGACACCCAGACGATGAACAGCGTCGGCACGACCAGCGCCCCGAGCATCCACGCGGCAGCGGGAAACGCGAGCAGGTAGCTCATCGGCGAGCGCTCGCGCAAGGTGCTCATGCCCTGATCCCGGCGGGTGCGTGAAGAACGCCGTCCTCGACCCGCCAACCCAGAGTGACCTGCTCGCCCGGCGCCAGACGCGGCGCCGATGCGCCGAAGCGCTCGATTTTGACCGAGCGGCCGTTGGAAATTCTCAGATCGTAACGGCGCAGCGCGCCCAGATACTCGACGGCATGACAGGTCGCCGGCAGGCGGTTCGGGTGCTCCGGGCCCAGGCGCTCGGTGAGCAGCTCGGCGCGCATCGAGAACGAGACGCTCGCCCCTGGCGGCGGGGGCGCCGTGTCGCGCAACGGAACCAGAAAATCGCCCACCGCCGTTCGCACGCGGACCCCGCCTTCGGCAACGGAATCCACCGCGCCGTCGAACAGGTTGTTTCCCTGAATGAATTGCGCGACGAAGCGGGTCCTCGGGCGCTCGACGATCGTCTCCGGCGCGCCCATCTGCTCGATCTCGGCCTGGTTCATTACCACTACTTTGTCGCCCAGGGAAAATGCCTCGTTCTGGTCGTGAGTGACGCAGACGAAGGAGATGCCAAGGCGGCGCTGGACGTCCTTCAGCTCGAGCATGACCGCCTCGCGCAAACTGTAGTCGAGCGAGCCGATCGGCTCGTCGAGCAGCAGCAGCCGCGGTTGCGTGATGAGCGCGCGCGCAAGCGCCACGCGCTGCTTCTGCCCACCGGAGAGCGTGTCGGGCTTGCGCGCGGCCAGCTCGCCAATCTCGAAGGTGGCGAGGGTTTCTTCCACCCGGCGCCGGATCTGGTCCTTGGGGTGCTTCATCATCTCGAGCCCGAAGCCCACCTGCTTGCCGACCGTCATGTGCGGAAACAGCGCGAAGTCCTGGAACATCATGGAAACGTCCCGTTCCCAGGGAGGCGTGTCGTTCACGCGACCGCCGCCGATGCGTATTTCTCCTTCGTCAGGGTCTTCCAGGCCGGCGATCATCCGCAGCGTCGTCGTCTTGCCGCATCCCGAAGGCCCGAGCAGGCAGACGAACTCGCCGCGCGCGACCGAGAGCGAAAGGCTGCGCACGGCGACAAAAGTACCGAAGCGCTTGGTGACGCTCTTCAGCTCGAGGTCAATACCGGGTTGGTCGCGACTGTCCTGCATCGGGTTGAATGTCCTGAACAATCCTGTATCGATACTAGCAGGCCGGCCCCATGAAGCGAATTAGTCAATACGCGACCCGGGTTTTCTCGTCGACGGCGTATTTTGCCTCGGCCTCCTGAACTTCCTTCATGCCCACGAGGTTGAAAAAGTCCTGGAAGCTCGCGATGTCTTTCACGATGCCCGCAACGCTGCCCTTGGTCTTGAGCTCCGCCAGTGTCTTGCTGATAGCGGTGATCGCGGAGAGAAGCGCGAAGTTGGGGTAGATCACGAGCTTGAAGCCGAGATTCTGGATCTCGTCCGCGGCAAGGAACGGCGTCTTGCCGCTGGAGGCCATGTTGTACAGCGCCGGCTTCTTGAACGCCCTGGGGATGGCGGCCAGGTGCTCCATCGTGGACGGCGCCTCGAGAAAAATCATGTCGGCGCCGGCTTCCTCGTACGCGTGGCAGCGCTCCATCGCGCGCTCGAATCCTTCAACGGCCAGCGCGTCGGTGCGCGCGATGAGCACGAAGTCTTCATCGTGGCGCGCATCGAGCCCGGCGCGGAGCTTGCTCGCCATTTCGGCGGCGGGGATCAGCGATTTGCCGGCGAGGTGCCCGCAGCGCTTGGGCCATTGCTGGTCCTCGATATGGATCGCCGCGGCTCCGGCGCGCTCGTAGGCGCGCACCGTGCGCTGTACGTTGACCGGCCCGCCGTAGCCGGTGTCCGCGTCCGCGATGAGCGGCAGCTGCGAGGCCTCGGCGATGCGCTGCGCGTTGTCCACCATCTCGCTCATGGTGAGCAGACCCACGTCGGGCATGCCCAGGCGCACGGCGCTGGTGCCGGCGCCAGTCATATAAATCGCCTCGAAGCCGTGATTTGCGATGAGGCGCGCAGTGAGCGCGTCTGCGGCGCCGGGTGCCATCAGCAGTTTCGGCCGCGCCAGCAGGTCGCGCAGCCGTTTGGTCATTGTCGTTGCCATGGTTCAATCTCCTGTGATGTCCAGCGATGGCGCCGGGGCGCCTCGAATTCACCGTCGCGGCGCGCGCGCAACCAAAGCCATGTTGCGCCATTTAGAATACTACGCACTTCTCTTGAGGGAGGCGGCCATGATCGTGGACTTTCGCCAGTACACGCTGAAGACCGGTGCGGTGCAGGTTTTTCTGGAGATGTTCCAGAACGAGGGGCTCGAACCGCAGCAGCGCATCCTCGGCAATTTCATGGGCCTCTATCGCACCGAGATCGGCGACATCAACCAGATCGTGATGATGTTCGGCTACCGCGACGCCAGCGAGCGCGAGCGGCGCCGGGCGGCCCTCTACAAGGACCCGGCCTTCGCTGCCTATCTGAAAAAGGCGCGCGAGCTGATCGTCAAGCAGGAAGTCCGCATGCTGGTAGCGGCGCCCTGCAATCCGCGCATCGAGGGCGTAGAGGCCTGACTGGTGCACTATCCTTGCAACCCATGATCCATATCCGCGGCATCGACCACGTCGTACTGCGTGTCAAGGACATTGAAACGATGAGCCGTTTCTATTGCGTCGTCCTTGGCGCCGAGCACGTCGCCTACCGCCCTAAATTCGGCATGAGCCACCTGCGTGTCGGCGCCTCCATGATCGACCTCGTCGCGGTCGACGGCCCGCTCGGCGTTTCCGGCGGCGCCCCCGCCGGCAGGGAAGGCCGCAACATGGACCACCTGTGCCTGCGCATCGAACCGTTCGACGAGGAGGCGATCGTCGAGCATCTCACGCGCCACGGCGTATCAGTCGGCGACATCAAGCCGCGGTTTGGCGCAGAGGGTACCGGCGTATCGATTTACCTCAGCGATCCGGAAGGCAATGTCGTCGAGCTCAAGGGACCCTCCGACGGCAGCGCCAAGCCGCGGGTCGACGGCGTCGCGGCTTGAGCGTGGCAGTGCTTCCGGCCGCGGAAGGCAAGTTTGAGTATTCCGTTCCGGTGCTCGTCATTGGCGCGGGAGCCTGTGGACTGACAGCCGCACTGGCAGCGAAGGAAGGCGGCGTGGAAGTGCTGGTGCTCGAGCGCGACCTGAAGCCCACCGGCAGCACGACGCTCTCGACGGGGCTGATTCCCGCTGCCGGCACGCGTTTTCAGAACGGGACACTCGGTGCTGCGCATGCACGGTACGCCGCATCGCACTGGCGAGGAGCTCGAGAGCGCGCTGCTTGCCGCGGCCGGGCGCCTGGGCATCGACATCATGACCGGTGCCACCGCAACCGACCTCTTTGCGCAAAGCGACGGGCGCGTGAGCGCCGTGCGCTTTGTACGTCCGGATGGCGCCCGGGAAACCGTCGGTTGCGACGCACTCGTATTCGCCTGTTGCGGTTTCGGCGGCGACAAGGAGATGGTGCGCCGCGAGATTCCCGAGATCGCCGATGCCGAGTTCTGGGGGCACGTCGGCAACAAGGGAGACGCCGTGAAGTGGGGCCGCGAACTGGGCGCGGCGGTCGCGGACATGGGAAGTTACCAGGGCCACGGCGCTGTCGCGGTACCTTATGGCAACCCGCTCAACTGGGGTGTGCTGATGAATGGCGGCTATCAGGTCAATTCGCTCGGCCTGCGTTTCTCCAACGAGATACGCGGCTACTCCGAGCAGGCGGTCGAGGTGATCGCGCAGCCGGGCAGGGTTGCCTGGGACATCTATGACGAGGGGCGCGAGCGGCCGATACTCGGCTTCGCCGACTACGAGGCAATCCGCTCCCTTGGCGGCGTTCGCAAGGCCGCAAGCCTGCGCGAACTGGCCGTGCTGCTCGGGATTCCGGCGGACGCTCTGGCGCGCACCGACGCCGAAGTGAATCTTCTGAGAGAAGGGAAAGGCGAAGATCTCTGGGAACGCAGCTTTCTCGGTACGCTGCTGTTGCAGGCTCGGTTTTGCGCAGTGAAAGTCACCGGTGCGCTGTTCCACACCCAGGGCGGGCTGGTGATTGATACCGCGGCCCGCGTGCTGCGCACCGACGGCAGCCCGCTGCCGAATCTCTTTGCCGGCGGCGGCGCTGCGCGCGGGCTTTCGGGGCCGTCGAACTGGGGCTATTTCTCGGGCGGCGGGCTGCTCACCGCAACCACGCTCGGGCGCATGGCCGGCGCGAGTGCGGCACGGCTCGTTTTTCAAAGAGTAACATGAGCCGCGTGATGGCCATGCGTCGCCTGCACCCGACCGACCAGGTACTTGAGGAGCTGGGCGACCATGCATAAAGTGCTCGTCATCGTTCCCTTTCCGGTAAACGACGAGCAGCTCGCGCTGCGCCGGGCGCAGATGCGCTCGGTGCGTCTGGGCCCGGACATCGCATTCGATTTCCGCCCCGTGAAGGCGGCACCGAGCAACTCTGTCAGCCACCACGACTATGTGCTCGCCGATGTGGGCATCATCGAGGCTGGCCTGCGCGCGCAGGAAGAGGGCTACCACGCGGTGTGCATCGACACCATGAGCGATTCCGGGATGGCCGGGCTACGCTCGGTGCTCGATATCCCGGTCATCGCGCCGGGACGCGCCTCGATGCTGACGGCGCTCATGTTCGGCGAGCGCTTCTCGGTGCTGACCCTGTGGAGCCAGTGGAAGCCGCTCTACACAAAGCCCCTGAACGACCTCGGCATACAGCACAAATGCGCCTCGATCCGCGCGCTCGACGTGAAGCCCGACAACCGTAATCTGCTCTCCGGCAAGGAAGCGGACATCTTTCCCCTGCTGGCCGAGGCGGGCCGCAAAGCGATCGAGGAGGACGGTGCCGACGTGCTGCTGCTGGGCTCGACTACCATGCACCAGGCCCACGCCTATCTCGCCGAACACCTTCCTGTGCCGGTGATCAATCCTGGACCGCTCACCTACAAGCTCGCCGAGCTGGCCCTCGGGCTTGGCCTCACGCACAGCCGCAAGGCCTATCCGAAACCGCTGGTGCCCAAGCCCGAACTCTTCGAGGCGATGCTGGCGGCTGCGGCCGCCGCCGAGCTACACAAAAAGTGAGCTGAAGTTTTTTAGTTCCTCTAGTTTGTGCAGCTTGTCGTGGAGATTCCTGGCCTTGGGAAGGGGCCAGGCGCGCTCGGTGAGTTCAAAGAATTTGGCGCTGAGCTCCTCGCGACTGTAGGGATCCTGGTCGTCGCCGCGGTTGGCGTCGGCCGCGCCCTTGAGCTCGCGGCCGTCGCGCAGCCGGACCGTCACGCGCGCGGGGCGCAGCTGCGGCAGCATCGCGGTCAACGCGGGGTCTTCGCGGACAAATACTCTTTTTGCAAGATCCTGAATGGCGTTGTCCCGCACGCATTTCCAGGTGAAGCTTGCCAGGCCGCTCGAGCCGGTCACTATGCGCGTGGCCACCGCGAAGGGCACCGAGAACTTCGCCGCCAGTACATTGTGCGGCGCCTGGTCGTCGAGCTCGGCTGCGTGGCGGTAGCTGACGACGTCCACACGCTCGATGTCTTCCGCTTTCACTGGAATCTCCGCCAAAAGCCCGTCCAGCGCATCGAGCGTGCCGTGGTTGTAGCGGCAGCAGGAGTGGCGCTTGAAGTAATTCATCTCGATTTGCCAGCGATCGCCCAGGCCCTCGACCATCTTCTCGCGGTCGAAGGATTCCGACACCACCGCACCGAACACGCTCCCCAGACCGTCGCGCTCGCCGGAGAAACCGCATTCGACGAGCTCGAGCGCGAGCAATCCCATCTGGTTGCTGATACCTGCGTAGGCGTTCCTGACAGTTCCGCCCTGGAGCATGGTGTTCTTGCTGGTGGCGAGCGTGAGGGAAGAGGCGACATTGACGACCTCGCGCATCTTCGCGGCGTCGACGCCGGCGAGCTTCGCCACCGCCGCTGCGGCGCCGACGGTTCCCCAGCTGCCGTGCGGGTGCATGGCGGAGCGCAGGTTTGAGGCGATGCCGATCCGCGCGCCGATCTCGTAGCCGAGCACCAATGCGACCATCAGGTCGCGCCCCCCAAGGCTGTGCTCCTCGGCGTAGGCGAGAGCGGCCGGCAGTGCGTGGACCGAAGGCTGACCGGTCAGGCGGCAGTAGAATCATCCCGCGATGCGCGTGATTCTCGATGCCGGGGGCCGCATCGATTGTCTTCTATCATCGCCCGACCAGAGACGACGAAGGACACGCGCCCATGCAATTCACCCAGGAACACGAAGAGATCCGCCGGACGATGAAGCGCTTCATCGACGCGGAGATCAACCCGCAGGTCGATGAATGGGAAGCGGCCGAGCAGTTCCCCGCCCATGAAGTGTTCAAGAAACTCGGCAACATGGGAATGCTCGGCCTTACCAAACCCGAGGCTTACGGCGGCGCGGCTCTCGATTACAGCTATTCGATGGTGTTCGCCGAGACCCTCGGCCAGATCCGCTGCGGCGGCGTGCCGATGGCGATCGGCGTGCAGACCGACATGGCGACCCCCGCCTTGGCGCGCTTCGGTTCGGACGAACTGCGCAAGGAATTCCTCACTCCTGCGATCGCCGGCGACTACGTGGCCTGCATCGGCGTCTCCGAGCCCGGCGCGGGCTCGGACGTGGCCTCGATCAAGACCACGGCGAAGAAGGACGGCGGCGACTACGTCATCAACGGCGCCAAGATGTGGATCACCAACAGCCTGCAGGCGGACTGGATGTGCCTGCTGGCCAACACCTCGGAGGGCGCGGCGCACAAGAACAAGACGCTGATCATCCTGCCGATGAAGACCAGGGGCGTGAGCGTGGCGAAGAAGATACGCAAAATCGGCATGATGTCCTCGGACACGGGCCTGATCCACTTCGATGAAGTGCGCGTGCCGCAGCGCTACCGCATCGGCGAAGAAGGCGCCGGCTTCACCTACCAGATGCAGCAGTTCCAGGAAGAGCGGCTGTGGGCCGCGGCGAGTTCGGTGCAGGGGCTGATGCGCACGCTGAACGACACCATCGATTACATCCGCGAGCGCAAGATGTTCGGTCAGACGGTGCTCGACTTCCAGTACGTGCACTATCGGCTGGCGGAACTGAAGACCGAGATCGAGGCGCTGCGCGCCCTCACCTACCGCGCCTGCGAGATGTACGTTGCCGGCGAAGACGTCACCGAGCTCGCCTCCATGGCCAAGCTGAAAGCCGGCCGCCTGCGGCGCGAGGTCTCGGATTCCTGCCTGCAGTACTGGGGCGGCATGGGCTACACCTGGGACAACCCGGTGTCGCGCGCCTACCGCGACGGGCGCCTGGGCTCCATCGGCGGCGGCTCGGACGAAACGATGCTCGGCATCATCTGCAAGTACATGCACATCCTGCCAAAGAAGTGACGTTCCGGTCAGTCCTTGTTGCCAACCGGGGAGAAATCGCTCTCCGAGTCATGCGCACGGCGAAGCGCATGGGCCTGCGCACCATCGCGGTGTACTCAGACGCAGACCGCGACGCGCCGCACGTGCGTGCGGCGGACAGCGCAGTTCATATTGGCGGTTCTTCTCCTAAAGAGTCCTACCTGAATATCCA
This sequence comes from Nitrosovibrio sp. Nv4, assembly GCA_945906765.1. Lineage (GTDB taxonomy): Bacteria > Pseudomonadota > Gammaproteobacteria > Burkholderiales > SG8-39 > RBG-16-66-20. Next base: position 7,513 of record CAMDRF010000066.1, on the reverse strand, counting down.
GGCGATTCTCCGCGCCGAAGGAGACGCCGTTCACCCGGGCTACGGGTTTCTTTCCGAGAATCCTGAATTTGCAGAACAGGTCCTGAAATCCGGCCGTGTCTGGATCGGGCCTCCGCCGGCAGCGATCAAGGCGATGGGCGACAAGGCCAACGCCAAGGCCATCGCCGCCAAGACTGGCATCCCGGTACTACCGGCCTACGACAAGAATCCGGAATTCCCGCTGATGATCAAGGCGCTCGCGGGAGGCGGAGGACGGGGAATCCGTATTGTTTTCTCCCAATCTGAATTCAAACAAGCGCTGCAAGCCGCCCAGTCCGAGGCCGAGCATTCGTTCGGCGATTCGCGGGTGCTGCTGGAAAAGGCGCTGCTCGCCCCGCGCCACATCGAAGTCCAGATCTTCGCCGACAGCCACGGCAACTTTGTCCATCTCGGCGAGCGCGATTGCTCCGTGCAGCGCCGCCACCAGAAGCTGGTGGAGGAATCACCCTCGCCCGCTGTGAATGCAAAGCTGCGCGCCGAGATGGGCGCGGCGGCCATCGCAGCGGCGCGCGCCGTGGGCTACGTGGGCGCCGGAACGGTGGAATTCCTGCTCGAGGAGGGCAAGTTCTGGTTCATGGAGATGAATACACGCCTGCAGGTCGAGCATCCGGTGACCGAGGCGATCACCGGGTTCGATCTCGTCGAGTGGCAGTTGCGCGTCGCCGCGGGCGAGCAACTGCCCGCGAAGCAGGCAGACATCCGTTTCTCGGGGCACGCGATCGAGGTGCGCCTCTGCGCCGAGGACCCAGAGCGCAATTTCCTGCCGCAGGCGGGAACGCTCGCGCTCTGGCAACCGTCCGCCGCGGTGCGCGTGGACCACGCGCTGGAATCCGGCATGGCGATTCCGCCCTACTACGATTCCATGATCGCCAAGCTTATCGCCCACGCGCCGACGCGCAACGAGGCGCGCGAAGAACTGGCCGCGGCGCTGGACGAAACGATCGCGCTTGGGATTCCGACCAACAAGGCTTTTCTTGCCGCCGTGCTGAGAGACGGAACTTTCGGCGAAGGAAAGGCAACGACAGATTTTCTTTCGCATTTCAGTTTCGAGAGCGAGGCGCCCGACCTCCAGACAGCCGCCGCGCTGCTCGCCGGCGACTACGGCGAATGGACCGGCTGGAGCAACAACCCGGCGCATGGCGCGCGCGTGAGGTTTGATGAAAAGGTTTTGGGGTTTATTGCGGACAACACCAGGGCAAAGCCAATTCACGTTGTCGAAGGCAACACCGTGCATTTCGCCCGGGGCGGCCACAGCTTCACGCTGCGCAACACACTCTACGACCCGCCGGAACGCAAAGGCGCCGGTGCGAGCGACGGCAGGCTGCTCGCGCCGATGAACGGCCGCGTGGTCGAGGTGAACGCCAAAGTCGGTGACACGGTCGATGCTGGCAAGGCGCTGGTAGTGCTGGAAGCGATGAAAATGGAACATGCCCTGGACTTTGCTTGTGCGGTGAAAATCAGGGCCGTTCACGTCAAGGCCGGCGCGCAAGTCGCTCCCGGAAATCTCCTGGTCGAATTCGAGCCGGCATGAAGGACCTGGCCGCGCGCCAGCTTGGATGGGAACCATGACGAAGACACGCACGGAGAAAGCGCAGGCGCTGCTCAAGGCGGTGATGGAAGAGCACATCGCCTTCAACAAGCTGCTCGGCCTGAAAGTCGAATCCTTCGATGCGGCGGCACCCAGGCTGCGCTTCGACATGCGCCCGGAACTGGTCGGCAATCCGAGCCGCCAGATCCTGCACGGCGGCGTCATCTCCGCGACGCTGGATGCCGCCGGCGGCTTCGCCATCATGCTGTCCATCGCGGGCGAGAGCCCCGTGACGCCGACTTCGTTTCCCAACATGGGCACCATCGACCTGCGCGTGGACTACCTGCGGCCTGGACGCGGCAAGCACTTCATCGCCACGGCGCGCATCGTACGCAAGGGCAGCCGCATCGCGGTAGTGCACATGGAACTGCACAATGACGCGGGCGAGCTGATCGCCACCGGCGGCGCCGCGTACGTGGTCGGCTAACGGGCCTGTCGCCGTTCCGGCGCCAATTGATCCTTAAGCGCTTCGTAGAGGAATAAACCGACTTTCGCCGCGCCCTGGGGCGTCATGTGCACCAGGTCGTAGAAATCTGCGTCCACCCACTCCGTGCGGCTTGCAAGATCCACATAGAGTGCGCCCTTCTCCGCGGCGACCGACCTCGTGACGCCGTAGAGCTTCCTCATCGCATGGTGGGAATCGACACCGTTGATGCGGCGATCGTCGTACAGATTCACGCGGGCCTCGCCTTCAATCCCTCCCGGCGCGACGCGGTAATGCCGCGAAGGCTGGGTCACGAAAACCGGAACGGCACCCGCCTGGCGGGTCAGGTCGGCAAGTAATCGCAGGCGGGTGGCATAGGCATCGAGCCTCGGCGCCATGAAATCATAGTTGCCCTGGAGCGGCTCGCGCACCCATTCGAGCTCGTCGAACTTGACGCGCTGATGCCCGATCCTGGAGACGATCATCGCCTTGTAGACGCCCTGGAGCGTTTTGAGCAGGTGCCAGATGGCGCTGTTGTCGCGGATGCGATCCGCGATTCCCGGGTTTTTGCTGTCGGACACGAACCGATCGAAACGGTCGGCGGCATCCTTGTGGTAGTCGTTGAGACCGACGCAGAACAGGATGTATTCCGGCGCCAGCCCCGGGATGTCGGGAAACCACCATTTGAAATTCGCGATGTGGCCGAAAGTCGATTGACCGTCGATGCCCGCATTGGCAACCGCTGCCGCCAGCCCGGCCCGCGCGAAACGCCGTTGCAGCACATCCTGCCAGGTCTCCCCGTCGCGGATGTGACGCTGGTCGGTGGTGCTGCCGCCCACCGTGAGGATGCGTATGCTGCCCGGGTTGGGATAGCTGCCGCGCAGGCCGTACTTGTCCCGCGAGTAGGTGACGACCGGATTTGCGCTCTCGTACAGACCCGATACGTCATGCTTGTAGACGCGATCCTTGAGGATGTTGAGGCGATTCAGGTGCCGCGCATCCAGCCACCCGCCAAAAATCAGTTCGACCGCCACGACTCCCGCCGCCAGCAGCAGGGCATTGACCGCCAGTATTCCGAGAATTCGCCTGAGTCGGTGATGTAGTCCGTGATCGGGGTCCACTTGCCGTTGCAGTACCTGGTTCAGCTAACCTTCTCCTCGAATGAATTTTAGCTAGACTTGGATCGCGATGAAAACAATTCGCGTCGGCGCTGGGCTGGGCTTCTATGGCGACTCGTGGCGCCCGGTGCGCGCTTCCATCGAGCGCGGCGGCGTGCAATACATCGCCTCCGATCACCTGTCGGAGCTGACGCTGGCGATCCTGCAGAAAGACCGGCAGAAAGATCCCGCCGCCGGCTACGCACGCGATGCCGTGCCGATGCTGACGGAACTGTGGCCGTTGGCCGCGAAGCACGGCGTCAAATTCGTGCTCAATGCCGGCGGCCTGAATCCGCAAGGCGCGCGCGAAGCCATTGCGCGCGCGTTCCGGGACAAGGGCTGGAAGGCAAGGATCGCCACGGTCAGCGGCGATTCAGTGCTGGAGCGCCTCGACGAGCTGCGCGCGGCGGGCGAGCCGCTCGCGCACATGGATACGGGGGCCGGCATTTCGGGGGTGCGCGACCGGATGCTGTTCGCCAATGCCTATCTCGGCGCGCAGCCGATCGCGGAGGCCCTGGCGCGGGGCGCAGACATCGTGCTCACCGGCCGCGTGGCGGATGCCGCGCTCACGCTCGGGCCGCTCGCCTACGAGTTCGGCTGGAAGTGGGACGACTGGGACCGCATGGCGGCCGGCCTGACGCTGGGCCACCTGCTCGAGTGTTCGGGCCAGGGATCGGGTGGCAACTTCGGCTCGGCCGGAGAATGGGCCAAGGTGCCCGACTACGCGCATCTCGGCTATCCGATCGCCGAAGTGTCCGAAGATGGCAGCGCGCTATTCACCAAGCCTCCCGGTACCGGTGGCCGCGTTTCCTTCGACACCATCCGCCAGCAGCTGCTCTACGAGGTGCACGACCCGCACGCCTACGTCTCGCCCGACGTGGTGCTGGACATGGGAACCATCCGCTTCGACGACGAAGGCAATGACCGGGTGCGCATCTCCGGCGCCAGCGGCGCGGCGCGGCCGACAAAGCTGAAAATTGTCGCCGGCTACCAGGATGGCTGGATGGGCACTGGATTGATCGGCTTCGCCTGGCCCGAGGCCTATGCCAAATGCGCGAAGAGCGCGCAAATCATCCAGACACTGGTCGAGGAGCGCGGCTGGGCGGTCGAGGACACGAACGTCGAGTACATCGGCTACGACTCGCTGCTGGGCGCGAACGCCGACCCGACCTACCGCGACCAGTTGAACGAATGTTTCCTGCGCATGACGATCCGCACCAAGGACCGGCGCGTGGCAGATGGCTTCGGGCGAATGTTTCCGTGGCTCGGCCTCTCCGGCCCGCCCTACGTCGGCAGCATGAAAGGCATTCAGCCCGCGAAAGAACTATTGGGCATTTGGCCAACTTTGATTTCCAGGGAAATTGTGGAAAAAAACGTAAGAATCGAAATAGAAAACATTTAGATGAAGGTTGCTCTCTGGAAAATCGCGCATGCTCGTTCCGGCGACAAGGCGGACCGCGCGGATATCGGCCTGTTCGCGTTCGACGCCGAGACCTACGCGGTGCTCAAGCGCGAGGTGACGCGCGAGCGGCTGGCGGCGCACTTCGCCGGCTTCAACACCGGGCCGGTGGAGCTCTGGCCACTCGACAACATCCTCGCGCTCAAGATCGTGCTCAATGGCGCGCTGCAGGGCGGCGCCGCGCGCAGCCTGCGCATGGACAACCTCGGCAAGAACGTCGCTGCGCAACTGCTGCGCATGGAGATCGAGGCGCCGGCGGATCTGCCGCGCCTTCTCGTAAAATAGCCGGCATGAAACTCGCCACGCTGCGCGACGGCACGCGCGACGGCACGCTGCTCGTCGTCTCCAAAGACCTGAAGCGCGCCGTCAAAGCCGACCATATCGCGCCTACCCTGCAGGACGCGCTTGATGACTGGGAATATGTCCTGCCTTTATTGAATCAAATAGAAATAAACAGCACGAACCGCGGATTCGATCTCGATGCCAGACAGCTGATGGCGCCGCTGCCGCGCGCGCACCAGTTCGCCGATGGCTCCGCGTACCTCATCCATGCCGAACTCATCATGCGCTCGCAAAAGCGCGATCTGCCGCCTGAGATGAAGAAGGAGCCGCTGATGTACCAGGGCTGCTCGGCGCCGCTGCTCGGGCCCTGCGACGACATCGCGGTGGCCTCGGAGGATCACGCTATCGACCTGGAGATGGAGCTCGGCGTCATCACCGGCGACGTACCGATGGGCGTGGACAAGGACAAGGCCGGCGAACAGATCCGCCTGCTGGTGCTGCTGAACGACGTCAGCCTGCGCGCGCTGGTTGCCGCGGACCTCGCCAAGGGCTTCGGCTTCTTCCACTCCAAGCCGCCGTCCTCCTTCGCGCCGGTGGCGGTCACGCCGGACGAACTCGGCGAGGCCTGGGACGGCCGGCGCGTCCACGGACCGGTGCGCGCCTGGGTGAACGGCGAACTGCTCGGCGAGCCCGACGCGGGCAGCGACATGCAGTTCGATTTTCCGCGGCTGATCGCGCACGCCGCGAAAACCCGGCCGCTCGGCGCCGGCGCCATCGTCGGCTCGGGCACGGTGTCGAACCGCGACCGCAAAAAGGGCGCCGGCTGCCTCTTCGAGCGCCGCGCCGAGGAGATCCTCAAGGACGGCAAGGCAAAGACGCCGTTCCTGAAATTCGGCGACCGCGTGCGCATCGAGATGCTCGGGCCGGATGGCCGGAGCGTGTTCGGCGCCATTGACCAGGTCATCGTGCAGGCGACGTGAACAACCCTCGCCTGCTCTATGCCCTGCCGGCGCTGATGTGCGCCGGGCTACTCGGTTTCGGCTATTACCTGCAGTATTTCGACGGCCAGGATCCCTGTCCGCTATGCCTTGTACAAAGAGGCTTTTATTACGCGGTTATCCTGGTTTTTGGCATCGCGGCACTGCATTCGCCCGGCAGAATCGGCAACCGGATCTACTGCGCTGCCGGGGCTGTCTTCGCGCTCGGCGGCTTCGGCGTCGCCGCGCGCCAGGTCTGGCTGCAGCACCTGCCAGCGGACCAGGTCCCGGCCTGCGGGCCGGATCTGTTCTTCATGATGGATAATTTTCCGCTCAAGCGCATTCTCGAGAAGGTCTTCCTCGGCTCGGGGCAATGCGCCGAGGTGAAGTGGCGCTTCCTCGGCCTGTCGATCGCCGAGTGGTCGCTGGCCTGTTTCGCCGGACTGGCGGCCTACGCGCTCTGGCTTGCGTTCAGGAAACGCTGACATTCTTGCGCGTCGCGATCGCGCGCGCTATTGCCGCAATCACTTGCGCTTGTTCGCCGATCGGCGGCTCGACGGCGATCTCGAGGTCCGGGTAACTCCCCTGGATCATCGCGACGAGTCTTGGCAGGTCTTCCTTCAGATGTCCGCCCGATCCAAGGAACACCGGCACCACCCGAACGCTGCGCACGCCTTCGCCATGGAGTGACGCGGCGCAGGCCGGCAGTGACGGCTGCATCAATTCCAGGAACGCAAGCACGATGCGCTCGCCGGGCAGCAATTCCCCCAGCTCGGTTACGAGTTGCTGGAACGGGCGCGCCCAGCGCGGGTCGCGCGCGCCATGGGCGAAGAGAATGAGTGCTTGTCTGGCCACGACGGGATTATCTGCGACGCGGCGACATCCCGATAGACCTCGCCCAGCAATATCGCCACCGGCCCATTGCCGCAACGCGCGGCGAGCGCCGGCAGCTGCGCCAGAGTTCCGCAGAGCTTGCGCACCCCCGGCAGGGAAGCATCCTCGACGAGCGCGACCGGCCAAAGAGCAAGGGATCTCCGCCCTTCAGGCGCACCACTACTTGGTGAGTGCGTGCCGCGTCGGCGAGGCGCTTGTTGATGAACGCCTGCGCCGTCGAATGCCGGCCCGAGCGCTTTCCCACCTCGATCTTTTCCGCTCTCGACGCCAGGGAAAGTATTGCCGGCGGCACCAGCGCGTCGTGAAACACGATGTCCGCGCGCTCGAGCAGCCGCGCGGCGCGAAGCGTAAGCAGGTCCGGTGCGCCGGGGCCCGCCCCAACCAGAAAGACAGTCCCGCTCATTCGATCATCCCCGCGGCTACGGTCTGGTTGGTCGTCTCGTCAATCAGGATGAAAGCGCCGGTGGCACGCTCCACCGCGTAAGAGTCCGCGAAGGCGGCAGGGCGGTACTCGATCGCCACCCGCTGCAGCAAGGCGAGCGCGGCGTCGATCCTCGGCAGAAACTCCGGCGCCATTGCGGCCACGCTCACGCCCGGCGGCGAAACAGGGGCAGCGGTTGCGCGGCCGTGGCCTGGTATTGATCGCTGAAATCGCCGAAGGCTTTGAGCGCTTCCTGCGGGTCCTCGCCTTCG
>CAMDRF010000065.1 GCA_945906765.1 Nitrosovibrio sp. Nv4 | reverse complement strand
GCGCCGGCGTCGAAATCCATGCCGTCGAGCCCGGCGCCGATGTCCACGTGGTCTTTCGCCGCGAATTCGAATTTTCGTGGCTCGCCCCAGCCGCGCTCCAGCCGGTAGTCCTCCGGATTCCTGCCGACCGGGACGCTCTGGTGCGGGATATTCGGGATCAGCGAGACGAATTCACGCAGCCTGGCCTGCACCGCGTCGTTCTCGCTTTCCATTTTCTTCAAGCTGTCGCCAAACTCGGCGGCCTGCGCCAGCAACGCGCCTGCGAGGTGCTCGTCCTGCTTTGCCTTGGCGTGCCCGATCTGCTTTGAGATCACGTTTCTCTCTGATTGCAGCTTCTCGGTCGCCGTCTGGATGTCTTTTCGCTGACCCTCCAGTTTCGCAAACCCGGTCGCATCGAGTTCGTGGCCGCGCGTCGCGAGGCGTTGCGCCACCGCGTTGATATCGTTCCTGAGGAGTTGAATGTCGATCATTTGCGTTTCTTGCCCGCTGCGTCGTTAAGCCGGCGCAGTTCGTCGAGCTTTTCCCTGATCCTGCCTTCCAGCCCGCGTTCCGTCGGCTGGTACCAGCTCACGGCCGGCATGCCCTCCGGCAAGTAATTTTCTCCGGCCGCGAACGCATCCTGCTCATCATGCGCGTAGCGATAGTCCTTGCCGTATCCCAGGTCCTTCATCAGCCGCGTAGGCGCATTGCGGATGTGCAGCGGCACCGGCCGCGTGCCGTCTTTGGAGACAAACGCGCGGGCCGCATTATAGGCGTTGTAGACCGCGTTCGACTTCGCCGCGACCGCCATGTAGAGCACCGCTTCGGCGAGTGCGAGTTCTCCTTCGGGCGACCCGAGGCGCTCGTAGGTCTCGGTCGCATCCAGTGCGAGGCGCAGGGCGCGCGGGTCCGCGAGGCCGACATCCTCCACCGCCATGCGCACGATGCGCCGCGCGAGATAAAGCGGATCGGCGCCGCCATCCAGCATGCGCACCAGCCAGTACAGCGCCGCGTCGGGATCCGAGCCGCGCACCGATTTGTGCAGCGCCGAGATCTGGTCGTAGAACTGTTCGCCGCCCTTGTCGAAGCGGCGCAGGTTCTTCGCCAGCGTTTCTTCGACGAAAGCGCCGTCAATCAGGCCGTTGGGTCTTGCATTCTGGAGAATTTCAACTGCGTTTAGCAGCCGGCGCGCATCGCCGTCGGCAAAGCCGATGAGGCGCGACCGGGCCTGATCATCCAGTTTCAATCCTGTCCGGTCCACCAGAATATTAAGATCATCAAGAGAAAGACTTTCAAGAACATAAACGGATGCTCGCGACAGCAGCGCCGAGTTCACTTCGAATGATGGATTCTCGGTGGTCGCGCCGACGAAAGTGAACAGGCCGCCTTCGACGAACGGCAGGAAGGCGTCCTGCTGCGCCTTGTTGAAGCGGTGCACTTCATCGACGAACAGGATGGTCCTGCGCCCGCTCGTGGCGAGGGTCTGCTCGGCTGCCTGCACCGCGTCCCTGATGTCCTTGACGCCCGAGAGCACCGCGGAGAGCGCGATGAATTCGGCCTCGAAGGAGAGCGCCATCAGGCGCGCGAGCGTGGTCTTGCCCGAACCCGGCGGGCCCCACAGGATCATGGAGTGCGGCTGGCCCGATTCGAAGGCGACGCGCAGCGGCTTGCCCGGCCCGAGCAGGTGCTTCTGCCCTACGATTTCATCGAGCGATCGCGGCCGGAGTTTTTCTGCGAGCGGCGCCGCAGGTTGTACTTTTCCGAACAAATCATTCCCCAAGGACATCAACCCCCTTGGGTGGAGTGAAACGGAAAGTGCCGGCATCGAACTGAGGGTTGCGCACCATGTTGGAGAAGCGCAGTACCGTGGTCTGGCCGAAGTGGTCCATCAATTCCATCGCTTCCACGCCCGACACCGACAGACCCAGCCGTATGCGCTCGAAGCCCGATTCCTTCTCGCGCGGCTTCGCCTCCAGCCACTGCAGGCCATCCTTCTCGCCGGATTCCACCAGCTCGAACGCCTTGTCGATGTCGGAAGCCCCCGCCAGCAGGGCCGCAGGCGTGGCGCCGAGCACGCGCGCGACGCGCCGCACGGTCACCTGGTTCAGGTCCGCGTCGTGGATCCACACGCGCTCGCCGTCGCCGACGATGAGCTGCGGCGGTTTCACGTAGGTCCAGCGGAACCGCCCCGGGCGCAGGAACGAAAAGCTGCCACTGGATTCCTGCACCACCTTGCCGGTCTTGTCGAACACCTTCTGCTGGAAATCGGCGCGCGCTGCCTGTGTGGTGCGCAGATAGCTTTGAAAGCGCTCCAGGCTTGAAGAATTTGCAGGTTGAAAAAATAAAATCAATGCCAGGGCAAAGAAAGACCTTCCCATCGCGTTACTCCGGTTTCGCAGGCACAAGGACTTCCCGGTTGCCGTTGCTCTGCATCGACGACACCAGGCCCGCGCGTTCCATTTCCTCGATCAGGCGCGCGGCGCGGTTGTAGCCGATCCTCAGGTGGCGCTGCACCAGCGAGATCGACGGGCGGCGCGTGCGCACGACGATTTCTACTGCCTGGTCGTACAGGGCGTCTTTCTCGCCGGAAGCTTCGCCGTTCTCACCCACCGCACCGTCATCGGCGAGCGCGGGCTCGAGGATGTCCTCGAGATACTCGGGCTTAGCCAGGGTTTTTAGATGTTCAACTACTTTATGCACTTCGTGGTCCGCGACGAAGGCGCCGTGGATGCGCTGCGGCAGGCCGGTGCCCGCCGGCAGGTAGAGCATGTCGCCGGAGCCGAGCAGCGCATCGGCGCCCGACTGATCGAGGATGGTGCGCGAATCGATCTTGGAGGCCACCTGGAAGGCGATGCGCGTCGGGATGTTCGCCTTGATGAGACCCGTGATCACGTCCACCGACGGGCGCTGCGTGGCGAGGATCAGGTGGATGCCCGCGGCGCGCGCCTTCTGCGCCAGGCGCGCGATCAGCTCTTCGACCTTTTTGCCCGCGACCATCATCAGGTCGGCAAGCTCGTCTATGACGACCACGATCAGCGGCAGCTGCTGCAGCGGCTGCGGGTTGCCCGATTCGAGGGTGGCGGGATCATCGAGCTTGCGGCCGTGCTTCTCGGCGTCGGCGATCTTGTGGTTGTAGCCCGACAGGTTGCGCACGCCGAGCCAGCTCATCAGCTTGTAGCGCCGGTCCATCTCTGCGACGCACCAGCTGAGCGCGTTGGCCGCCTGCTTCATGTCGGTCACCACCGGCGCGAGCAGGTGCGGTATGTCCTGGTACACCGAGAGTTCGAGCATCTTCGGGTCGATCAGGATGAAGCGCACGTGCTTCGGCTCGGACTTGTAGAGCAGCGACAGGATCATGGCGTTGATCGCGACAGACTTGCCCGAGCCGGTGGTGCCGGCAACCAGCAGGTGCGGCATGCGCGCGAGATCCGCGACCACCGGATTACCGGCGATGTCCTTGCCCAGCGCCAGCGCGAGCGGCGAATGGCTGCCGTGATAGGTCTCGGAGCCGAGGATCTCGGTCAGGCGCACCGTCTGGCGGTGGGGATTCGGGATCTCCAGGCCCATGCAGGACTTGCCCGGGATGGTCTCGACCACGCGGATCGCCACCACCGACAGCGCGCGCGCGAGGTCCTTGATCAGGCTGACGATCTGGCTGCCCTTGACGCCGAGCGCGGGCTCGATTTCATAGCGCGTAATCACCGGGCCCGGATAGGCGGCGAGAACTTTCACGACGACGCCGAAGTCGGAGAGCTTCTTCTCGATCAGGCGCGAGGTGAATTCCAGCGTCTCGGCACTGACAGTTTCGGTTGCCTTCTCCGGCTCGTCGAGCAGCTTGAGCGGCGGCAGCGGCGTGTCGGGCAGGTGCTCGAACAACGGCGCCTGCTTCTCCTTCTGCACCCGCTCGGAGCGTTTGATTTCCAAAGGTGGCGGCGCGATGACCACCGGCGGGTGGTCTTCCTCGCGCTTGCGCTCGGCCTGGACCACGGTCTCGCGCACCTCGCGCGCCTGCTCGCCGATCTTTTCGTCGCGGCGGCGCTCCCAGGCGCCCAGCGCCAGCGCATAGCCGGATTCGAGCAGAAATCCGGTTACTTCCGCGATTCGCAACCAGGAAATGCCGCTGAACAGGCTCCAGCCCACTGCGATCGCCGCCAGCGTGAGCAGCGTCGCGCCGGTGGAACCAAGCAGGTTCCCTGACAACTTGCCCAGTTCTATGCCAATAATGCCGCCAGCCAACTGCGGCAGCCCCTGTGTGAAGCGTTGAATGCGCAGGTATTCCAGGGCCGCACTCGCAACCAGCAGCAGCGCAAAGCCTGCCATGGAAAGCAACAACGAGCGCGTTTCAATCTTTTCGCTGTTCTCGATCTGCCGATAGCCGCGAACGACGGTGTAAAGGCACAAGACTACCCACCAATATGCGGACCAGCCGAACAGCATGAGCATGAGGTCCGAGAGCAGCGCGCCAGCGCGTCCACCGGCGTTCTGCACAACAGCGGCTGTTGCGCTGCGCGAGAAGCCCGGGTCGCCCGCATGGTGGGTCAGCAGGATCAGCAGCAGGTAGCCCGCCGCCGCCACCAGCGCCAGCCATTTCGCTTCGCGCAGGAGGCCGGCAAGTTTCGCCGGCAGAGGTGCGCTGCCCTGGGATTTTCGTGCCGCCGCCGTGGCCACGCTGCGCTTACCGCCGGCGGATCAGTGCGGCAGCATGATCGTGTCGCGCAGCACGATGGTGAAGCCCCGCACTTCGATGTAACCGCCCATCTGCAGGTCCTTCATCACGCGGCTCACCATCTCGCGCGAGGCGCCGATCATCTTGGCGATGTCCTGCTTGGGCAGGCGCTTGGTGACCACTTTCTGGCCGTTCACGTCCTCCGACATGTCGAGCAGCAGCCGCGCGACGCGGCCGTAGACGTCCAGCAGCGCGAGACTGCCGATTTTCCGGTCGGCCTCGCGCAAGCGGTGCACCAGGCCGCGCATCACCGCCATCGACATCTCGACGTTCTCGGCCAGGCATTTCTTGAAGTCCCGCTTGCTGATCGAGAGCAGCTCGCAGGGCTCGATCGTCACCGCGCTCGCCGAGCGCGGGCTGTCGTCGATCAGGCCCATCTCGCCGAAGAACTCGCCCGGGCCGATCAGGCTGAGGATCACTTCCTTGCCCTGCGCATCGCCCATCATGACCTTGAGCCGGCCGGAAATGACGATATACAGGGAATCGATCTGGTCGCCCGCGGCCATGATCGTCGATGCGCGCGGCGCGCTGCGGCGCGTGACGGCGGGCACCAGCATGCGCAACTGCTCGTCGGGGACGCTCGCGAACAGCGGCGCCGACTTCAATACCGTGGTCGAGACTGTGATTGCTGCGGAGGGCATCTTGGCTCTGAGTCCGTGGTTATTTTGGACCGTCCTATGGTAGCAGAACCCACCCCCTTATAATCCCCGTCCTCTTCGCCCACGACATTACAAGCGCCTGAAAATGGGAACAAATTCCCGCCATTGCAAGTTGCTGATCCTCGGCTCCGGCCCGGCCGGCTACACCGCCGCGGTCTACGCCGCGCGCGCCAACCTGAAACCGGTGCTGTTGACCGGCCTCGCGCAGGGCGGCCAGCTGATGACCACCACCGACGTCGACAACTGGCCGGCCGACGACGCCGGCATCCAGGGCCCGGACCTGATGGCGCGTTTCCAGAAACACGCCGAGCGCTTCGAGACCGAAATCGTCTTCGACCAGATCAACAGCGTGAAGCTCGCGCAGCGGCCCTTGGTCCTCGAAGGCGACGCGGGCACCTACACCTGCGACGCCCTGATCATCGCCACCGGCGCCTCGGCCAAATACCTCGGCCTGCCGAGTGAACAGAAGTTCATGGGCCAGGGCGTGTCGGCCTGCGCCACCTGCGACGGTTTTTTCTTCAAGAACCAGGAGGTCGCGGTGATCGGCGGCGGCAACACCGCAGTCGAGGAGTCGCTCTACCTCGCCAACATCTGCAGCAAGGTGACCCTGGTGCACCGGCGCGACAAGTTCCGCGCCGAAAAGATCATGATCGACAAGCTGATGAAGCGCGTTGCCGAGGGGAAAATCATCCTCGAACTCGATTCGACGCTGGACGAAGTGCTGGGCGACAAGACCGGAGTTACCGGAATTCGAATTTTGAATTTAAAAACCAATAAAAATAAATCTCTCGCGCTGAAAGGCCTGTTCATCGCCATCGGCCACACGCCGAACACCCAGATCTTCGCCGGCCACCTCGAGATGGAGAACGGCTACATCCTTACCCGCGGCGGCCGCTCCGGCGGCTTGACCGCGACCAGCGTGCCGGGCGTATTCGCCGCGGGCGACGTGCAGGATCACGTCTACCGGCAAGCGGTGACCAGCGCCGGCACCGGCTGCATGGCGGCGCTGGATGCGGAGAAGTTTCTAGATGACCTCGGATGAATTCCGCAAAGCGGTCGCGGACGTCAAGCCGCTAAAGCGCCCAAAACGCGTTGCGCTGGGGGTCCCCGCGCCTGCGCCCGTGGCGCGGCAGCATCGGCGCGACGAACTCGCCGCGCTGGCCGAGAGCCTGGAAGGACCGCTATCGATCGACGATGCGCTCGAAACCGGCGAGGAACTCAGCTATCTTCGCGAGGGAATGGCGCGCGAGACGCTACGCAAGCTGCGGCGCGGTCACTGGTCAATCCAGGACGGCATCGACCTGCACGGCATGACGCGCGACCAGGCAGCCGCCGTCGTGGTTGAATTCCTGGAGCAGTGCCTGGCGCGGGGACTGCGCTGCGTGCGCATCGTGCACGGCAAAGGCCTCGGGATTCTCAAGGCCAAACTCAGGAGATGGCTGCCGCAGCGCGAAGAGGTGCTGGCCTACTGCCAGGCGCCGGCGAACGACGGCGGCAGCGGGGCGTTGCTGGTATTGCTCAAGACAAAACGCTAGACCGCCGACTCGTTCGTTTCCCCGGTGCGGATCCGCACCACGTGCGTCACCGCGGTGACGAAGATCTTGCCGTCGCCGATCTTGCCGGTGCGCGCCGATTTCACGATCGCCTCGATCGCCGGCTCGAGCTGGCCGTCGGTCACCACCACCTCGATTTTCACCTTGGGCAGGAAATCGACCACGTATTCGGCGCCGCGGTAGAGCTCGGTGTGGCCTTTCTGGCGGCCGAAACCCTTGACCTCCGTCACCGTCAGGCCGGTGACGCCCACTTCGGAGAGCGCCTCGCGCACTTCGTCCAGCTTGAATGGCTTTACGATCGCTTCGATTTTTTTCATCGCGGTGCTCCTCCGGGAAATCGGACGGTAAGTGTAATTCTATAATGACCTCATGGCCGAGGAACGAATCAGGGTCGTCGAATCGCTCGCCGGCGTGCCAGCCGCGGACTGGAACGCCCTTTCACAGGGGGATCCCTTTACCAGCCACGAGTTCCTGTCCGCCCTGATCGATACGGGCTGCGCCAGCAGCCGCACCGGATGGCGGCCCCAGATCGTGTTGCTTGAAAAAAGCAATCAATTGGCCGGCGCGATGCCCTTGTTCCTGAAATCGCACTCCTACGGGGAGTATGTATTCGACTGGGCCTGGGCCGACGCCTACCAGCGCCACGGCCTGGAGTACTACCCGAAGCTGCTGTGCGCGGTACCGTTCACGCCCGTGAGCGGCCCGCGGCTGCTGGCGGCGAACGACGCCGAGCGGAACAAGCTGGCCGCCGCCGCGCTGGAGATGTCGCGCGAAGTTTCGTCATTGCATGTGCTGTTCCCGCCGACCGCGGAAGCCGGGCTGCTGCAGGGCGCCGGGATGCTCCTCAGGCGCACGGTGCAGTTCCACTGGCAGAACCAGGACTACGCCGACTTCGACGACTTCCTCTCGCGCATGACGCGGCACCGGCGCAAGGTGATCCGCCAGGAACGGCGCCGCGTGCACGAGGCGGGCGTCGAATTGCGCTGGCTGCGCGGCGCGCAAATCGAACCCAGCCACTGGGAGTTCTTCGAGCGCTGCTACCGGCGCACCTACGCCGCGCACCGCTCCAGCCCCTACCTCAACCTGGAGTTTTTCCTGCAGCTCGGCGCGACGCTGCCCGGGCACTGCCTGATGATCCTTGCCGAGCGCGCGGGGCGGCCGGTGGCGGCCACGTTGAATCTGATTGCCGAAGACAAGATCTTTGGCAGGTACTGGGGCGCGGCGGAACACATCCCGCTGCTGCACTTTGAATGCTGCTACTACCAGGCAATCGAATACGCCATCGCCCACCGCCTGCGGTTCTTCGAGGGCGGCGCGCAAGGCGAGCACAAGCTGTTCCGCGGCCTGCTGCCGGTGGAGACGCATTCGGCGCACTGGCTGGCGCACCCGCGATTCGCGCGCGCCATCGAGGATTACCTGGAACGGGAGAGCGCCGGGATCACGCGCTACGTGGACGAACTCAACGAGCACTCGCCTTTCAGGACGCAGGCACACCTATAATTTGCCACTACCGGGAGAAAACATGAGGCTCAAAGGCAAGGTCGCCATCGTCACGGGCGCAGGCAGCGGCTTCGGCGTGGGCATCGCGAAGCGCTTGGCGGAGGAAGGCGCGCGGGTCATTGTTGTCGATATTGATGGAAAAAACGGCAATCGCGTCGCGCAGGAACTCAATACCGCATTCGTGCAGGCCGATGTCACCAAGGCGGCAGATTGGGCGCGCCTCATCGCCGAGGCCGTCGCGAAGTTCGGCCGGCTGGACGTGGTGGTCAACAATGCCGGCTGGACCCACCGCCGCAAGCCCTATGTCGAGGTCAGCGAGGCGGAGTTCGACAAGGTCTATGCGGTCAACGTGAAGAGC
Organism: Nitrosovibrio sp. Nv4; assembly: GCA_945906765.1. Taxonomy (GTDB): domain Bacteria; phylum Pseudomonadota; class Gammaproteobacteria; order Burkholderiales; family SG8-39; genus RBG-16-66-20. The sequence continues at coordinate 11,102 of CAMDRF010000065.1, read as the reverse complement.
ATCTACCTCTCGGCGATCCACGCCCTGCCGGCATTCCGCAAGCTGGGCGGGGGCTGCTTCGTCAACATCGCTTCCACCGCCGGCCTGCGCCCGCGCCCGGGCCTGACCGTCTACAACAGTTCCAAGGGCGCGGTCATCCTGATGAGCAAATCCATGGCCGCCGAGTTCGGACCGGACAAGGTGCGCGTCAACTGCGTCAACCCGGTGTTCAGCCCGGATACCGCCCTGTCCGCGGAATTCGCGGGCGGCGCCATCACCGACGAGGCGAAGAAAGCGTTCCTCGCGACCATCCCGCTGGGGCGGTTCTCCACCCCGCTGGATGTCGCCAACGCCTGCCTCTATCTCGCCTCCGACGAAGCCGCGATGGTCAGCGGCAGCTGCATCGAAGTCGACGGCGCGCGCTGCGTCTGATCTATCGAAAATCCGGCCCGATGCGATCGAGCGCGTCGGTCACCAGGCAGTCGGCGCCCATCTTCAACAGCCGTTGCGCGTCAGAGGGTTCGTTGACCGTCCAGAGCAGGATGGAGTATCCGGCGCCATGGATTTCCGCCGCCAGTTTTTCGGTCAGGGATTTATGGTTGCAGTGCAGAGCAACGCAAGCCAGGCGCTTCATCGTGTCGTGCCAGTCGTGCGGGATTTTCGACACGAGGTAGCCGCGCGGCAGCTCGGGCGCGACCGAGCGCGCCGCCGCCAGCGCGTCGACCGAAAAGGACGACAGCAGCGGCCCGAGCGGTGCGCCCCGCCAGAGTTCGCGCGTCATGCGCGCCACCGCCTCGCCGGTCGCCCGTTCGTGCCCCTGCGCGGGCTTGATCTCGACGTTGGCCCAGATGCCCAGATCGCGGCAAAGGGCCACGGCTTGTTCGTACTTCGGGATCTGGTTGCCTTTTCCGGCATCGAATCGCGAAAGTTCACCGTACGTCATGTCCGGAACACGGCCGAGGCCATTTGTGGTGCGTTCCAGCGTCTCGTCGTGGATGATCACCGGCGTGCCGTCGCCGGCCAGCATGACGTCGAACTCCACGCCCTTGAAGCCCATCGACGCGCCCAGGCGCATCGCGCCAAGCGTGTTCTCGGGGGCGAGCGCACCGCCGCCGCGATGCGCGACGATCCTGGGATAGGGCCAGCTCATGCCTGCCGGTTCTTCGGTTTCAGGCGCACGTAAAGAATTTTACGGACCCTGGCCACGATACCACCCGCCTCGTTCTTCACGTCGACCACGAACTCAGGCAATACCTTTTCGCCTGCCGCGGCCTGCGCCCGGATCTCGGCGATCCGCTCCTCGGTCAGATGGAAATGCGCATGCACCGTGCCGCGGCCGGGCGCCACGTACTCGATGGACCCGGACTTGTCCCATACCAGGTACTCGCCGCCCAGGTTGTGCAGCAGCATGATCATGAAGAACGGATCGGTCATCGCATACAGGCTGCCGCCGAAGTGCGTACCGACGTAGTTGCGGTTCAGGCGCCCCAGCTTCAATTCCACCACCGCCTCGCGGAAATCCTCGGCAAGACTGCGCACGCGGATCCCGGCCCCGAGGAACGGCGGCCACCAGCCCATGCCCCGGCGCAACAGCTTGGCGTTGATTCGCATCGTTGGGGCGGCGCTAGCGCCAGCGGATGTTGCGCTCTTCGAGGACCTTGCGCGCGAGGTCGGGGCGGTCGGTGATCAACCCGTCGACGCCGTAATCGATCATGCGTGCCATGACGGCGGGGTCGTTCAGCGTCCACGCCAGGACCTTGAGTCCCAGCGCCTGCGCCTCCTTCGCCAGTTCCGGCGACAGGTCGCCGAAATACACCGACCAGTGGCTGCCGCCCGCCGCCTTGATCATCTTCGGCACCGAGCCGTGGTCGCGGTGCTGGAAGCCGGCGGTCCAGCGGGAGCCTTCGGGGCGCCCGGCGCCGACGTTGTCCAGCCAGCGCTGCTGCGCCGTGAGATACACGGTCTCGATTTCCGGCGCGATCTTCTGCACCACCTGCAGGCTGCGCCAGTCGAACGAAAGGATCTGCGAGCGGGCGGCCAGGCCTGCCTTGCGAATCTCTTCCACCACCGCGCGCGCGAAAGCTTCGGGCAACGGCGTCTCGTCGGGCTTGTCGGGCCTCAGCTTGGTCTCGATGGCGAAGCGCACCGTGTTGTCGCCCGAGCGCTTCACCAGATCGAACAGGTCGGCGAGGCGCGGGATACGCGCGCCGTCGATCGGCGCCTGGTCGGGAAACTGGCGGGCGTAGTCGGTCCCCGGCTTGATGCGTCCCACGTCGTAGGTCTGAAGCTGCTCCCAGGTGAGCGTGTTGATCACGGGCCCGCGCTGCTCGAGAAAGCGTCCCGCGGCATCGCGCGTGAGGTCGGGATTGAGCGCCGGATCGTGGGAAATGACCAGCACGCCGTCGCGGGTGACGGCGATGTCCAACTCGAGCGTGGTCACGCCCAATTCGAGAGCGCGCTGGAACGACGGCAGGGTGTTCTCGGGCAGCAACCCCCGCGCGCCACGATGCCCTTGCAGATCCAGCGCCTGCGCAGGCGCAGCGGCCATCGCCAGCGCCAGGACGAGCCATCGCTTCATGCGTCGATGCGCTTGCCGCTGGCCGGATCGAACCAGTGCACGTTCTGCGGCGCATAGCGCAGCGCGAGTTTGCCCGCCCGCGCATCCGCGTCGGCCGGCAGGCGTGCAGCGACCCGGGCACTTTCTCCATCGCCAATGTGGCCATAAACGATGATATCGGCGCCCAGCGGCTCGATCAGATCGACGTCGACCGTGAGCCGGGCATCGGCCGCGGCGCAGGGCTCCAGGTGTTCCGGGCGGATGCCGAGCAGCTTGCCATCCCTCGGGATCAGGTTCATCGGCGGCGAGCCGATGAAGCTGGCGACGAAGGTGGTGGCCGGTTTCGCGTACACCTCGAGCGGGGCGCCGATCTGCTCGGCGCGCCCGGCATTCATCACGATCATGCGCTGCGCCAGCGTCATGGCCTCGACCTGGTCGTGCGTCACGAACAGGCTGGTGGTGCCCAGGCGCCGGTGCAGGGCCTGCAATTCGGCGCGCATCTGCACGCGCAGTTTCGCATCCAGGTTGGAGAGCGGTTCGTCGAACAGGAACACCGCCGGCTCGCGCACGATGGCGCGCCCCATGGCGACGCGCTGGCGCTGGCCGCCGGAGAGCGCGCGCGGCTGGCGATCGAGGAACTTGCCGAGTTCCAGGATGGCTGCGGCTTTCTGCACGCGGGTGTCGATCTCCTGCTTCGACAGCCCCCGGATGCGCAATCCGTAGGCCATGTTGTCGTACACGCTCATGTGCGGATAGAGCGCGTAGTTCTGGAACACCATGGCGATGTCGCGGTCCTTCGGTTCGAGGTTGTTGACCACGCGATCGCCGATCGCGATCTCGCCCGCGGTGATCGTCTCCAACCCCGCCACCATGCGCAGCAGCGTGGACTTGCCGCAGCCCGAGGGCCCGAGGATGACGATGAACTCGCCGTCCTTGATCTCCATGTTCACGCCGTGGATCACCTGCAGCTCCGGTGTGTAGCTCTTGCGAATGTCTCTGAGCGATACGGCGGCCATTATTTTTCAGTCTCCACGAGGCCCTTGACGAACCACTTCTGCATCAGCATCACCACCAGCGCCGGCGGCAGCATCGCCAGGATTGCGGTGGCCATGATCAGGTTCCACTCGTTGGCGGCGTCGCTGCCGACGATCATGCGCTTGATGCCGATCACCGTGGTGTACATCGATTCGTCGGTGGTGATGAGCAACGGCCACAGATATTGGTTCCAGCCGTAGATGAACTGGATCACGAACAGCGCCGCCATCATGGTCTTGGACAACGGCAGCACCACGTCCCAGAAAAACCGCATCGGCCCGGCGCCGTCCACGCGCGCGGCCTCGGCGAGCTCGTCAGGCACCGTCATGAAGAACTGGCGAAACAAGAACGTCGCGGTCGCAGAGGCGATCAGCGGCACCGTCAGACCGGCGTAGGTGTTGAGCATCCCCAGGTCCGCGATCACCTTGAAAGTCGGGATGATGCGCACCTCCACCGGCAGCATCAGGGTGACGAAGATCATCCAGAAGAAGAACATGCGGAACGGAAAGCGGAAGTACACGATGGCGAACGCCGAGATGATCGAAATCGCGATTTTCCCGATTGGGATCACCAACGCCATCACCAGGCTGTTGACCAGCATCGAGGACACCGCCGCCTTGGATCCGGTGGTGGTTCCGGCTCCCAGCACCTGCGAGTAGTTCTCGATCAGCCGGTCGCCCGGCAGCAGCGGCATCGGCACCTGCATGATCTGCTCGAGCGACAGGGTCGAGGCGACGAAGGTCACGTAGAGCGGAAACGCCACCGCCAGAACGCCGAGAATCAACACCGCGTGCGAGAGGAATGTCAGCCACGGACGGTTCTCGACCATCAGTACTGCACTTTCTTTTCAACGTAGCGGAACTGCGCCACCGTCAGCACGATGACGATGAACATCAGGATCACCGATTGCGCCGACGAGCCGCCGAGGTCGGCCGCCTTGACCCCGTCGTGGTAGACCTTGTAGACGAGGATATTGGTCGACTGCGCCGGGCCGCCCTGCGTGGTGGCGTCGATCACGCCGAAAGTGTCGAAGAAAGCGTAGACGATGTTGACCACCAGCAGGAAGAACGTGGTCGGCGAGAGCAGCGGAAAGACGATGGTCCAGAAGCGCCGCAGCGGACCCGCGCCGTCGATCGCCGCCGCCTCGATGAGCGATTTCGGGATCGATTGCAGCCCGGCGAGGAAGAACAGGAAGTTATAGCTGATCTGCTTCCACACCGAGGCGATCACCACCAGCAGCATCGCCTGGTCGCCCTTGATGATCCAGTTCCAGTCGATTCCCCAGCCCTTGAGGACGTAAGTCACGATGCCGATGGAGGGCGCGAACAGGAAGGCCCACAGCACGCCCGCGATCGCCGGCGCCACCGCATAGGGCCAGATCAGCAGCGTCTTGTAGGCCATCGCGCCGCGCAACACGCGATCCGCCATGGTCGCCAACAGCAGCGAAATCGCGATGCCGATGCCGGCGACAGCCGCGCTGAACACCGCCGTGGTCTTGAACGACTCGAGATAGTTGCCGTCCTTGAACAGGGCGGCGTAGTTCTGCAATCCGACGAACTGGATCTTCAGCCCGAAAGCATCTTGCAACTGGAACGAGTACCAGACCGCCTGCACCGCCGGCCAGAAGAAGAACACGATCGTGATCGCGATCTGCGGGGCCACCAGCGCATACGGCAGCCACGCAGACCGGAATACGACACGCTTTTCCACGGTACCGCTTACTTCGGATTACTTATTTGCCGCCTCAAACTGGCGCAGGATCTCGTTGCCGCGCCTGACCGCATCGTCCAGCGCCGCTTTCGCTTCCTTCTTGCCCGAGAACACGGCTTCAAGTTCCTCTTCGATTACCGTGCGCCCCTGCACGAAGTTGCCGAAGCGCAGGCCCTTGGAGTTCGCGGTCGGCGCCTTGTTGGTCAATTGCTTCACCGCCAGCTCGGCGCCCGGATCCTTGTCGTAGAAGCCGGACTTGCGGGTCATCTCGTAGGCCGCCTGGGTGATCGGCACGTAGCCGGTGGAGGTATGCCACCCCATCTGGATCTCAGAGGTCGAAAGGAATGCCATGAACTTCGCGACGCCCTTGTACTCCTCGGGTTTCTTGCCGCCCATGATCCAGACCGAGGCCCCGCCAATGATGGAATTCTGCGGTGCGCCCTTGACGTCATCGTGGTACGGAATGAAGTTGATCGACCACTCGAACTTGCCCGCCTTGCGGATGCCGGCCTGCGCGCCGGTGCTACCGCTGAACATGGCGCATTCGCCGCTGGAGAACTTGGCGTCGCCCTGGTTGGTGCGGCCGGCGTAGGTGAAGAGGCCCTTCTTCGCCATGTCGGCAAGCATGCTGATGTGCCTCACATGCAGCGGCGAATTGATCGAGAACTGGGTATCGAAGCCGCCGAAGCCGTTCTCCTTGGTGCCGATCGGCACGTTGTGCCAGGCGCTGAAGTTTTCGATGTGCATCCAGGAAGGCCAGCTCGTGGTGTAGACGCACTCCTGACCGGCGGCCTTCAGCTTCTCGGCCGCCGAAACCACTTCCTTCCAGGTCTTGGGCGCCTTGTTCGGATCGAGGCCCGCCTTCTTGAACGTGTCCTTGTTGACGTAGAACATCACCGTCGAGCTGTTGAAGGGGAACGACAGCATGTTGCCCTTTTGGTCGGAGTAGTAACCGGTCACCGTCGGCAGGTAGGCCTTGGGATCGAACGGCTCCTTGGCGTTCGCCATCACCGTCGCCACCGGTACGATCGCGCCCTTGGCCGCCATCATGGTCGCGGTACCGACCTCGAACACCTGCAGCAGGTGCGGCGCGCTGCCGGCGCGGAATGCGGCGATCGCGGCGGTCATGGACTCGGGGTAGGACCCCTTGAACGTCGTGACAATCTTGTAGTCCTTCTGGCCGGCGTTGAATTTGTCAGCGAGCCCGTTGAGCGCCTCGCCCAGTGCGCCGCCCATCGAATGCCACCACTGGATCTCGACCTGCGCCTGGACGGGGCCGCTGAACAGGCCCGCGCTCGCCAGCGCGACCGCTAAGAGTTTGATACGCATGGGTTCTCCTCGATTATTCCTGGTAGGGACCCGGCCTTGGCGCCGGACAATGCAAAAGTATAGCCAAACCCCGTCAAGGATTTGCGACTTTCATTTCGTTGTGGCTTTTTGCGGCCCTCGGGGCACTCGCTGGGGCGCCACCGGCTCGGCGCCCGCGCGCTGCTCGCGCTCGAACTGGCGCAGCAGGGCGTCGCCGCGTTCCGCGGCACGGTCCAGCGCGAGTTTCGGCGGCACTTCGCCCGTCCAGACGCCTTCGAGCTCCTGCTCGATGATCAGGCGGATCTCCTGCATGCGCCCGAGGCGGATGCCGCGCGATTCGCGCGTCGGCTGGTTGAGCAGCAGCTGCCGGATCGCGATCTCGTGCGCCGGATGATTGCGGTAGAAACCCGATTTGGCCGTCAGGTCGTGGGCGGCGCGGGTCACCGGCACGTAGCCGGTGCGCCGGTGCCACTCGGCCTGGACCTCGCCGCGCGCCAGCCAGGCGAGGAATTTCGCCGCGCCGCGTTCCCCGGCCTTCCTGCCCGCGAGCACCCACAAGCCGGCGCCGCCGATCATCGTATGGTGCGGCGCGCCGCGGATGTCGTCGTAGTACGGCAATTGTGCGACGCCGAAGTCGAACTTTGCTTCGGCGCGCAATTCCGCGTAGCTCGCCGAGGACGCCGTCACCATCACGCATTCGCCCTTCGCGAAACGCCGCTCGCCTTCGATGCGGCGGCCGCTGTAGGTGAAGTAGCCGGCGCGCGCCCAGGACGAGAGCATCGACATGTGGCGCACCATCAGGTGCGAGTTGAAGATCAGCTTCGCATCCAGGCCGCCGAGGCCGTTCTCCCTGGTGGCGAAGTCCTGGTTGTGCCAGGCGCTCATGTTCTCGATCTGCACCCACGAAGGCCAGGCCGTGGTGTAGACGCATTCGAACCCGGCCCCGACCAGCGCGCCCATCGACTTGGGCATCTCGTACCAGGTCTTCGGCGCCTGCTCCGGGTCGAGCTTCGCCTTGCGGAACGCATCCTTGTTGTAGAACAGGATCGGCGTCGACACGTTGAACGGCAGCGCGAGCAGGTGCCCGCCGTTGTCGGAAAAATAACTCCCGACCGCCGGCAGGAACGCTTTCGGATCGAGGCGCTCGCCGTTCTCGGCCAGCACCTGCCACGCCGGCCGCACCGCGCCCTTCGCGGCCATCATGTGCGCGGTACCGACCTCGTAGACCTGCACGAGATTCGGTCCGGTTCCCGCGCGCTGCGCGGCGAGGGCGCCGATCATCGTGTCCTCGTAGCTGCCTTTGTGCTCGGCAACAACGCGGAATTCCTTCTGCGAATCGTTGAAGCGCTGCAGCAGCGCGCTTAGCTCGACCCCCAGCGACCCGCTCATGGCGTGCCAGAAGAGGATTTCCTGCTGCGCCGCGGCAGACCCGCAGGAAAGTGCCAGCACCATCGAAACCAGGGTGTGTCGCATAGGCCGCGGATTGTATGATGCGATCCATGGCCGCGATGCACGAATTGGATGCAGTTCAGGTTGCAGCGCAATATTCGAGCGCTGCGCTGTCGCCGGTCGAGTTCACGCGCGCCTGCCTCGAACGCATCGACGCCTGCGAACCGCGCCTCAATGCCATGTATTGCGTCGATCGCGATGGCGCCCTGGAAAGCGCCAAGGCGGCGGAAACACGCTGGCGCGCGAAGCGCCCCTTGTCGCCGCTGGACGGCGTGCCTGTCACCATCAAGGAAAACATCTACACCAAGGGCGACCCGGCGCCGATCGGCACCCGGGCGAACGACGACGCCGCGCCGCAATTGGCGGATGCGCCGCCGGCCGCCCGGCTTCGCGAGGCCGGCTGCGTGATCCTCGGCAAGACCACGATGCCCGATTTCGGCATGTTGTCCTCGGGCCTCTCGAGCATCCACGGCATCACCCGCAATCCGTGGAATACCGCGCGCAACACTTCCGGCTCGAGTTCGGGCGCGGGCGCGGCGGCCGCCGCCGGCTACGCGCCGCTGCACCTCGGCACCGACATCGGCGGCTCGGTGCGCCTGCCGGCGACCCATTGCGGCATCTTCGCCCTCAAGCCCAGCCTCGGCCGCGTGCCGGTCTACCCGCCCTACATCGGCCGCGTCACCGGCCCGATGACCAGGAACGTAAGCGCTGCGGCTTCGTTGATGAACCTGTTGTCCAGGCCCGACGCGCGCGACCACATGAGCCTGCCTTTTGAAAATATTGATTTTTTAAAAGGGTTGGAAAAAAATCTAAATCTCAAAAATCTGAAAATCGGCTTCCTGCCCGACATGAAGGTCGGCCTGCCCGTGAACGCCGAAGTCGCCGCCGCCGCCGCTGCCGCGTCAAAGGCGCTCGCTGGCGCGGGGGCCATCGTCGAGCAGATGCCCTCCTTCCTTACCGAAGAGCTTGTCGACGGCATGTGCCGGTTCTTCGAGGCGCGCTCGTACAACGATTACGCGCAGCTGCCGCCCGCGAAGCAGGCGAAAGTCCTGCCCTTCATCGCCGAGTGGACCTCCTGGCGCGCGAAGAACTTCAGCGGCACGGATGTCATGGCCGCCTACAACGCCTATGTCGCGCTGCGTGATGTCACCGTGCGCGCCTGCCAGCCCTACGACTTCGTTGTCTCCCCCACCTCACCGATCCTGCCGTACGAAGCGGAACTCCCCTCACCCAACAACGACCCGCACCACGCCCTGCCGCACATCGCCTTCACCTTGCCCTACAACATGTCCGAGCAGCCCGCGGCCTCGCTCAACTGGACTTTCAGCAAGGACGGATTGCCGATCGGCATCCAGGTCATCGGCAGGCGCTTCGACGATCTCGGCGTGCTGCGTCTATCTCGTGCGCTGGAGCAAATGCGTCCGGCGCAAAAGGCCTGGCCTGAGGTTTCCTAGCTGCGACGGGCGAACTCCAAAGCTGGCATGACCAGCTCGGCGATCGCGGCCTGTGTTTGTTCGAGCGTCACCCCATCAGCCGGAAGCCGATTGCGACGCACGAATCCCTCCCACTGGCGTTGCCGGGCAGGCGTCCGCAGGAACTCCTGCGTAAGCGCGACAGGGATCACCTCAGGAATCGCAGTGCGCCGCCGCTCGAAAGTAGCCGCGATTGCTTTTCCCAGCAGCGGAGTATCAAGTTTGAAGCGCCGGGCTATAGCCCACAGGTCGTAGAAATCCTTCATCCGGCTGTTGTCCAATCCTAGCGCTACCGTGGCATGCAGCTTTTCAGCGACCACCGTATAAACGGGATTTCGAGATGTGCGAGATCGCTCGGCCCCGAACCGAGAAGATCGGCATCGCGCGTCGGGCGATGCTCATCCTGGCCCCAAACCGAAAAAAGCAACGCACCTTTCAGCATGAAACGCTCGGCGTGCCGCGAAGCGCCAAGCCGGTAGAGAATCCGCTCGAGCGCGTAGCGCAGGAGAACGTACTCATTCGGTTGCCCCGTTTCCTTCGAGCGGTTCAGCAGTCTCTGGCGAACCGAGTGGGCGATGTTTTTCATGCCGCCAGCGCCTCCATGTACGGGCGCATCACGTTCTCGACGCGGCAGATGCGCGCATGGCGATGCAGTTCCTCCGACGTCACACGGCGCGCGCGGCGCGCTTCTCGCAGCGCCTCCAGCGCCACGTCCAGCCCGATCTTGTTGCGGTACTTGAAGCAGTCGGCCACCGTTTTGGCCAGGCTGTAGACGCGCACCGGGATTCCATCCACGACGTGCTGCTCCACGCCTTCGTTCAGCGCCTTGCCGGAAAAGCGGTGAAAACGGAACGCCAGCCCCGGCCCGGGAATAGGCAGCCGCGCCTTGCGATCGAGCGCCATCCACACCTCGAATGGCGCCTGGGTGGTGATCTCGTGAAAGCTCAGCGCCGAGAGCAGGCACACCACGCCTCTCGGCACTTTCTTCGCCGCCTCGGCGAGGCTGTGCTGCAGGGTCACCTTCCGGTCGGGATGTGCGTACAGCCCCCGCCCGAGCCGCTCCAGCCGGCCTTCGCGATGCAGACGGGAAAGCGCTTCGCGGCGAATTCCGAGATCGGCGAGGTCGGCGGCGCGGATTATCCCTTTCTTCCGCAGCCCCTTGATAGGGTCAGGATTTTTAGCCTTCACGGAGAGGACTATATCACAATATGTAGGCACTTATTAATAAGTGTCGATGTTTTGTAAAATCCCGCCCGTCGCCCCGACCGGCGTTGCGGCGCAGTTGCGCCCCCGCCCGTTCGCGGGCACTCTGGCACGCGATTCAAGCGCCATGAGCCAACTCCTCATCCAGCAGTACCTCAATCAGCTCGCGACTCTGAAGAAGGTCTCCGGCTCGACGCGCGAAAGCGTTGTGCGCGAGGCGTTCAAGGATCTGCTCAAGGGCTGGGCGCGCTCGCATGACCTCGTATTCGTGCCCGAATACGAAATCGAAACCAAGACCAAAGAGCGGCGCTACGTGGATGGCGCGCTGCTGTACGAACTGCGCGTGCCGTTCGGCTACTGGGAGGCGAAAGACGAGAAGGACGACCTCG
>CAMDRF010000064.1 GCA_945906765.1 Nitrosovibrio sp. Nv4 | reverse complement strand
CATCGCCAACCAGCTCTGGCACAGCGACAGCTCGTTTCAGGATGCCTCGATCGCCTATTCGATGCTCTCGGCGGTGGTGCCCGCGGAGGGAGGCGAGACCGAGTTCGCCGATCTGCGCGCGGCCTACGACGCGCTGCCCGCGAAACTGCAACGCGAGATCGACGGCCTGGCCGCACAGCATTCCGCGTTTCATTCGCGGATCCTGCTCGGCGACGACAAGTACACGCCCGAGCAGTTGGAGAAATTTCCGGCGGCCGAATGGCCCCTGGTGCGCGTGCACCCGGGATCGAAGCGCAAGCTGCTGTTCGTCGGGGTGCACTGCACTCGAATCCCCGGCATGACGCTGCCCGAAGGCCGGATGCTGCTCGCCGACCTGCTCGAGCACGCGACGCAGCGCGAATTCGTCTTCCGCCACGAGTGGCGCGCAGGCGACCTCGTGATGTGGGACAACCGTTGCACGCTGCACCGTGGGCGCCGCTACGATCTGTCGCAGCGGCGCGACCTGCGGCGCACGACGACCGAAGCAAGAACCGCTACCTATGGGGAAACCTCGTGATCTGGGCGCTGCTGCATGTTCTCGCATTCTTCCTGGCGATTTCGGCAGGCAGCGCGTTTGCCCAGACCTACCCCGTGCGCCCGGTGAGGGTAATCGTGGCCTTCGCCCCCGGCACCACATCGGACATCATCGGACGCATGATCGGCGAGCGGCTCACGGCGGCGACGGGCCAGCCGTTCGTGGTCGAGAACCGCACCGGCGCGGGCGGCACGATCGGCGCCGAATTTGTCGCCAAGGCGGCGCCGGACGGCTACACGCTGCTGCTATCCACTGCCGCGTTGGCCGTCAGCGCCTGGGTCTATCCCAGCCTCAAGTACGACACCGCAAGAGATTTCGCTTCGATCATAGTGGTGACGCATTCACCGCTCGCGCTGGCGGCCAATCTCAATTTCCCGCCCAAGACCGTCGGCGAACTGATCGAATACGCAAAGGCGAACCCGGGCAAGGTGAGCTTCGGCTCCGCCGGCGTCGGCACCTCGCATCACCTGACGGGCGAAAAATTCAAGATCGATACCGGGATCGACATGCTGCATGTCCCCTACAAAGGCTCGGGACCGGCGCACGTGGACCTGATGGGCGGGCAGATCCAGATCATGTTCGACAATATCTTCGCGCTCATGCCGCACTTCAAGTCCGGGAGGCTGCGTGCGCTCGCGGTATCGAGCGCGAAGCGCCATCCGCTGCTGCCGGAGGTGCCTTCGATCGCGGAGGCCGGCGTGCGCGACTTCGAGACCGTGGCCTGGTTCGGGTTTGTCGGGCCCGCGGGCATGCCGCGCGAGGTGGTCGCCCGGCTTAACGCGGAGATCGTGAAAACGCTCGCCATCCCCGAACTGCCCCAGCGGCTGCTCGACGCCGGCTCGGAGATTATCGGCAATTCGCCCGACGCGGCAGACCGCTTCCTGAAGAGCGAAATCGAACGCTGGGGCGCCGTCGTGCGCGCCGCCAACGTCAAGGCGAACTGAGCCCAGCGCTCGGCCGCGTGGATTATTGCCACATGGACGCAGTAGCGTCTCAGCGCAGTTCCAGGCTCTTGCCGTTCATCCTGCCGCGGTACTCGCGGCCGCCGGCTTTGAAGGTGATCTCCTCTCCGCGCATTTGGCCCTCGAGGGCGAAGGTCCTGCCTTCGGTGCTCAGGGTGCCGGAGAGCATCTGGAAGTGCTGCTTGAGGTTGAGTTCGCCCTGTGGGAGCTTGTGGATGCCGGCGACTTTGGCGGGAACGAGCCAGAAATAAGCGGTGCAGAAGGAGGTGCAGCCGGTTTCGGAGCCGAGGGTGGCGGTTTCGTCCGCGTTCCAGTCGTCCATGGTGAAGCTGTTCGAGACGATGCGGGTGCCGGGCTTGAGGTTGAGGATCTGCGGGCGCAGCTTGAGGTTGATGGCCGGCAGCAGGAACATGGTGATCACGCTGGCCCTGGAGAAGTCGGTCTCGAAGAGGTCGGCCTTGACGAAGGTGGCCTTGGCGGCGACGCCTTCTTTCTCGGCGTTGCGTCTGGAAAGTTCGACCATGTCCGGGTTGTACTCGATGCCGAGCGCGCGGGCGCCGCGCTTGGCGGCGGTGATGACGGTGCGGCCGTCGCCGGAGCCCAGATCCATGACGAAATCCTCCTTCGTCACCTTGGCCATGTCGAGCATCTTGTCGACCACAACTTGTGGCGTCGGCACCCAGACGACGTCCTTGCCTGCCTGTCCCGATTGGGGCTCGTAGGCGGAAGGCGCGGCGGGTTTTCCCTGCTGCGCCTGCGCAAGCGTGCTGAACGCGGCGAGCAGGAGGGCGAGGCCGGTGCGACGGATCAAAGAGGCGGTGGGCATCTGGCGGGTTCCTGGAGCTTCTGCTGCAGCCACTCCGCGACCGCCACGAGGAGGGAATCGTCGCCGATGCGGCCGATGACCTGCACGCCGACGGGCAAGCCGTTCGGGCCTTGGCTGCAAGGGATGTTCATCGCCGGCACGCCGAGCAGGGTCCAGCTGCGGCAGAAGATCGGGTCGCCGGTCGCGGCCAGTCCACGGGGTGCTTCGCCCGGTGCGCTGGGCGCGAGGATGACGTCGGCGTCGCCGAAGACGTCGCCCAGCATCGCGCGGCAGGTGGCGGCGAGGGCGCGCGCTTCGTCGTAGCGCGCGGCATCGACCTTGCCCGCGGCATCGAGCAGTTTCTTGAGCGTGTCGCTCAAGCCGGAAAATTTGTGCAGGCGGTCGCTCGCGAGCGAGCGCCAGGATTCGTGGTTCATGAGGTCGATCTGCGCCTGCAGCAGGCCGGAGAATGGTTTCGGCAGGGCGAGGTCATGCACGTGCGCACCCGTGCGCGAGGCGGTTTTCGCGGCGTGATCCAGCGCCGCGATGGTTTCGGGCTGCGCGGCGGCCCATTCGTGGGTGCGGCAGAGCGCGATGCGCGGCGCGCGTTCGAGCGGCTCGCGCAGCAGGTCGCGCCCGCTCAGCGCGCCGACGAGGAAGGCTGCGTCGCCGGGGCTGCGCGCCATCACGCCCAGGGTGTCGAGACTCTCGGCGAGCGGCTTGATGCCGGCGCGCGGCAGGGTGGCGTAGGTCGGCTTGTAGCCGACGATGCCGCAATAGCTCGCGGGCCGGACGATGGAGCCGGCGGTCTGGGTGCCGAAGGCGAGCGGCACCATTGAATCCGCAACCGCGGCGGCCGAGCCGCTGGAGGAGCCGCCGGGCGTGCAGCGCGGATCGCGGGGATTGGCGGTCTTGCCGGGATGGAACCAGGCGAATTCGGTGCTCACCGTCTTGCCGAGGATCAGCGCACCGGCGGCGCGCGCCAGCGCCACGCCTGCGGCATCGGCGGCAGGACGGTGCCCGGGATAGACCGCGGAGCCGTAGCAGGTCGGCATGTCGATGGTGTCGATGATGTCCTTGACCCCGATCGGCAGGCCGTGCAGCGGCCCGCGCACCGGGCCCGCATCGAGTTGTTTTGCCTGCGCGAGCACGGCAGCCGGATCGAGATGGATCCAGGCCCCCACCGTGCTTTCGCGCGCCTCGATGCGCTCGAGGCAGGTGCGCGCCATCTGTTCCGCGGTGATGTCGCGGGACGCGAGGCGTTGCGCCGCTTCGCGCGCGCCGAGTTCATTTAGTTTTTGCATCAGGCTTCTCCCGCATTTTCCGAGCCTACGCCCAGGTAGGTCGCAGTGACGTTTGTGTCGGCGCGCAGGCTCGCCGGCGTGCCCTCGAAGACCACGGTGCCGTGGTCGATGACGTAAACGCGGTCGGCGAGTTGCAGGGCCATTTCGGCATTCTGCTCGACGAGCAGCATGCTGACGTGCTGGCTCTTGAGTTCGCGGATGGTGTCCATGACGGCATTCACCACCAGCGGCGCGAGGCCCTGGGAGGGCTCATCCAGCAGCAGCAGGTCGGGGCCGGTCATGAGGGCGCGGGCGATGGCGAGCATTTCCTGCTCGCCGCCCGAGAGCTCGCGTCCCTTGTTGTTCAAACGTTCCCTGAGGCTCGGAAAGCGCCCGAGCACGGTGTCCATCTGCCAGCGCGAGCCGCGGCGTTCGGCAATGGAGAGATTTTCCTTCACCGTCAGGTAGCTGAAGATATCGCGCGTCTCGGGGACCATCGCGATTCCGATCCGGCTGACCTTGTGGGCTTCAAGCCCGGCGATGTTGCGGCCCTTGTAGAAGATCTCCCCCTTTTTCGGCGGCGTAAGGCCGGTGACGCTGCGCAAGGTGGTGGTCTTGCCCGCGCCGTTGCGCCCGAGCAGCGCGACCACTTCGCCTTCGTTCACGCCCAGCGACAGGCCGTGCAGGATGTGGCCCAGGCCGTAGTACGTGTCGATGTTCCTGACGTCGAGGATCAAGCGGCCACTCCACCCAAATACGCGCGGCGAACTTCCGGGTTCTTCTGGATTTCGCCGGGCGTGCCCTCGGCGATCAGGCTGCCGAAATGCATCACCGAGATCCGGTCCGAGACGCTCATGATGATGTCCATCTTGTGCTCGATGAGCACGATGGTGTAGCGGCCCTTGAGCGCGCGCACCAGCGCGACCATCTTGCGGGTCTCGTCGGGCGAGAGGCCGGCGGCGGGCTCATCGAGCAGCAGCACGCGAGGCGCGGCGGCGAGCGCGATGGCGAGCTCGAGCTGGCGCTGCTCGCCGTGCGAGATTTCGCGAGCCAACTGGGTTGACTTGCCTTCGAGTCCTACATCGTGCAGCGCCTGCCTGGCCCGCTCCGACGCTTCGGGAAATCCACCGGAGGGTTTCCACATCAAGCCGTTCCAGGACTTCCCGGTCGCAAAAGCGGCGACCCAGGCGTTGTCAAAGAGGCTGAACGCCGGAAAGACAGTGGTGCGCTGGTAGGAGCGCGCCAGGCCCAGGTGCGCGATGCGGTTCGCCGGCGTTCCGGTAATTTCCTTCTGGTCGAAAATAATGCTGCCGGAAGTGGGCGGAAACGTGCCGGTGAGCAGGTTGAAGAGCGTGGTCTTGCCCGCGCCATTGGGCCCGATGATGGAATGCAGCGAACCCGCCTCGATGGCGAGACTCACGCCGTTCACGGCGGTAAGAGCACCGAAGGATTTGGTGATCTTTCTCGTCTCCAATATTTTCATTTACGTAAAAAAAACTTCAAAGACAATTTATGCCAGGCCTCAACCACGCCACCACGCAGAAACAGGACCACGATCACGAACGCCATGCCGAGCAGCAGCGGCCAGCGCGCCCATACCGTGCTCATGGATTCCGAGAGCCAGATGAAGACGAAGGAGCCGATCACCGGCCCGTAGAGCGAGCCCGAGCCGCCGATCAGGGTGGCGAAGACCACATTGCCGGAAAACACGAAGCTGATCGCCTCCAGCGGCACGATGCCGAACAGCATGGCGTAGAGCACGCCGGCGAGGCCGGAGAAGGCGCCGCCGATGACGAAAGCGAGCAGCTTGAAGCGCGGCACGTTGTAGCCGACCGCTTCGGCGCGGACTTCGTTCTCGCGGATCGCCTGGAGGATCTTGCCGAGGGGAGACTCGACGATGCGTTTCATCAACCAAAGGCAAAAAAGGAAGAGAAGGGAAACAAAAGCGTAGTAAATCAGCGGGTCCTTGAAATCGATGCCGAGCAGCGCCGGGCGCGGCACGCCGGGCATGCCGTCCTCGCCGCCGGTGACGCTGGTCCACTGGTAGGCGGTGAAGTAAAACAACTGGTTTAGCGCGAAGGTAAGCATGATGAAATACAGCCCCGAGCGCTGTACGCAGAGGTAGCCCACCACCGCGGCCGATGCTGCGCCGACGCCGACACCGATGCCGAGCGCGAGAAAGGCGTTGACGCCGTGGATTTTCATGAGCCAGCCCGCGACGTAGGCCGCCGAACCGAAGAAGGTGGACTGGCCGAAGGAGAGCAGCCCCGTATAGCCGAGCAGAAGATTGAGGCCGAGGCCGAAGATGGCGAAGATCCAGATCTCCGAAGCGATGGCCGGGCGTACCGCCAGGGGGAGCAGAAAAATCGCAACCATGATCAGAATGAAGGGACGTTTCATCGGATGCCAAACAGTCCCTGCGGCCGTACCAGCAGCACCACCGCCATCACGGCGTAGATCACCACGGTGGAGGCTTCGGTCCAGTACGCGGCGACCAGCGCCTGGGCGACGCCGATGATGAGGCCGGCGGCGATCGCGCCGAGCAGGTTGCCCAGGCCGCCGAGCGCGACGACGACGAAGGCGATGCCCAGCATGTCCACGCCCATGCTCGGATTGAGGCCGCGGATCGGCGCGATGAGCGCGCCCGCGATGCCGGCGAGGTAGGCGCCGAGCGCGAACGCGACGGTGAAGAGCATCTTGATGTCGATGCCGAGCAGCGAGACCATCTCCTTGTTCTCGATGCCGGCGCGCATGATCGCGCCATAGCGCGTTTTCTCTAGGAACAGCCAGGTCGCGAAGACGAGCAAACCCGCCGCCAGCATGACGAACAGCCGGTACTTGGGATACATGGTGAAGCCCAGGTCGGCGCCGCCGCGCAGCACTTCCGGCGGCAGGTAGCTCGAGCCGATCGGCCCCCAGATCAGGATGATGGATTCGCTGATGATCAGCGCGAGGCCGAAGGTGAACAGCAGCTGGTAATCATGCCCCGCGGCGTAGAGCCGGCGAATCCCCACGTATTCGATGGCGAGGCCGAGCAGCGCCACGCCGAGGGGCGCCACCAGCAGCGCGATCCAGAAATTGCCGATCGCGACGGCGACGGTCGCAAGCAGGTAGGCGCCCACGGCGAACAGCGCGCCGTGGGCGAAGTTGGGGATGTTGAGGATCCCGGTGATCAGCGACAGGCCGAGCCCCATCAGGGCATACAGCATGCCCGTCGCGATCCCGTTTAGGATCTGTGCGGCAACGAAGCTCAAAAACGTGAATTCCCGCTAGAACCCGCTCTGAAATGCTCTCAGAAGCCGCCGATGTCCTTGCAGGCCCCGTATTCCTTCGGCAGCGGCGTGTCGCCGGTGGCGATGATGTCGGCGAAGTCCGTCGCGTGCTTCATCGCATCCTTGGATTTGCAGCGCATGAAGAAGTACGGGCGGATGTTCTGGTGAGTGGCCGCGTCCATGCGCATGCGTCCGACGATGTCGTTCACCTCGATGCCTTCCAGCGCCCTGATCACGTCCTGCACCTCGGCGGACTTGGCCTTGTCGAAGCCCGCGAGCAGCAGGCGCGTCATCGAGTAGGCGGCCGAAGGCGCGTAGCCCGGCGGGTTGCCGAACTTGGCGGTGTAGTTCTTGACGAATTCCTTCGCGCCCGGCGTGTCGGCGGTGTAGTAGAAGTTCGAGCCGACCCAGATGTTCTGCCGGATCTCGGGCGAGAGCTGCACCAACTCCTCCACGCCGGAGGACCAGGTCATGATGAGCGGCACCTTGGGCGTCAGGCCGAAGTTGTAGATCTCGCGCGCGCCGGCGACCGCGTCGCCGCCGAAGTTGATCATCGCCACCGCGTCGGGTTTGTTGGCCGCCGCCTTCTGCACGTAGTTGGAGAACTCGCGCTCGCCCAGCGGATGCCGGTCGGCGCCGACGAATTCAATGCCGTGGGTCTTGCCCACTTCCTTCACGTATTTCTCCACCGACCAGCCGAACGCGTAGTCGGCCACCAGCAGGTGCCAGCGCTTCGCCTTGGGGTTCGCTTTCATGAAGGAATCCACCACGGTCTTCGCCGCGGTGTAGGGGCTCGCCGCCCATTGGAACGAGTAGCGGTGGCAACGCGCGCCGGAGATGTCCTCGGTGCCGCCGCTGAAGAGGTGCACCACCTTCTTGCGCTTTGCAACCTCGGACACCGCGAGCGCGACGCCGGAGGACCAGGGGCCGATGACGAACTTCGCGCCGTCGCCGTCCACCGCTTCCTCGGTGCGGCGCGTGGAGGTGCCGGCCTGCGTGGCACCGTCGCGCGTGATGTACTTGATCGGCCGCCCGAGGATCTGCATGCCGCGCTCTTCGAGCGCCATTTTCATGCCGCGGTCGTTGATCGGCCCGACGTCGGCGAAGGCCCCGGTCTGGTCCCACAGGCCGAGGATCACGATCTCCTTGGACTGCGCCCGGACGATTGAGGGAAAGCCAAGACCTGCTGCCGCCCCGGCGCCAAATTTCAGGACGTCCCTACGGCTGAGCTTGCTCATGTGGTTTCCCCTTTGCGAAAGCGAAAGACTACTCCTTCGGCACCCCGGCGTCACCTCCCGGAGCGATACAGGTCAGCGCAACTCCAGGCTCTTGCCGTTCATCCTGCCGTTGTAAGTCTTGCCGCCGGCGGTGATGGTGAGATCCTCGCCGCGCACTCTGCCCTCGAGGGCGAAAGTCTTGCCTTCGGTGGTGAGGGCGCCGGAGAGCATCTGGAATTCCTGCTTGAGGACGAGCTCACCCTGCGGCAGCTTGTGGGTGCCGGCGACCTTGGCGGGGACGATCCAGAAGAGCGCGGTACACCAGGAGGTGTCGCAGCCCTGTTCGGGGGTCAGGGTGACTTTCTCGTCCGCCTGCCAGTCGGCCATGGTGAAAGTGTTCGAGGCGATGCGGGTGCCGGGCTTTAGCACCAGGATCTTCGGGCGCAGCTTGAGGTTGATGTCGGGCAGCAGGAACATGGTGATCACGCTCGCCTTGGAGAAGTCGGTCTCGAAGAGGTCGGCCTTGACGAAGCTGGCCCTGGCGGTGACGCCTTCCTTCGCGGCGTTGCGCTTGGAGAGCTCGACCATGTCCGGGTTGTATTCGACGCCCATCGCGCGCGCGCCGCGCTTGGCGGCGGTGATGACGGTGCGGCCGTCGCCGGAGCCCAGATCCATGACGAAGTCGTTCTTGGTCACCTTGGCCAGGTCGAGCATCTTGTCGACCACGACCTGCGGGGTCGGCACCCAGACGACGTCCTTGCCTTCCTGGCCCGATTGGGGCTCGTAGGTCGAAGTCGGTTTCTGCGCCTGCGCGAGCGAACCGAAAGCGGCGAGCAGGAGGGCGAGGCCGGTGCGGCGGATCAAGGTTATGGCTGGCATTTCATAGGCTCCAGGGGGATGAAGGCGTACATTATCGTATGAGCACTCAAGACGCTGTTTCCCTGACCCGGGACCTTCTTCACTTCGACACCGTCAACCCGCCCGGCCAGGAGCGCGATTGCGCGCACATGGCGGGCCGCCTGTTGGAGAGTTGGGGTTTTTCCGTTCAGTTTTCTGAATTTGAAAAAGACAGGACAAGCGTGATTGCGCGCGCTGGCGGCTCGGATGCGAAGCCGCCGTTGTGCCTGACGGGGCACCTGGACGTGGTGCCGCTGGGGACGCGCAAGTGGTCGAAGGATCCGTTCGCGGGCGAGGCGGACGGCGACAAGCTCTACGGGCGCGGTTCCTCGGACATGAAGGCCGGCGTCGCCGCGATGCTCGTTGCCGCGAGGAGTTTTGCCAAAAAACTGAACCACACGCCCGGCCTCGTGCTGGTGCTCACGGCGTCGGAGGAAAACGGCTGCGTCGGCTCGCGGCACCTCGCGCTGCTGCCCGAACTCATGGGCAAGGCGGGCGCGATCGTGGTGGGCGAGCCGACCTCGAACTACCCGATGGTCGGGCACAAGGGTTCGATCAAGTTTCACGCGGCGTTCAACGGCGTGTCGGCGCACGGCTCGATGCCGCAGCTCGGTGTGAACGCGATCTACAAGGCGGCGAAAGCGATCGCGAAGCTGGAGGAATTCCAGTTCGGCGTCAAGCAACACCCGGTGATGGGCCTGCCGACGATGAACGTGGGCACCATCGAAGGCGGCAGCGGTGTCAACCTGGTGCCGGACCTGGCGACGATCGGCGTGGATATCCGCACCGTGCCGGGCACGAATCATGCGGATTTGCTTTCCCGTTTAAAAGATCTTTTGTCCGAAGGCGAACTCGATGTCTTCGCCGACTCCGAAGCGGTGTGGACCGAGCCCGATGAGGCCTGGGTGCAGCGCGTGTTCGAGATCTGCCAGCCGATCCTCAAGGAATCACCCGTGGCGCGCACCATGCCTTACATGACGGACGCCGCGAACCTGCGCAAGGTCTACAACGGCGCGCCGACGCTGGTGCTCGGCCCGGGTGAAGCGGCCATGGCGCACCAGACCGACGAGTACTGCCACATGGAGCGCATCCGCCAGTCGGTGGCGATCTACGAAGCCATCATCGACGACTGGACGGGAATCTGAGATGAAGAAAAGATTGACCTGATGTCGGGCCAGGTGAACCTGCTGTTCGCCTCGGTGCTGGAGGGCTCCGGCCGCATCATCCGCGAGCAGGGCTTGAAGGCGGAGTAAGCGCGGGCAGAGTAAGACCAGGCGGAGCAAGGGGAGATTTCCGATGAATTCTCAAGAGGGTGGGGCTGGATTGAACAAGCGCGTAGTGCGCCTCGACCTGCAGCTCGATCAGGCCTTCGACGAGCGGCTGGCGCGCGAAACGGATATCGCGGTTGCCGTATGCGCGAGGGCGGGGCCGGAGACGGTGATCTGGGAAGCGCTCGGGCAGGCGCACATCTACCATGTGTCCGCCGCCAAGGACGAGCTGCCGCGCCGCTGGTTCGTCAATGCGGAGTTGCTCGAGCGCTGTCCATCCATGCTGTGCATATCGTCCAGCGGCGCGGGCTACGACACGGTGGACGTGGCGGCCTGCACCAGGGCCGAAGTGGCCGTGGTGAATCAGGCCGGCGGCAACGCGGCTTCGGTGGCCGAGCACACGCTCGGCCTGATACTCGCCCTGTCCAAGCGTATTGTTGAGTGCGACCGGCGCCTGAGGCGCGAAACCGGTTTCGAACGCATCGAGGTCATGGGGCGCGAGATCCGCGGCAAGGTGCTCGGCCTGGTCGGGCTCGGCCACATCGGCACGCGCGTCGCCGCCCTCGCGCAGGCGTTCGGCATGAGCGTGCTGGCGACCGATCCCTACCTGACCGAGGAGGAAATCGGCAGGCGCGGCGCACTCTGCGTCTCGCTGGAAGAGTTGCTGGTTCGCGCCGACTTCGTGTCCCTGCATTGCCCTCGCGGCGCCGAAACTCTTGGCATGCTCGACGCGCGCGCCTTCGGCCGGATGAAGCGCGGCGCCTCGTTCATCAACACCGCGCGCGGCGGCATCCACGATGAAAAGGCGCTGCTCGAGGCGCTTGTCTCGGGCCATGTCGGCGGCGCGGGACTCGATGTCTGGGACGTGGAGCCGCCGCCGCTGGATCATCCTCTGCTGAAACTGGATAGCGTGGTCGCTACTTTCCATACCGCCGGGGTGACCCACGAAGCGCGCCGCAACATGGCGGTCATCGCCGCCGAACAGATCGTCGGTGTGCTGAAGGGTGCCCGGCCGCCGCGGCTCGTCAACCCCGAGGTCTGGCCAGCCTGCGCCGCGCGTCTGGAAGCCGCGCTCGGCGTGCGATCGCAGGTTTTGGATACCACGGCAGGCAAGATGGCGGCCTGAGGCCGCATGGCTTTTATAGGACGCACCTACGCATGTCCAACCGCCCCCTTTCTGCGCTGCCCTCGGTCGATCGCGTGCTCCAGCAGGACGCATCGATGGTCCTCGTCGCGCAGCACGGCCGCGCCGCGGTGACCACTGCCGTGCGCGGCGTGCTGGCCGAGCTGCGCGCGGCAAAGACGCCCGAGCTCGGCGCGGCCGATGCGGTCCTCGCGCGCGCGGCGGAGAACCTTGCACGCAGTTCGCGGCCCTCGCTGCGGCCGGTGTTCAACCTGACCGGTACCGTGGTGCACACCAACTTCGGGCGCGCGCAGCTTGCCGAGGAGGCGATCGAAGCGATGGCCGCCGCGGCACGCGATCCGGTCAACCTGGAATACGACCTCGAAACCGGCAAGCGCGGCGAGCGCGACGCGCATGTCGAGGAAATTCTCTGCCGCCTGACGGGCGCCGAGGCGGCCACGGTCGTCAATAACAACGCCGCTGCGCTGCTGCTGGTACTGAGCACGCTGGCTGCGCGCCGCGAAGTCCCCGTGTCGCGCGGCGAGCTGATTGAAATTGGCGGCTCGTTCCGCCTGCCTGAACTCATGGCGCGCTCCGGTTGCCGGCTGCGCGAGGTCGGCACCACCAATCGCACGCATCTATCCGACTTTGCCGATGCGGTGGGCCCCAAGACCGGCCTGCTGCTGAAAGTGCACGCCAGCAACTACGCGATCGAGGGATTCACCGCCGCGGTAGCGGAAGCGGACCTCGCGCGCCTGTGCCGCGAGCGCAAGCTGCCGTTCGTGGTGGATCTGGGCAGCGGCACGCTCATCGACCTGCGCCGCTTCGGGTTGCCGCACGAACCCACGGCAGAAGAATCTCTCGCGCAAGGCGCTGATATCGTCACCTTCAGCGGCGACAAGCTGCTGGGTGGCCCGCAGGCCGGCATCATCGTCGGGCGCGCGGACCTGCTCGCGCGCATGCGCCGCAATCCGCTGCGGCGCGCGCTGCGCGTCGACAAACTGACGCTCGCCGCGCTGGGCGCAGTGCTGCGCCTGTATCTCGATCCCGATCGTCTCGCCGAGCGCGTCCCGGTGCTGCGCATGCTTGCGCGGCCGCAAGGCGAGATCCGCGCCATGGCCGAACGCCTGCGCCCGTTGCTGGAGAAAGCGCTCGGGCCAGAGTCGACGGTAGAGGTGATCGGCTGCGAGAGCCAGATCGGCAGCGGGGCGCTGCCCACCCAGCGCATCGCCAGCGCGGGCCTTGGGATACGTCCGGGCGGCGACCGGATTGCGGCGGCGTTGCGGCGGCTTCCCGTGCCGGTCATCGGCCGCATCCATCAGGGCGCGTTGATCCTCGACCTGCGCTGTTTGCGGGACGAGGCGGGATTCGCCGCGCAACTGAGCCAACTCACGCGCCTGTGATCGTCGCCACCGCCGGCCACGTCGATCACGGCAAGACCAGCCTGGTCAAGGCACTCACCGGCGTCGATGCCGACCGCCTGCCCGAGGAAAAGCGGCGCGGCATGACGATCGATCTGGGCTTCGCCTACCTGCCGCTCGCTTCGCGCGTGGTGGGCTTCGTCGACGTGCCGGGACACGAGCGCTTCGTCCACAACATGCTGTGCGGCGTGCCGGGCATCGACCTCGCCCTGCTGGTGGTCGCCGCCGACGACGGCCCGATGCCGCAGACGCGCGAGCACCTGGCGATTCTCGATCTGCTCGGCGTCTCGCGCGGCGTGGTGGCGCTGACCAAGATCGACCGCGTGCCGCCGGAGCGTGTCAGCGAAGTGGCCGCCGAGATCGGCGAACTGCTTGCAACCACGTCACTCGCGGGCGCGCCGGTGTTTCCCCTCTCCAGCGTGAGTGGCGCGGGGGTGGATGCATTGAAGAATTGCCTCGCGCAAGCGGCGCGCGACACGGAGCCGCGCGGCGCGCCGGGAAATTTTCGCATGAGCGTCGATCGTTGCTTCAGCATCGCAGGCGCGGGACTGGTGGTCACGGGTACCGCGATGAGTGGCGAAATCGCGCTCGGCGACGAAGTGCGCGCGCTGCTCGCGGGATCGAATGCGCGCGTGCGCTCGATACACGCGCACAACGCGACGGCGAAGACCGGGCGTGCCGGACAGCGCCTTGCGCTGAACCTGGCGGGCATCGAAGGCCGAAGGCCGATCGCGCGCGGTGACTGGATCGTGCGCGGCGAAGTTCCGCCGCCGGTGCGCTGCATCGATGCGCGCCTGCGCGTCGTGGATGCGCGGCCGCTCGCCCACTGGACCCCGGTGCATATGCACCTGGGCGCGGCGCACGTCTCCGGCCGCGTCGCGCTGCTGGAAGGAAGAGAGATCGCGCCCGGCGCATCGGCGCGCGTGCAACTCGTGCTCGAGCAACCGATTGGGGCGTTGCGCGGCGACGGCTTCGTGGTGCGCGACCAGTCTGCGCGCCGCACCATCGGCGGGGGCGCGGTGATCGACGTCTTCCCGCCGCCGCGCGGTCGCGCGAAACCCGAGCGGCTCGCCTGGCTCACGGCGATGGAACTGGACGACGACGCGGCGGCGCTGCGCGCGCTGCTCGCCCGGACCCCTGCGGGCGTGGACCTCGCGCGCTTCGCGGCGAACCGCAACCTGCGTGGCGAAGATGTTCATGCGCGCGTCTCCATGAAAGTCGCTGCCGGTCTGGGTTTCGCGCCGCAGGCGTGGAGCGAGCTGAAGACAGATGCACTGAAAGGACTCGCCGCCTGGCACGTGAGCGCGCCGGAATCGGCCGGGCTCTCCGAACAGAAGCTGGTTGCCTCCCGGCGGCTGCCGCGCGGCGCGCTGGCGGCGCTCGTCGATGAACTGGCCGCCGGGGGCGCCGTGGTGCGGGAGGCCCTCGGTCTTCGCCTTGCGGGGCACCGCGCGAAGCTCAGCGGCGCGGATGCCGGGACCTGGGACGCCGCGCTGGGCTTGCTCGAGAAAGATGCGTTGCGTCCACCGAGCCTCGCCGAGCTTGCCGCCGGACTGAAAATCGAAGTGAAGAAGCTGGACCGCTTGCTGTCGCAGGCCGCGCGCCAGGGATTGGTCGTGCGTGTCTCGAAGACGCGCTTTTTCCTGCCTGCCGTGCTGCGCCGCTTCGAGGAAACCGCGCAGGCTGCTGTGCAGGCAGGCGGCGCAATCACAGCTGCCGCATTTCGCGACCGCTCGGGCATCGGCCGCAACGCGGCGATCGAGGTGCTCGAATACTTTGACCGTATAAAATTCACCCGGCGTGTCGGCGACACGCATGTACTCGTGCGCGAGGCCGGCAACACGGAAACTGGAACAGAATCGCACCCCGGTGGGGCGCCCGGACTTCAAATCCGGTGAGGGGCGTCAGACGTCCCTGGTGGGTTCGACTCCCACTCTTTTCCGCCAACGGATTCCTGCCATAATCGGACCTCAAGTCCACGACGGAAGCCCGATGACCGAGCCTTTGATACTGGAAGTTTTCTCCGACTACGTCTGACCCTGGTGCTATCTCAGTACCGTGCGTATTGAGCGGCTCAAGGCAGAACACGGCGTGCGGGTGAAGTGGGTGCATTTCCCGCTGCACCCGGATACGCCGCAGGCTGGGCGCAGCCTGGCGGAAATGTTCGCCGGGCGCGGCTACGACATCCCGAAGATGCAGGCGCAGATGCGCGCGCGCATGCAAGCCGAAGGCTTGCCCTACGGCGGCAATCGCAGCATGACCTACAACAGCCGCCTGGCGCAGGAGCTGGGCGCGTGGGCCGACACCCAGCCGGGCGGCGATGCGATCCACGATGCGCTGTTCCGCGCCTATTTCGTCGACGGGCGCAACATCGGCGACCCGGCGGCGCTGGTCGAAATCGCGCTGTCGGTCGGCCTGCCGGCCGAGGGCGCGCGCGAGGTGCTGGAAAAACGCACCCACAAAACGGCGATCGATGCGGACTGGGAGAAGTCGCACCAGTACGGCGTCACGGGTGTGCCCACTTTTGTCATCGGCAAGCACGGCGTCGTCGGCGCCCAGCCCTACGAAGCGCTCGAGCAGCTGGTGACGCAGGCGCGCGGCTGATTTTCTTTTAACGAGGATCCATGAACCTGTTACGCGCGCTGCTCGTCCTCCTGTCACTCGTTCCGGGGGCGCTGCACGCGCAGCAATACCCCGCCAAACCTATCCGCTTCGTGGTGCCGTTCCCGCCGGGCGGTGGCGTGGATATCGTCGCGCGCTCGCTCGCGGAGAAGCTCTCGCCGCGGCTCGGCCAGCCGATCGTCATCGACAACAAGCCCGGCGCCGGCACCACCATCGGCACGGATGCGGCGGCCAAGAGCGCGCCGGACGGCTATACCTTCCTGGTGGGCCCGATCGGCGGGCAGGCGATCGTGCTGCTTACGTACAAGAAACTCACGTTCGACATCCGGCGCGACCTCGCGCCGGTGACGCGCATCGGCTACGGCACCATCGCGTTGGTCGTGCCCCAGTCTTCGAAAGCGAAATCGGTGGCCGAGCTGGTGGCACTGGCCAAGGCAAGCCCGGGCAAGCTCACCTTCGCCTCCTCGGGCACCGGAGCGCTGATCCACCTGACCGGTGAGATGTTCAAGCAGGCGGCGGGCATCGACATGACGCACGTGCCGTACAAGGGCACGACGCAGATCCTGCCCGACCTGCTCGATGGGCGCATCGACATGGCGCTCGACAGTCTGCCCGCCTACCTGCCGCACCTCAAGTCGGGCAAGTTGCGCGCGCTTGCGGTGGCAGCGCGCCAGCGTTCAGCACAGCTGCCCGAGCTGCCGACGCTCCTTGAATCGGGCCTGGCCGGCGTCGTTGCGGCGACCGACTACGCGCTGTTCGCGCCCGCCGGTACGCCCAAGGATGCGATCGCGCTCCTCAACCGCGAGATCGGCGCTGTACTGCAACTGGCGGACCTGCGCGCCAAGCTCGCCGCGCAGGGCATCGAAGTCTCCGGCAGCACGCCCGAAGCGCTCAAGGACGAACTGCTCGATGAGATCGCAAAGTGGGCGAAGGTGATCCGCGACGGCAGTATCAAGACCGAATAAAAAGGCCGAATCGGGTTCGAAGCCCGGCTATTTCGGTTCGCGGATCATTTTCGGCCCGCCTTGGCCAACGGTGCGCTCGTAGGAGCCGTCGCTGGTCTTCACGTACTTGGTCATGCCGAGGTCCTTCAGCCTGCTGTCGGACTTGGTCGAGAATTTTCCGTGCACCGGAACCGCGCTGATCAGGCGCTCGATCGGTTTTTTGCACCTCGGACAGCGCTTGAGCTTGGCATCGGCGACACGCTGGTAGACCTCGAAGCGGCCGTCGCACTGCCGGCATTTGCCCGAGAGCGGAGCGTATTCGTAGATCGGCATGGGGCGATTCTACCTCCCCGGTTCAGGCGGGGTTGCCCGGCAGCTGTTCGCTGTCCGGATCGATGTGCGACCAGGGCCGCGCGCTCTTGGTCCAGATGTTGGCCGTGATCCGCATCGCGGAAGAATGGTCAAAGGATCCGGCCCGCACCACGATTCTTTCAGGGCTGTTCTCGCGGCAGCTGTAGATCGGCGCGCCGCAGTCGCCGCTGAGGCATGAAGCAGGAGAGGTCATTTCGCAGGTCCTCGTCGCTCGTTGTGGAACAATGGCGCCATGATAACCAAAGGCATCAAGCAATTGATCGCGCAAGCCGAGCAGCGCTCGACGGGCATCTCGATCGAGGCGGCGAAAGGGCGCATCGACGACGGCAAGACCGTATTCGTCGACATCCGCGACGTGCGCGAGCTCGAGCGCGAGGGCATGATTCCCGGCGCCTTCCACGCGCCGCGCGGCATGCTGGAATTCTGGGTCGATCCCGAGAGCCCGTACTACAAACCGGTGTTCACCGGCGACAAGACCTTCATCCTCTATTGCCAGGCGGACTGGCGCGGCGTGCTCGCCGCCGCCGCGCTGGGCGACATGGGGATGACCAACGTGCTGCACCTGGAGGGCGGCTTCGGCGAGTGGCGCAAGGCGGGTGCGCCGACCGGGCCGAAGCCGGAAAAAAAGAAACACGGGTAAATCGCGCATGAGCGTTTCCGACCGCCGGCCGAGCGCAAGCCGGCCGCTGAGCGCATCGCCGCGCTCAGCGACGTCGAAGTGGCAGGCTTGGCCGGCCGTATTGACGCGCTGCCCGCGGGCGCGTTCAGCGGCTTGTTGCCGATCCTGGTCGTGATCTTCCTGTTCTGGCGCTTTGTCCTGAGCGACCAGGCGCAGGCCGAATCGGCCAAATCCGCGCCCAAGCCCGCGCCCGAGAAGAAATAAAGACCGGCGTCGCAGGCGGTTTTTGCTCCTCCTCGCTTTTGCTACACTGAAGGTCCACAACCACGAAAGGAGGTGATCCAGTGAGAGACCACCAAGGCATTGGCGGCAAGAAATGCGGCGGGAACAGCTCCGGATCAACTCGTTGCTCAGGGAGCGTTACCGGCTAGTACGCCGGACATGCCTTAAGCTTCAAAAACGCCCCGGCCGCGCAAGCGCCCGGGGCGTTTTCTTTGCAGCAAGCGCTGGATCAAAGCGGCTTGATGTCCGTTGCCTGGTCGCCTTTCGGCCCCGTGGTGATGTCGAAGGAAACTTTCTGGTTTTCCTTCAGGCTCTTGAAGCCCGAACCTTGGATCGCGGAGAAGTGCACGAACACATCCTTGCCGCCGCCATCGGGGGTGATGAAGCCAAAACCTTTCGCATCGTTAAACCACTTGACGGTTCCGGTTGTCATGTCTGATTGCCTCTCGAATATAAATTAAAGATTTGGGCTTAAGCCCACCTTGCCGGTACCACCAGGAGAGAGTAGCGCAGGGTTTGTTCAGCAGTACGAGACCCTAAAAATCAGCGGGAACTCATTGAGGAATCCAGCGGGGCGATATTACACCAAAGGTAAAATCGCCTGCAAAGATGGAACTGCGACGCATCTGCGTGTTTGGGGCCGGAGCAATCGGCGGGCATCTGGCGGCAAAATTCGCCGCCGCCGGCCACGACGTTTCGGTGGTGGCGCACGGCGTGTCGCCCGAGGATGTGCCGCGGCGGCCTGGCGGGGCGCAGACCGCGGGCGCCACCGCGCGCAAGGGGTTATATTCATCGTCATGAAAAAGCCGTTGATCCTCGCGGTGGACGACGCGCCAGATCTGCTGGCGCTGATCGCCAGGGCGCTGTCGGACGAGTACGAAGTGCGCACCGCTACGAGCGGCGCGCAGGCGCTGCTCGCGGCGGCGGGCGATCCGCAACCGGTATTGATACTGCTGGACGTGGAGATGGAAGGGATCACCGGCTTCGACGCCTGCAAGGCGCTGAAGACGAATCCCGCCACCGCCTCGATCCCGGTGATCTTCATCACCGGCAAGGGCGAGAAGCAGAGCGAGATGCAGGGATTCACGCTCGGCGCGGTGGACTATGTCGCCAAGCCGATCAATGCGGCGATCCTGAAATTGCGCGTGGCGACGCATGTCGCGCTCGCCAGCCGGCGCATCGCGCTCTACGCGAAACTGCTGGTGCAGGCGGCGGGCGCCAGGCCGGCGGCCTGCGAGATGATCGAGAAGGCGGCGCCAATGCACGACATCGGCAAGATCGCGGTGCCCGCCGAGATCCTGCGCCGCAGCGGCACGCTGAGCGCTCCCGACTGGGAGCGAGTGAAGCGGCATCCGGAATACGGCGTGGCGATCGTCGATGCGTTCGAAGCCATGACCACCACGCAGTTCTACCGGGAACCATTGAGCATCGAGCAGGCCGCGCAGGAGATCCTGCGCTGCGCGGGCACGCGCTACGACCCGAAACTCACGGAGGCGTTCAAGAAGGCGCTGCCCCCCATGCGCAAGGTGCGCGCCGCCATCTCCGACGAGCTGGGCGACATCATCAACCTCGATTTCAGTGCGCCCGTGAAGGCCGCGGCGCCGGCGAAGCCCGCGCGGCGCCGAAGCCCGCGCAAACGGCGGCGCGCGAGGTTGCCGGAATTTTTTCCGCATTGGGTTTTTACGCAACGACGGGGAATAAGGCAACCATCACGGAAACCATCGCGTCACGCGCGCCTGCCGGGAGTTTTCAACTCAAGCTTGATCGCGACCTGGAGTCTTTTACGCAACGCCTGAAGGAAAACAGAAAACAATGATCGTCGACCTGCGCTCCGATACCGTTACCCGCCCCTCCGAGGGAATGCGCCGCGCGATGGCGCAAGCCGAGCTCGGCGACGATGTGTTCGGCGACGATCCGAGCGTCAACCGGCTGCAGGCGCGGGCGGCGGAAATGCTCGGTTTCGAAGAGGCGCTATTTTTTCCGTCGGGCACGCAGTCCAACCTTGCGGCGCTGATGAGCCATTGCGGCCGCGGCGACGAATACCTGGTCGGGCAGGAGGCGCACACCTACCGCTTCGAGGCCGGCGGCGGCGCGGTGCTCGGCTCGATCCAGCCGCAGCCGCTCGCCAACCGCGCTGACGGCACGCTCGACCTGGCCGAAGTCGAGGCCGCGATCAAACCCGACGATCCGCATTTCGCGCGCACGCGGTTGTTTGCGCTGGAGAACACGAT
>CAMDRF010000063.1 GCA_945906765.1 Nitrosovibrio sp. Nv4 | reverse complement strand
GTCGAAGCTGAAGATGCGGCGAACGGCGTTGCGTGCCATCGTGGCGACGTGAATCGCATCGCGCCGGTCGATGGCGACGTAGCGATGCAGGATTTCCTGCAGCACCTCGGCGTCGGTGACCAGGCGTTCACCCTGGGTAATCGCTCGCTCGAGCAGCCGCTGCGCCGAAATCTTGTTGGGGTGCGACGCGCCCACAAGATACATCGGGATATTGGAATCGATGAAGATCAAGCCTGCGGCCCGTTCGAGTAGCCGCGCTCGATGTCGGCAAGCATCTGACCGATGTCTCCGGCGGGAAAGTCCTTCCGCACCGCCGCCCGCAGCACCGCGAGCTTGCGCTGCGCATCGCGGGTGGGTTCGCTGCGGCGCGCCGCGCGCAGCGCCCGGCGTACCCATTCGGCGACCGTGACGTTGTTGCGTCGCGCCACGCGGCGCAACTCGCGCAGCTCGGCTTCCTCAATCAGGACCTGCAATCGCTTACTAATATATTCAGCATAATTGACTCATGCGCATGAGTCAATTGGACGGTGCCGTCGTGCACGGTGCCGTCGCTACGCCAATGCCGAATTCCTTGGGGGCTCTCGGCCGCGTAGTAGCCAAGGCGGGAGTATCTGCCCACCTACGTGCGCTTGATCAGAAACTCCTCGCGCTTGGCGCCCGCCTTTTCCTTCTCGGCGAGCCACTTCGGCGCGAGGCCCCGCCCCGACCGGGTCGCGCCCGACTGAGGATCGCGACCCGATCGCGCAATGGCGATCAGCGCACGCGCTGGAAGTACGCCCGGCGCTGGTGCAACACCCGAACCACGCGCACGCTTGGGGCGGCCACACGGTAAACGATGGTGTAGGGATACTCGCCGACCACCCTGTGACGAGTTCCTGGTTTGATGCCCTCCGTACCCAGAAACGGGCGATCCTGCAGGCTCTTGGCAGCCGTCAGAATGCTTGAAACTACGCGGCCGGCAGTCGTTGCCCCGAACTGCGCATACCAGACATCGATGGCTGCAAGGTCAGCGCCGGCCCGGGCCGACCACTCAAGCCGCCGCCGCCGAGGATTTTCGGCCACGCGACGCCCGCTGCTGTTCGATGACCGAAAGCACTTCCTCGGTGCTCATCGCTCGGCCGGCCTTGAGATCGGCGTCCCCCTCGTTGACCTGCCGCACGAACCACTCCGTGTATTCGAACCCATCGCGAAGCACGGTCTTGAGGATCTTTCGAGGGGTCGAGCCCGCCTCTTCGGCAAGGCGTTCGAGACGACGCAAATCGGACTTGGACAGACTTGCTCCGTGTGACATGACTACTCTCCAATGCTGAACGTCGAAATATTCTACGCAAAACACGGCCTCGCGGGCGAGTTCCAGTCGCAATGCAGCACACCTGGCAAGGTGGGGACTGCGAGCGGCGGGGGCGTGGTCGGTTTCTGCCCGGCTACTTGCGCTTGATCAGAAACTCCTCGCGCTTCGCGCCCGCCTTTTCCTTCTCGGCGAGCCAGCGCGGCGTGAGCCCCCGCCCGGACCACTTCGCGCCTCGTCGTCCTCGACGAGATCCAGCGCCGGCCGGACCTGTTCCCGGTGTTGCGCGTGCTCGCGGACCGGCGGCCGTTGCCCGCCCGGTTCCTCGTCCTCGGCATCGAGACGCGAGAAGCGCTGCTGCGGCATCCCAAGCTCGGCGCTCCGTGGGAGGGTTTCGCGCTATCGGCGCTCGAGACGCGCCTAGGTGCGGCGCGCGGGGAATGCTTCTTCTACGCCACGCATGGCGGCGCCGAGCTCGACCTGCTCGTCGCGCGCGGCGGCCGCAGAATCGGGTTCGAGTTCAAGCGCACCGTGGCCCCCGAGCTCACCAAGTCGATGCGCATTGAGCTCGGTGGCGCGGACGCCAAGTGGAACTGCTCGGCAAACCGTGCGCGGGAACGTTTCCGGTGGAAGCGCTGCGGCGCGCCGCACACGTGCCCGGAGGTACGCCAAGACCTCCGGCATCAGCCGCGCGCGGCTTCTTGCGCGTCGGCTGCATGCCGTTGGGCGTCACTTATGCCCGTGCGAGGCCGATTCGCGAACGACAAGAACAATTGCGACGACCAAGGCAGCGATAGCGGCGACCACTATCCATTCCATTACGCATCCTCCAACTCTTCAATGCAGCGATACGCACGGCGATTGACGTACACCACGACGACGGCGAGCACCAACGCGGCGACGAAGGCTGTAGCAATTATGGCCGGGCGCGCCGTGTCGTAGTTCTGAGCCAGCCATGCGACCAGGGATGCGTCCAGGGCTACGCAGACCGCAAAGACGACCTTGAGCCATCCGATTTCTTCCTTGATCCGATCGGACTTCGATATCGGGCAAGCTTACTCTCATCGCCGGTATTGACGCCCAACTAATAAGCGGGAAATGACATCGGCCAATGAGCCCCATTGACCGCCGGCCGGCAGCGCTTCCCGGCATGAGCGCTTTAGCGGCGCGGACGCCAAATGGAACGTCCTGCGCAGCACGCGCGGGGTGAGCCGGGTGGTCCAATTCGGCGGGGTGCCCGCCAAAGTGCCCTTTGAATGGATGAACGCGTTCCTGTCCTGCGACAGGGCGCCGGTGCGCCTGTTCGACACCGGACAGCGCGTGGTCGTGACCGATGGCGCGTTTGCGGGGCTCGAGGGGATATACCAACTTCCGGACGGCGAAGCCCGGGCGATCGTATTGTTGGAACTGCTCGGCAAACCGTGCGCGGGAACGTTTCCGGTGGCAGCGCTGCGGCGGGCGGCGTAGGACGTTTGCCGGGTGCGCCGGACTGGCGCATCTGAAAATAGCGGGTGGCGTCTTTTGGAAATGCGACGCTCAATCCAAGGGCGGTAGCGTGCTCGAAACAGGATGACCCAAATCGATCCCATTGAAGCGCAACCGGACCGCGAAGGCACTCCACGTCGGTTTGCGCCGATCGGCGCCGCCGGCTTTGTCGCGCCGAGGCACATGAAGGCTGTGAAAGACACCCCGGCGGCGAGGCGATCGCGGTCCGGAAAAAAACGGGGCCGGACCCCGATTCCGGGGCGGCCAAGTGGGCGCTTCAAAAGCAAGTGCAATTGAACTATAATTTAGTGCACCATGGAACGCGCGGCCGCGACC
The DNA here is from genome assembly GCA_945906765.1 of Nitrosovibrio sp. Nv4. Classification (GTDB taxonomy): domain Bacteria; phylum Pseudomonadota; class Gammaproteobacteria; order Burkholderiales; family SG8-39; genus RBG-16-66-20. The sequence goes on along the minus strand of CAMDRF010000063.1, from coordinate 16,803 downwards.
CTGTTCGGCAAGACGCGCCGTGCCGTGCTGGCGAGGCTCTACCTCGATCCCCAGCGCGAGTTTCGGCTGCGCGAGCTCGCCCGCCTCACCGGCATCAGCTCGGGGGCGGTGCAATACGAGCTGCGCCAACTCGCCGCAGCGGGCCTGGTGCGGCGCAGCGAGCGCGACGGCCTTCTGGTGACCTACCGCGCCGACGCCGATTCGCCGATCCATGCCGAGCTGCGCGCCATCGTCGAGAAAACGAGCGGCATCGAAGAGCTGGTCCGGCAGGCGCTGAAGCCGGCGGCGAAGAACATACGGCTCGCGTTCATCTACGGCTCAATCGCGCGGGGCGTCAACCGCGCGCGCAGCGACCTCGACCTGCTCGTGGTCGGCGCGCTGCCCTTTGGCGAGTTGATCCGCCTGCTGCAGCCGGCCGAAGCCCGGATCGGCAGGGAGATCAGCCCGCGCCTGTTTTCGCAGAAGGAATACCGCCGCCGGCTTGCCCGGCGCGACCGTTTTCTGATCTCGGTCCTGCGGGGTCCGAAGATCGTTCTCGCGGGAGATCTCGATGACGCTCGATAACATGGTAGGGCGCGGGCTGGAACGAGTGGACAGCGACCGCGCCGAAATCGCGCGCTACCTCACCAAGATCCGGCGCAAGCTCGCCGACAGCAGGAAAGACAGCATCAGCCTCGACAGCCGCTTCGACATTGCCTTCGAGGCGCTGCTGCAGATCGCTCTGGTGGCGCTGCGCGCGAACGGCTACCGCACGACCTCCGATTCCGGCCACCAGCAGCTGGCCATTCAGTTGCTGCCCAAATCAATCGGCATCGACCCGTCGGAGCTCCGCGCGCTGGACGAGTACCGGAAGAAGCGTTCCAGCGGCTTGTACGAGGCGGATTTTGACCCTTCGGAAGACGAAGTGAAAGCAGTGATCGCGGCCGTCGCCAAGCTGCTCAGCAGCCTGACGAACTGGATCAAGCAGCACAATCCGGAACTCATCGGTGACGCCGAAGCGTCACCACCGCGACCCGCTAGACCCCGGGGGCGCCGCTAGCTTTCCGCAGCTCGGCCTACGCGTGCCCGCTGCCGCAATGCGCCGCTTCTGGACGATGCTGGCGCATTACGCGGGCGGCATCTGGAACGGCTCGGAAATCGGGCGCTCGCTCGGTGACGCCCACACCACGGCGCGCCGCCACCTGGACGCGCTCGAAACCCACCCTAAGCTCGGCGCCTCCTGGGAGTCATTTGCCATCGAGCAACCGCTCGCGCGCACGGGGGCGCGCGAAGCCTGCTACTGGCGCACCCAGGCCGGAGCGGAGCTCGACCTCTTCCCCTTTGTGCGCGGCAAGCGCATCGGGATCGAAATGAAATACGCCGATGCGCCGGCCATGACCAAGTCGCTCGCCGATTGCCTGCGAGAGGTGGCATGGAAATTCAATTCTGGAAATTCAATTCTGGAAATTTAATTCTTGCGCTCTGGCACGGCAATCGTTACTCTGCGCCGTTCATCGTTTGAACGGCTTTCCCCACTCCGTCTCCTCGCACGAAGAAGCCCACCTCCGCATCCTCAAGATCGTCGAGGCGGCGCCTGAGTTCCGGCGCGCCGAGAACAAGCTCCAGTACCTGTACCTCCTGACGCCCAAGGGCATCGGAGAGAAGGTGCGCATGACCCGCGCCTATCTCGCCCGCAAGGAGGCGGAATATGAAGCACTGCAGGCCGAAATCCAGGCGCTCAAGCGGGAAATGACATCGGCCAATGAGCCCCATTGACCGCCGGCCGGCAGCGCTTCCCGGCATGAGCGCTTTAGCGACACGAACGCCCGAGGCCTGGTATGTCGTGCAGACACGACCGCGGCAGGAGTTGCGTGCCCGCGAGCACCTGGAGAGGCAGGGTTTTCGCTGCGTCCTGCCATTGCTCCGGGTCGAGAAAATTCGCCGTCGAATCCGACAGTGGATCGACGACCCGCTCTTTGTGCGCTACCTCTTCATCGAGCTCGGCGGCGCGGACGCCAAATGGAACGTCCTGCGCAGCACGCGCGGGGTGAGCCGGGTGGTCCAATTCGGCGGGGTGCCCGCCAAAGTGCCCTTTGAATGGATGAACGCGTTCCTGTCCTGCGACAGGGCGCCGGTGCGCCTACGCAGCTTTCCTGGGCAGGAGATCGAACTCGGTGCGGATCCGCGAAAACGGCACCAGCACGAGGCCCTTGCCGTCCTTCGTCACCAGGCCGAGCGCGATCAAGGCATGAACGTCGCGATGCACCGATTTCACGTCGCGGCCGAGCGTGCGTGCCAATCCGCGCAGTGTCGAGGGCCCGAGCGCCTGCAGTTGCTCGATCGCCGCCCAGCGCGCGGGCGTGAGCGAGCGAAAGAGCGCGGCGGGCGACTCGAAGGTGAAGTGGCTGCCCCGGTCCTTGCCCGTGCGCCAGGCGCTGACGAATTGCCGTGCGCCGCGATCGAGCGCCGATCGCGTTGCGCGCTCGATCCGGATGGTGGCCGTTCTCCTCATTTGAATCTCCTTCGTTCGACCTCTGCGAGAAAATCCGCGACCAGCGCCTCCGGCGAGACAAATTCATACGCCGATTCGCGATCGCCCAGATGGCGATGGTCGCTTTTGCCGGTTTCGTTGTCGTAACCCACCACGCGTCGGCCCGGAAAACCATAGTAGAGCCGGTACTTGTAGCGATGCGTGCAACCCGGAATCGGCTGCGGCACTTCCCAGAGCACCATCTCGACAGTCGCGCCGTCGTCGTAGCCTTGCTTGAATTCGTACAGCAGGCGCGCCTTCATTGTTGGCAATCATGCCAACGAGTGCCGTCGTTGTCAATCGCGCCAACAGGCCAAGTGAACTGGCCCTATTCGTTACGACAGTCCCGAGGGGTACCGTAAATCGAATCTCTGCGGGTTGAGGGGTATCCGCGGCGGCGCGCTTTCCCCGCGAAGTCAGATTACTTGCGCTTGATCAGAAACTCCTCGCGCTTCGCGTCCGCCTTTTCCTTCTCCGCCAATCACCTCGACGTCAATCCCCGCCCCGACCAAGTCGCGCATGAAATGGAGTTGACCCGCTTTCGTGGACACTTGGGTGCGATTCAAACTGATGTGCCGTAAGCTAAGGCACTGAACCGCGACGGGAGGGCAATCGTAATGGAGACGACGATGGAGACGACGATGGAGACGACGGTTCTGAGTGACGAGGCTATTTGGAAGGGGCTCAATGCGCACCCACAGATCAAGAGCCGAATTGCGTCCATGCTTGCTGTTGTAGAAGACGCGGGCGGAGACCTGAAAGAGGCCGATGCAGCCGAGATGCGCCTGATCGAAGAGGTGCGCCGTATGGGCCAAGAGGCGCTGCAAGGGTGGGCGGACCGACAAGTGCAGAAAACCGGACAAGAACTGCGTTAGGCAGGGCATGTGCAGCGCGAGGGTAAAAAAACTCAACTGGCACACCACCTTTGGCGACATCTGTGTAGTCGAGCCTCAATACCGCAGAGCCAGCAAACGAATACGCCCGTTCGTGCAAAGCGCCAATGTCGGCAACCGTGGCTGCTCGCGCGCGCTCCAGCGCGTGGTCACCGATTTTGGGGCGGATCTGCCATTTGCCCGGGTGATGGACAAACTGGTTGAGCACTACGGCATTGTTCTTGGGGAAAGCACCATTCGCCACGTCACCGAGGGACACGCTCAAAAGGTGTTCGAGGCGGTCAAATTCGTCCCCAGTTGGCCCACACAGCTTGGCGCCAGTGCCGTGGTCATCGTCGAGATGGACGGTGGGATGGTGCCTCTTGTGGAGTGCGACGTCACCCAGCCAGACCAACGCAAGGGCAAGAAGCTGCATTGGAAGGAGGCAAAAATCTGCTTGGCCCATCCCCAAGGGAGCAAGACACTGGCGTATGGAGGCACCCTACAAGGCGATGTTGCCACGGCTGGGCAGCACCTGTTTGCGTGCGCCACACGGGCCGGATTTGGAGCCAACACTTCTATCCACGCTGTGGGCGATGGAGCGCAGTGGATCGCCGATCAAGTCGAAGATCAATTTGGCGCGCAGGGTAGCTATTTGCTCGATTTCTACCATGTGTGCGACTACCTGAGCGCAGCGGCCAAGGTCATCGTGACTGAGCCAGAGGGGCAAAAAGTGTGGATGGAGGAGCAAAAAATCCGGCTCAAGACACAGCGTGTTGAGCAGGTCCTTGAAGACCTACTGCCGCACGTGGAAGCACCAGAGATAGCTGATAGCGACGCCCCCGTGAGACAGTGCCAGCGCTACCTGATCCACCGGCCAGAACAACTCAACTACCAAGGCGCGCTGGAACGTGGCTTGCCGATTGGATCGGGCGAAATTGAAAGCGCGCACCGCTACATTGTCCAACAGCGTCTGAAGCGCCCCGGCGCTTGGTGGAAACCCGCCAATGCAGAACACATGTTGGCCTTGCGGCTCAATCGCGCAAACCACCAGTGGAACGCGTATTGGGCGCAGGATTTCAAGCAAGCCGCTTGATCAAGATTCCACATCAGTTTGAATCGCACCCCTCCGGACTGAAGAACCACGAACGGAAAAAACTGGGGGCGCCGCTCGTAGATGGCGCCGGCGGCGATCAAGGCAAGGAGGAGCGCGCCGATCCCGAGCAGGACCGACAGGCGCTTTTGCCGTGGCGTCATTTACCCATGTACAGGCGGCGGAAACCGGAACCGATGCGCGCGAGCTTGCCGGAGGACTCCGCGTCGCTCTTGCCTTTGTGCAGGGACTCGCGGACAAACACGAACAACAACAAGGCAAATCCCGAAGCCAGCGCGGTCAGTACCGCAATCTGCGCCCGCTTCGGCTTTGACTTCCACTCGGGCACGACAGCAGGATCCACCACCTGAATCACCGCCCCCTCGCGCGCTTCGTCGAGGCGCGCCATTTCGTATTGCTTCGCCATCAGTTCGAAAAGCGTTTCCTGGTACTTGAAGTCGCGGTAGCGGTTCAGGTATTCGGCGCCGGGAGCGTTCTTGTTCGGCTGGTCGCGCTCGGCTAGCAAGAGCTGAGAACGCAGCGAAGCGAGTTCGCGCTGCGCGAGCTGCCATTGGGGATTTTCCTCTGTGAGGTAGCCGCGCATGGTCGCGAGCCGAACTTCCTGCGTGGTCACCTGCCGCCTTAAGGCGTGCGATGCCTTCGACCATGGCCTGGGGCGCCGATCGGATCAGGCTCTCGCCCGCGCCCGTCTGCCCGAGGGCAAGTTCGGCCTTTTTCAGGTGCTCCTGCGCCTGCTGAAGCTGCTTCTCGAAGAACGCGCGCCCGCTGCTGCGCTTCGGTGATCGCGAGCGAGCCGGTGAGCTTGGAGAGTTCCTGGACGTAGGCGTTGGCAATGTCTGCGGCACGCTTGGGGTCCTTGTCGTCCACCTGGATCGTGATCAGACCGTCCTTGCCGGAGGACACCTTGGTCGCGCCCTCCAGCGCCGCGCGGGCGTTTTGCCGAAGCGTCTGTTGATAAGCGTTCATCAGGTCGAAGCGGTCGATGAGGCGGTCGGCGACGGTGCGGCTTTTGAACAGGGCCACATAGGTGTCCGTCGGGTTCTTGATGTTGAGCCCTGCCGCACCGGCGAGGCCGCCCAACGCCCCGAGCTGCGAGGCGAGCATCGCAGCGGCGCCCTGCTGCTGCTGCGGGGGCAGGATGCGGGTGGTGGGCGGTGAAGGTGGGCGGGATGATGAACGCAATGCCCAGCGCCGCGAGGCCGGCGAGAAGCTGCCCGAAAATCAGCGGCCGCGTTTTCGGCGACCACCAGGAGCAGATCGAGCAGGCTGATTTCGTCGTCGGGCGGGAGGGGCTGGGTTTCGTCGGTCATCGTTGTGACTATTGACTGGCGAGGCGGATCTTCATGCCCGTTTCCTTGACGGCAAGCAATTCCTTGCTCATCTTGCCAACGAGCTCCTGGTAGATCTGCTTGATCTTCTCCGGCAGATACTCGTGCACGATGCGGTTTCGCTGGTCTCGCATTTCGATCCAGAGTTGCACAGAGGATACCAAGCCAAGCTTCTCCATTCGGCTCAGGAGGTCCCGCAGAGTATCCGACGTTTCTCCGAACTGATAGCGCTCGTAGGCCCTGAAGAAGCGGATCGAGGCCTCGACCGCCCGGATGTAGCGGTCTGCCATGGCATCGTAGGGCTCAAGCTGCTTCGGGGTATAGCGCCGTTTGGGCTCGAAGGGGCGATACCTCCGAACCGACGCCGCAAACAATGAAATAGTGCGGATTGCCTTGCTGCGCGCAACCTCCGCTACGACAGCAATGTCCTGCTTCACCCGATGCGCTCCGTGTCGAGCGTCGCCAGAAAGGCGCGTTGTTCCCGGGTGAGGCGGCGCGGATTCATGACCACCACGTCGATGCGCTCCTCGCACTGCATGAAGAAGCGCGTCGCCACCTTGCGGGAAAGCTTGAGCGGGTCCGCCTTGGAGTACACCAGGATGTCGATATCACCGCCTCGCGCGGCGTCGTCCACGCGGGAGCCGAACAGAAATACCCGCTCGGCGTTAATGCCGGCGAGCGCACTCTTCAGCGCTTTGCGTTCTGCAGGGTCGAGTCTCATGGGGCCTGGTGCGTGGCGGGCGAAGGGTTTACGGATGGGCGACCGAAACGGAGTTTGCCACAGTAAAACCGGCCGTGCCCTCGGTCTCTCCGCCGGAACGGGCGTTTGCCGGACTAGTTGCCGCGCAGTACCTTGCATCCGGCGGCGCCCAGGCCGAACTGGGACAAAATCTGCGTCCAGTCACGCAGGTCCTTCGTCCAGGTCGTGCGCTCGAAATCCTCGGGCACGACAATGGCATCGCCCGGCATGACGTTCGTGCTCACCGTCCTTGCGCCGAACCAGGTGCGGCCCGAGCCCGCCACGGAGCCGTCGGCTTTGAGCACGAAAATCTGCGAGGTATCGGCGCGCTTGGTCGTTCCTCCGGCCAGAGCCAGGTAATCCGACGTCCGCTTCTCCGGCCGGTACAGGAATGAGGCTTCGCTGAACACGGCGCCGAAGACGTTCACGATTGACGGTTGCGGCGGCACGAAGAAGCGATCGCCGTCTTCCAGCGCGACATCGGGCAGGTCGGTGAGCTTCGCGCTTTCGGGCAGCTCGAGCACGATCCTGCCGCTCGGTTTCAGTGCCCGCAGCCGCGCAAAGAGCGCGCGCTGCGCCGCCTGCTGCGCGGGCAGCGTCTGCGCCGTCCTCGGGCGACACGTTGCGCGCGCGCGCGGCCGCGTTCCCTTCGGATTCGCGCTCCAGGCGGTTGAGCGTTTCCTGGTATTGGGTTTCCTGGGCCCTGCGGGTGGACACCCGCGTGAAATCCGATCCGAACAGGTACGCGCCCTGCGACAACCCGCCCACGCGGGCAACCAGTTGGCGCAGCGTTTCGCCGGGTTCGCTCTGGTATACCCCGGGCGAGGCGAATTCGCCTTCGAGCTTGATGTATTTGGTCTGCCGCTGGGCCGGGACCTGAAGGTCCTCTTTCGAGAAGATGGTGATCACGTCGCCGGGCTGCAGCAGCAGGTTGTGTTGCGGGTCGCCCTGGATGATCGCCTTTCCCAGATTAAACGGCACCAGGGACGTCGCGAGATCGTCCGGCCGCACGCGCTCGATCAGTGCGTAATCCCAGTTCACTTCCTTGAGCGTAGGTCGGATCTGCTCAAGCAGCCGCGGTTAACCGGGTCTCACCCCGCGTCCGGACTCCGGCACGGCCACCTGCAGCGCATCGCGCTCGATTTGGCGGCGACGGATTGTTTCACTCACAGCCTCGTCATCGATTCGCCGCGTGATGTTTTCGTCCAGGCCGACGAGTTGATTCTGGCGCAAGAGGTATTCGCGGGAAAGCAGGGCTTCCTTTTCCGGAATGAGGTCGCGTACGCGCATGCCCTCGCGCTAGGGGAAGCGCCCGGGCTAGGCGACGTTGCCGCGCAGCGTCACGGCATTTTCGAAGCGCGGGACCAGGGCGCGAACGGTGACCAGATCGCCATCGCGAACCGTGCGTGCGAGCCCGGTCGCGTCGAGCGAAAACTCTTCCACCTTGCGTGCGCGGCGATTTTCGATGCGCTCGACCACGACCCGCTGGCCCTCGGCCGTCGTCGCCAGGCCGCCCGCCCAGCGAATCAGCTCGCCCAGCGAGGCGCCGGGCTTGAGTTCGTAGACCGCCGCCACGTTGATGCTGCGGCTCACCGCGGCCAGCGGGCCGATCGGCGGGAAATAGATCACGTCGCCCGGTCCGATCAGGTAGTCCGGCGTGACCGGCACGTTCTCCAGCGGCGAGAAGGTGCTCGGCACGCCCCGGAAAAGATCGTGACCGAATAGCGGCAAGTCGCGGCCGGTGGATTGCAGCACGAATTCCTGGAACTCGTTGCGCTCGCGCTCGGGCCGTTGCAGTTGACGGATCTGCTCGAGGGATTCGGCCTCTCCAGAGAGGGGGCGTTCCAGACGGCCCGGCAGGCCAGGGGCACCGGTCGTGCCGGAGCGCGGACGATTCGTGATCACCGGGAGCCCGGTGTCCTGCCGCGGCTCGTCCGCCGACCGCCCGGGGGCTTGGGGGCCCGATTGCTGGGGGCGGCCGTACAGTCCGTCGAAGATTCCCTGAGCCAGAGCCGGCGCGGCGAGCAATATGCTGAAACCGAACAGAATCGGAGTAAGCAGGCGCTTCATGGCAGGCGACGATTCAAGACGAGGCGAAAGTCCGGTTGCGCTCGGATGCTGGGGGGGAGGGAGTGGTAGCGGAAATCGGCATCTGTCGCCATCGCTTCGCTGTTGGCGCGCCTGTCGGTGGTGGCATTCATCGCGGTACTGATCGTGCTGCACCTTGCGCGGCTCCGCCCGGTGCGCAAGTTTTCGAACTGGCTGCCGAAGCTCGCCGCGCTCGACCTGGGACGCTCGGTGAGCGTGAGCCGGCTCATAGAGGCGCAATCGTCGTCCCAGCTGCCGAATGCCCGGCTGCGCTGCACTCCGGGCCGGAGTGCGCGATGATCCGATTCGGGATCCAGGCGGGAAAGCAAGCCCGCGGATGATTTTGGTTACCGGCGGACTCGGGTACATCGGTTCGCATACCTGCTTGGCGCTCGCGCAGGCGGGCTACGAATCTGCCGTAAAATTCCCCGCGTAGTATGACAGGGAGACTCGTCTCCCGGACCCTAGGCGGGTGTAGTTCAATGGCAGAACGGCAGCTTCCCAAGCTGCATACGAGGGTTCGATTCCCTTCACCCGCTCCAACTTGGATTGGAGGCCATGCCCTACTCGGTAGAAGGCAAGCTTGTCGTCGCGATTTCTTCTCGGGCGCTGTTCGATTTCGAGGAGGAGAACCGCGTGTTCGACGCCCAAGGCGAGCGCGCCTACATCGACCTGCAGTACTCGCGCATGGACGTGCCGGCGAAGGAAGGCGTCGCCTTCCGCCTGGTGCAGAAGCTGCTCGCCTTCAATGCCGGCGACGCGCAGCGCGTCGAGGTGGTGATCCTGTCCAAGACCGACCCGGTCTCGGGGCTGCGCATTTTCCGCTCGGCCGCGCGCGCCGGGCTGAAGATCGAGCGCGGCGTGTTCACGCGCGGCCGCAGCCCCTACCGCTACCTCGACGCGCTGCGCGCGAATCTCTTCCTTTCGGCCAACGAGCAGGACGTGATGGGCGCGCTGGATGCGCGCTTTCCCGCGGCGCGCGTGTTGCCCGAATCGGCGCAGGCCGGCGGGCGTCATGCCGAGGAGGTGCGCATCGCGTTCGACGGCGACGCGGTGCTGTTCTCGGATGAGGCCGAACGCGTGTTCCAGCGCGATGGCCTGGACGCATTCACCCGCCACGAAACAGCCCACGCGTTGAAGCCATTGCCGCCGGGGCCGTTCAAACCCCTGCTCGAGGCCCTGCACCGGCTGCAGGCCGCGTCCGGTACCGACGTGCCGATGCGCGTGCGTACCGCGCTGGTCACCGCGCGCAGCGCGCCGGCGCATGAGCGGGCGGTGCGTACGCTCATGGACTGGAACATCGCCGTGGACGAGGCGCTGTTTCTGGGCGGACTGGACAAGGGCGAGTTCCTTAAAGCCTTCCAGCCTGACTTCTACTTCGACGACCAGCGCGGGCACGTCGCGTCCGCAAGCCAGCATGTCGCCACCGGGCACGTACCCTTCGGCATTGCCAACAAGGACAAGGTGGCTCCATGAAAACGGTGAGGATTCTGCTGTACGGCATCGGTGGACTGGCGGCGCTCGCGGTCCTGGCGCTGGGGGCGGCAAGCTCGACGTTGCGCCGCACTCGGCCGGTCTTTATGGCGGCACCCTCTCCGGTTCGCTCACGGCCGCGGTCCGCGCATTGTTCAAGCGCTAGATCCGGCCTTCATCCACCGCATGGCAGGCGCTTGCCGTCGCGTCGCGCCACACCAGGATCGGCTTTTCGGCCCTGCACCGGTTATTGGCATGCGGGCAACGCGGGTGAAAAGTACAACCGGCGGGCGGTGACAGCGGATTTGGCACTTCACCCGCGACCGGCGTGCGCTGGCGGCCGCTCATCTCAAGATCCGGCACGGCGTCGAGCAGCATGCGCGTGTAGGGGTGCCTGGGGCGCGCGAAAAGTTCCGCGGCGTCCGCGATTTCGACCAGTCGACCCAGGTACATAACGCCGATGCGGTCGGCGACATGGGAGACGACCGCCAGGTTGTGCGAGATGAACAGATAGGTCAGGCCGAGCCGCGCCTGCAATTCGGTCATCAGGTTGAGGATCTGCGCCTGCACCGAAACGTCCAGCGCCGAGGTCGGCTCGTCGCAGACCAGGAACTCAGGATTTCCAGAGAGCGCGCGGGCGATCGAAATGCGCTGGCGCTGGCCGCCGGAGAACTCATGCGGATACTTCTCGCCGTCCTCCGGCGTAAGGCCTACTTGCGTCAGAAGTTCCGCGACGCGCCGGTTGATTTTAACCTTGTCTTTCAAAAGATCCAGAACCAGTATGGGCTCCGCCACAATGTCGCGCACGCGCCAGCGGGGATTCAGGCTGGCGAAGGGGTCCTGGAAGATCATCTGCATGCGCCGGCGCATGCCGGCAGTCGCGGCACTTGTCGAAGGGTCGGAGATTTCTACGCCGTCGAACCTGATGCGGCCGCGCGAGGGTGCATACAGGCCGACGATCAGGCGCGCGACGGTGGATTTTCCGCAACCGGACTCGCCCACCAGTGCGAGCGTTTCGCCTTTGCGCACTGCGAACGACACGCCGTCCACCGCATGCAGCAGCTGCCGTGGTACGCCCTCGATGACGCGGTTCAGCCACGGCCGGGAAACGTCGAAATCCCGCCCAACGTCCTCAAGCTCGAGCAGGGTCGGCGCCGCGCTAGTCATAAAGCCAGCAAGCGGTGAGGTTGGCGCCGGCCGGGCGCGGCTCGGGGCGCTCGTTCCTGCAGCGCTCGAAGCTCTTGCCGCATCGGGGATGGAAAGCGCAGCCGGAGGGAATGGCGTTCAGCCGTGGCATCGCGCCGTCGATCTGCACCAGCGGAGCGTGCATGCGATCGGTGGCGACGCGGATTTTGGGAATCGACCCCATCAGCCCGACGGTGTACGGATGCCGGGCGGCGCGGATCACTTCGCGTACCGGGCCGATCTCGGCGATGCGTCCGGCATACATCACCGCGACCCGGTCGGCGGTCTCGGCGATCACGCCCATGTCGTGCGTGATCAACATCACAGCGGCGCCGTGATCGCGCGCCAGTCTCTTCAGTAACTGGATGATCTGCGCCTGGATCGAAACGTCGAGCGCGGTGGTGGGTTCGTCCGCGATGATCAGGCGGGGCTCGGCGCACAGGGCGAGCGCGATCACGACGCGCTGGCGCATGCCGCCGGAGAACTGGTGCGGATAGTGGTCAATGCGTGCCTCGGGGGCCGGGATGCCGACTTCGCGCAGCAGCGCCAGGGCCCGCTCCTTCGCTTCGGCGGCGCCGGTGTCGAGGTGCGTGCGGATGGTTTCCACCAGCTGCTCACCGACCGTATACAGCGGATTGAGCGAGGTCAGCGGATCCTGGAAGATTGCGCCGATGCGCCGCCCGCGGATGCGGCGCATCGCCTCATACGGCAGGTTGTCGATACGCTCGCCTTCCAGCCTGATCTCGCCCGCGGCGATGCAGCCGGGGGGCTCGAGCAGGCCGATGATGGCCGTGCCAGTAAGCGATTTGCCGGCCCCGGATTCGCCGACCACGCCAAGCACTTCGCCGGGCGCGATGCAGAAGGAAACCCCGTCTACCGCCACCAGTGTGCCGTGGCGCGTACGGAATTCGATTCTCAGGTCCTTCACTTCCAGGATCATGCTCGGCTCACCGCCTCGTCAGCGCAGCTTCGGATTGAGAGCGTCGCGCAGCCAGTCGCCGAGCAGGTTCACCGATAGCACCAGCGTCACCAGGGCGATTCCGGGAAACACCGTGATCCACCATTCCCCGGAGAGCATGAATTCGTTGCCGATGCGGATCAGCGTTCCGAGGGACGGACGGGTGGGCGGCACGCCGACGCCGAGGAAGGAAAGCGTCGCCTCGGTAATGATCGCGGTGGCGATGTGGATGGTCGCGATCACCAGCACCGGGCCCATGACGTTCGGCAGCACGTGCCGCAGCATGATTGCGAAGGGCGGCCGCCCGATGACGCGCGCCGCCTGCACGTATTCCTTGTTCTTTTCGACCATCGTCGAGCCGCGCACCGTGCGTGCGTACTGAACCCAGCCCGAGACCCCGATCGCCAGGATCAACACCGGGATGGCGATTTCGTCGTGCGAATCGGCGGGCATGGCGACGCGCGCGACGCCGTCCACCAGCAGCGCAATCAGGATCGCGGGAAAGGACAGCTGGATGTCGGCAACGCGCATGATGAAGGCATCGATACGCCCTCCGAGATAGCCCGACAGGAGTCCCAGCGTGACCCCGACGACGAGCGCGAAGAGCACCGCCGCCGCCCCGACGCCGAGCGAAATGCGCGCCCCGTACAGGATGGTCGAGAGTACGTCGCGGCCCTGGTCGTCCGTGCCCAGCGGATAGTCGGCCGCGCCCTGCGCCACCCATGCCGGCGGTGCGAAGGCCTTGTTCAGGTCGAGCGATGCGGCATCGAAAGGGTTTTGCGGCGCGAGCCAGGGCGCGAGCAGCGCCCCGCCAATGCAGATCACCGTCAACACGGCAGCCGCGATCGCCACCGGCGACCGGCGGAAACTGTACGCGAGGTCGTTATTCCAAATTCCCTGGAAATTCACTGAATTGAAGCGGCGATTCCTGCCGCTACTTCAGCGGCAGCGATTCCTCGACCAGCGCGGCGAGGTAGCCGGCGCCCAGCGGAATCACCTCGTCGTTGAAGTCGTAGCCGGGATTGTGCAGGTAGCAGTTGTTCGGTCCGCCGCCCTGGCCGAGAAAGACGTAGGCGCCGGGGCGCGCCTGCAGCATGTAGGAGAAGTCCTCGCCACCCATGGTCGGCTCGGCATCGGTAATCACGTTGCTCTTGCCGAATACGCGTTCGCCCACTTTGGCCGCAAAGATCGCTTCGCGCTCGGTGTTGATCGTGGAGGGATAGCCGCGCTTGTAGGCGATCTCGGCGCCGCCGCCCATCGCCTTGGCGATGCCGGCGATGATTTCCGCGATACGGGCTTCGGCCATATCGCGCGTCTCGGGGCGGAAGGTGCGCACGGTGCCGATCAGTTTGACGAAATCCGGGATCACGTTGAAAACGCCGGTCTGGCTGGTTTCCATCGAGCACACCGAAACCACGAGCGCATCCAGCGGGTTGGCATTGCGGCTGGCGATGGATTGCAGCGCCGAAATCACTTGCGCGGTGATGACCACGGGGTCCACCGTGAGATGCGGCATCGCCGCGTGTCCGCCCTTGCCCCGCACGGTAACCACGATCTCGTCGGTGGCCGCCATCACGGGCCCCGGCCGCACCGCCATCTGTCCCGGCGGCAGGCCCGGCCAGTTGTGCACGGCGTAGACCTCGTTCGCGGGGAACCGGTCGAACAGTCCTTCCTCGACCATCAGCTTGCCGCCGCCACCGCCTTCTTCGGCCGGTTGAAAAATGAGATACGCCGTGCCGTCGAAGTTGCGGGTTTCCGCCAGATACCGAGCAGTACCCAGCAGCATGGTGGTGTGCCCATCATGCCCGCAGGCGTGCATGCGCCCGGCGTGCGTCGACTTGTGCGGGATATTGTTGGTTTCGTGCATCGGCAGGCAGTCCATGTCGGCGCGCAATCCGATCGCGCGGCCGCTGGAAGATTTCTTGCCTTTGACGACGCCCACCAGGCCGGTCTTCGCCAGGCCGCGGTGCACTTCGATGCCCCAGGCCGCCAGCCGATCGGCGACCAGTTGCGAGGTGCGGCTTTCCTGGAAGGCGAGCTCGGGATGGGCATGGATATCGCGCCGGATGGCGCGCAGTTCGGCGTGAAATTTGCGGATGTGCTCGACGGAAGCAGTCATGGTTTTCCTCAGTGTGCGGTCAGCGTGCGATCGATCCGAAGACGTGGATCCACGGCGTAATAGAGCAGATCGACGACGAGATTGATGATGACGAAGAATAGCGCGATCAGGCAAAGATAGGCCGCCATCACCGGGACGTCGGCGAAGCCGACCGCCTGGATGAACAGCAGCCCCATTCCCGGCCACTGGAACACGGTCTCGGTGATGATGGCGAAGGCGATGATCGCGCCGAGCTGCAGTCCGGTGATGGTGATGACGGGTACCAGGGTGTTCTTCAGCGCGTGCCCGAAGTGCACCGCGCGGTCTGTGAGGCCGCGTGCGCGCGCGAATTTTACGTAGTCGGTACGCAGCACTTCGAGCATCTCCGCGCGCACCAGGCGCTGAATGAGTGTCATCTGGAACAGGCCCAACGTGATCGCCGGCAGGATGAGCGATGTCAGGCCGGACGCCGTCAGAAAGCCGGTGCTCCACCAGCCCAGCGCAACCGTGTCGCCGCGCCCGAAGGACGGCAGCCAGCCGAGCTGCACCGCGAAGACGAGGATCAGCAGGATGCCGATCAGGAACGTGGGCAGCGATATGCCGATGAGCGACACTGCGAGCATCACCTGCGATAACCACGAGTTTCTTCGCAGCGCGGTGTACACGCCCATCGAGACGCCGCCGGCCAGGGCGAACAGCGCCGCGACCATGGACAGTTCGAGGGTTGCCGGCAGGCGCTCGGCAATCAGCTTCGACACCGGCTGCGCCTGGCGCAGGCTGAGGCCGAAATCGCCCTGCGCGGCCCGCGCAACGAATTTCGCGTACTGCACATAGAACGGCCGGTCGAGGCCGAGCATCTGCGTGATCCGCACGCGGGCCTCGGGCGTCACGTCCTGGCCGAGCATGAACAGCACCGGGTCGCCGACAAAGCGGAACAGCGAAAACGCGATCAGTCCGACTGACAGCATGACGAGTACCGCCTGAGCCAGGCGGCGAAGGATGAAGGCGAGCATGTGTGGGCGGGAATGCGGCCGCTACCTTGCCATAGAATCGGCGCGTGCCGGATTTTGCGCAAAAACTCGTTCTGTGGCAGCGGCGGCACGGCCGGCACGGGCTGCCGTGGCAGGGAACGCGCGATCCGTACCGCATCTGGCTGTCGGAAATCATGCTGCAGCAGACCCAGGTCGCGGCGGTCATCCCCTACTACCAGCGCTTTCTTGAGCGCTTCCCCGATGTCGGCGCCCTGGCCGGCGCTTCGGAGGACGAGGTCTTGCGGCTTTGGAGCGGGCTGGGCTACTACGCTCGCGGCCGCAACCTGCTGCGCGCCGCGCGGGAGGTGGCGCAGGCGGGAAGGTTTCCGGACACCTATGAGCAAATCCATGCCTTGCCCGGTGTCGGCCCGTCCACTGCCGCCGCCATCGCGGCGTTCGCCTTCGGCCGGCGCGCGGCGATCCTCGATGGCAACGTCAAGCGCGTGCTCGCGCGCCGCTTCGGCATCGAGGGCGAGAAAGCGCAATGGGCGCTGGCGCAAAAGCTCCTTCCGGCGCGCGCCATCGGCACTTACACCCAGGCGCTCATGGATCTTGGAGCAACTGTCTGCACGCGGACCCGTCCGGCTTGCGAGCGCTGTCCCGTGGCCGGAGAGTGCGTGGCGCGCCGCGAGGACCGGATCGACGAATTGCCCGCCGCACGCAAGCGCAATCCGCTGCCGCTGAAGCACGCGACGTGGCTGGTGCTGCTGCACCAGGGCTCGGTCCTTCTGGAGCGGCGTCCAAGCACGGGAATCTGGGGCGGGCTCTGGGCCTTTCCCGAACTGATTTCAGGTTTGGCGGAAGTGTTTTGCCGAAAAGTCCTGGGCGGCGAAGTGAAGCAAGCACTCCGCTTGCCTGAGATCGAGCATGGCTTTACGCATTTCAAACTGCGGGTACGACCGATCCGCTGTACGGTGCGCAAAATCCTCCCGCGCGCCGAAGCACCGGGCCGGATCTGGTTGGACTTGGACGACGCTATTCGCGCGGCCGTCCCGGCGCCGGTGAAGAAATTACTACTGGAATTGCGCGGCCGGAATTGAAGGGCGCCAGGTCATATGCCGTCGCCCAAGTCGTGCTTGGCTGCCGCCTCTTTGGCCCGTCGTTGCTTGGATCGTTTGCGCTTGTGGTTCATGTCACAGCCTGTTTTCGTGCCGCGTAACGTCGCCGCTAAACGGCGGCCCGCTTGCGCGTCCGATTTGAGCGGCTTGTAATGCCTGTTGCTGCTGTTGCAACCGATAGCAACTTCCGCAGAGCGTCGTTGACCGCCTCGCTGTTGGGGAAGACTTTAGCCAAAGCAGGGTCGATCACGACAATATTCGTGGCCTTGGCATACCGAGCGGCGTACTTGCCGCGAATAAGCGGGCCGAGGTGCTCTCGCCGATATTCAGTACGCATTTCAACGTCTTCA
>CAMDRF010000062.1 GCA_945906765.1 Nitrosovibrio sp. Nv4 | reverse complement strand
TCGACGCCACCGTGGTATTTCATCGCGCGCACCGTCGCCACGATCACCGCGGCGCTCGGCATGAGGCCCGTCTTGCGGCACTTGATGTCGAGGAACTTCTCGGCGCCCAGGTCGGCGCCGAAGCCCGCCTCGGTCACCACGTAGTCGGCGAGCTTGAGCGCGCTCTGGGTGGCGATCACCGAATTGCAGCCGTGCGCGATGTTGGCGAACGGGCCGCCGTGGATGAAGGCCGGGTTGTTTTCCAGCGTCTGCACCAGGTTGGGCGCGAGCGCGTCCTTCAACAGGACCGTCATCGCGCCATGCGCTTTTAAATCTTTTGCTTTGATTGGTTTTTGATCTCTTGAATAACCAACCACGATATTTCCAAGCCGCGTCCTCAGATCGTCCAGCGAAGTGGCAAGGCAGAAGATCGCCATCACTTCGGAGGCCACCACGATGTCGAAGCCGTCCTGGCGCGGGTAGCCGTTGGCGGTGCCGCCCAGCGCGACCACGATGTCGCGCAGCGCCCGGTCGTTCATGTCCATGACGCGCTTCCACTGGATGCGCCGCACGTCGATGCCGAGCTCGTTGCCCTGGGTGATGTGATTGTCGAGCAGCGCCGCGAGCAGGTTGTTGGCCAGCGCGATGGCCGAAAAGTCGCCGGTGAAGTGCAGGTTGATGTCTTCCATCGGCACCACCTGCGCATAGCCGCCGCCCGCGGCGCCGCCCTTGACGCCGAATACCGGCCCGAGCGAGGGCTCGCGCAGGCAGATCACCGCCTTCTTGCCGATGTGATTGAGCGCGTCGCCCAGACCGACCGTGGTGGTGGTCTTGCCCTCGCCGGCGGGGGTCGGGCTGATCGCGGTGACCAGGATCAGCTTGCCGTTCTTCCTCGACTTCAGCGTCTCGAGATACGGCAGCGAAACCTTCGCCTTGTAATGCCCGTAGGGCTCGAGGTGCTCCTCGGCGATGCCGAGCCTCTCCAGCGCCACCTTGGAAATGCGCTGCAGTTTCGCGGCCTGTGCGATCTCGATGTCCGACGGCATGGGTAGTTCTCTCCTCTTGGTTTCTTATTTGTAGATTTCGGACAGCGCCCGGCCCTTGCCGTACCCCGGGTTACCCGGCGCCGCGCCGCCCTTCGTCACCCTGACGGCGCAGTATTTGAACTCGGGAATCTTGCCGATAGGGTCGAGTTTCGGATTGGTCAGCATGTTCGCCGCCGCCTCGTAGAACGCGAAGGGGATGAACACCGCGCCGCGCGGCGTGCCTTCGTCCGCCCTCGCGTACAGGGAAATGCTGCCGCGCCGGGACTGGACAGTGACGATGTCGCCCGGCTTTGCGCCCAGTTTTTCGATGTCCAGGGGATGCAGCGAAGCGACCGGCTCGGGCTCTATTGCGTCCAGCACGCCTGCCCGGCGGGTCATCGCGCCGGTATGCCAGTGCTCCAGCTGCCGCCCGGTGATCAGCACGACGGGGTATTCGTCGTCGGGCCGCTCGTCTGCCGGAATGATGTCGGCCGGGACGAATTTCGCGCGGCCGGTCGCGGTCGGGAAAACCTCCGTGAACACCACGGAGGTACCCGGATCGCCCTCGTTCTCGCAGGGGTAGACCACGCAGGAATCGCGCTCCAGCCGCTCCCAGGTGATCCCGGCGATCGAGCTCATTGCCTTTCGCATTTCATCCCAGACTTGTTTTGGCTTTTCATAGGACCAATTCAAACCCAGCCGCTTCGCCAGCTCGTTGATGATCCAGAGATCGGGCTTCGCCTCGCCCGGTGCATCGAGCGCCTTGCGGCCGATCTGCACCATGCGGTCCGTGTTCGTCACCGTGCCGTCTTTTTCCGGCCAGGCGGTGGCGGGCAGCACCACGTCGGCGAGGTAACAGGTCTCGGTGAGGAAGATGTCCTGCACCACCAGGTGCTCCAGCTTCGCCATCGCGGCGCGCGCGTGCTCCACGTCCGGATCGGACATCGCCGGGTTCTCGCCCATGATGTACATGCCGCGCACCTCGCCGGCATCGGCGGCGCGTATCACCTCCACCACCGTGAGGCCGGGCTTTTTCTCCAGAGTGGCGCCCCACAGCGATTCGAAGCGCTTGTTGGCTTCCGGGTCGTCCACGCGCTGGTAGTCCGGAAACATCATCGGGATAAGACCCGAGTCGCTCGCGCCCTGGACGTTGTTCTGGCCGCGCAAGGGATGCAGCCCGCAGCCCGGGCGCCCCACCTGCCCGGTCATCAGCGACAGCGCGATGAGACACCTCGCGTTGTCGGTGCCGTGCACGTGCTGCGAGATGCCCATGCCCCAGAGGATCATCGAGCCCTTGGAGGTGGCGAAGAGGCGCGCCACCTCGCGCAGCGTCGTCGCCGGGATGCCGCAGATCGGCGCCATCTTCTCGGGAGAATAGTTCTTGGCGTTTTCTTTCAGCGCTTCGAACCCACTGGTTCTATCTTTTACAAAAGCATCATTTACTAAATTTTCGTCGATGATGGTATGGATGAGGGCATTCAGCATCGCAACATCCGTGTCCGCGTTGAACTGCAGCACGTAGGCGGCGTGGCGCGCGAGCTCGGTGCGCCGCGGGTCGGCGATGATCAGCTTGGTGCCGTTCTTCGCCGCGTTCTTCATCCAGGTGGCGGCCACCGGGTGGTTGACCGTCGGATTGGCGCCGATCACCAGCACCACTTCGGCGTTCATCACGTCGCTGACCTGGTTGGAAACCGCGCCCGAGCCAACGCCTTCGAGCAGCGCGGCCACGGAGGACGCATGGCACAGGCGCGTGCAGTGGTCGACATTGTTGGTGCCGAAACCGGTACGCACCAGCTTCTGGAAAAGATACGCCTCTTCGTTGGAGCCCTTCGCGGAACCGAATCCCGCGAGGGCGAAGCGATCTTGATTTTTTATTCTTAGCAAACCAGAAGCAGCAACATCAAGAGCCTCATCCCAGCTGGCCTCGCGGAACGCTTCCTTCCAGTTCGCCGGATCGACGGTGAAGTGAGCGGTTTTCTCCATTCCTTTCCTGCGAATTAAGGGCTTCGTAAGGCGTTGCGGATGCTGCACGTAGTCAAAACCGTAGCGCCCCTTGACGCACAGGCGCCCGTGGTTCGACGGGCCGTCGCGGCCGGTGACGAACTTGATGACGTTCGTCTCCTCCTGCACGTGGTAGGTGAGCTGGCAGCCGACGCCGCAGAACGGGCAGACCGAGTCCACCTTCTTGTCGATGACCTCCAGCCCCGCCTCGCGCGCCGGCATCAGCGCGCCCGTCGGGCAGGCCTGCACGCACTCGCCGCAGGCCACGCAGGTGGAGGCGCCCATCGGATCGTCCTGGTCGAACACGATCTTCGAGTGCTCGCCGCGGAATGCGTAGCCGATGACGTCGTTCACCTGCTCTTCGCGGCAGGCGCGCAGGCAGCGCGTGCACTGGATGCAGGCATCCAGGTTCACCGTCATCGCCGGATGGGAGAAATCGGCCTTCGGCTGCTTTCTCGCCTCGAACCGGGGTTTGCCGACGCCCAGCTTCTTCGCCCAGACGTCGACCTTGTTGTTGAGCGTGTACTGCGTCTCCGGCATGTCCGACATCAGCAGCTCGAGCACCATTCTTTGGGAGGCCAGCGCGCGCGGGCTGTCGGTGGTCACTTCCATGCCCTGCGTCGGATAGCGGCAGCAGGCGGGCGCGAGCACGCGCTCGCCCTTCACTTCGACCACGCAGGCGCGGCAGTTGCCGTCCGGGCGCAGCGGGCGCGAGTAGCACAGGTGCGGAATGACGACGCCGTTCTGGCGCGCGGTCTCGATGAGGAGTTCGTCTGGCCGGCCGACGACGGTCCTGCCGTTTAGCTTGAACTCGATCGGCAGCGTCGCCAGCTGTTTCGTGCTGATGCGGTCCATTGCTTACCCCACTTCCTGCGGAAAATACTTCATCACGGTAAGCGCCGGGTTCGGCGCCGCCTGCCCCAACCCGCAGATCGAAGCGTCCATCATGGCCTGTGAGAGTTCCTGAAGCAACGGCTGGTTCCACTTTCGCTCATTCATCAACGTCAGCGCCTTGGCGGTCCCCACCCGGCAGGGGGTGCACTGGCCGCAGGATTCCTCCTTGAAGAACTTCATCAGGTTCTTCGCCGCATCCGAGGCCTTGTCACGGTCGGAAAGCACGATGACAGCCGCGGAGCCGATGAACGAGCCGTGGGGCTGGAGCGTGTCGAAGTCGAGCGGCACGTCGCCCAACGACGCGGGCAGGATCCCACCCGAGGCGCCGCCCGGCAGGTAGCCGTAGAACGCGTGGCCCTCCAGCATGCCGCCGCAGTATTCGGCGATCAGTTCCTTCACCGTGATGCCGGCAGGCGCGACATGCACGCCCGGCTTCTTCACGCGGCCCGACACCGAAAAGGAGCGCAGGCCCTTGCGGCCATTCCTGCCCAGCGATGCGAACCACTGCGCGCCCTTTTCGACGATCTCGCGCACCCAGTACACGGTTTCCATGTTGTGCTCGAGCGTCGGGTAGCCGAACAGGCCCACCTGCGCCACGTAGGGCGGCCGCAGCCGCGGCATGCCGCGCTTGCCCTCGATGGATTCGATCATCGCCGACTCTTCGCCGCAGATGTAGGCACCCGCTCCACGGCGCAGGTGGATGGGGGGCAGAGGAAACGACGTAAGTTTTTTCAATCTGGAAAGTTCTTTTTCCAGGATGGCGCGGCAGCCAGCGTATTCATCCCGCAGATAGATATAGATCTCGCCAACACCCGAACACCACGCCGCAACCAGCATTCCTTCCAGGAATCGATGCGGGTCGCGCTCGAGGTAGTAGCGGTCCTTGAAGGTGCCCGGCTCGCCCTCGTCGATGTTCACCGCCATCACGCGCGGCGCCGGCTCGGCGGCGACGATTTTCCACTTGCGGCCGGTCGAGAATCCCGCTCCGCCCAGGCCGCGCAGCCCCGAGTCCTCGACGATTTTGCAGATCTCCTCGCGCGTGCGCTTGCCGGCGAGACAATCGGCGATGAGTTGGTATCCGCCGCCCTTACTATATGTGTTGAAGTCCACGTAAGGCGTCTCGGGGCAGCGGGTCTGGTTCGCCGCGACCGCTTTTTCCACGGACGAAACCGAAGCGTTCAGCACCGGGTACTGCCCGACGATCGCCACCGGCGCAGACTCGCAGCGCCCGACGCAGGGTGCGTGCTTGACCCTCACGCTTTTTCCCAGTGAAAGTCCTTCAAGAAGTTTCGCAGAACCAGCCAGTTCACAGGACAAGGAGTCGCATACCCGCACGGTGAGCGCGGGCGGCGGGGTCTCGCCTTCCTTCACCACGTCGAAGTGGTGGTAGAAGGTCGCGACTTCATACACCTCGGTCTGCGACAGCTTCATGGCCTCGGCCAGCGCCGCCAGGTGCGCCGACGACAGGTGGCCGTAGCGGTCCTGGAACCTGTGCAGGTGTTCGATCAGCAGGTCGCGACGCCGTGGCGCCTTGCCGAGCAGAACGCGGACCTCTTCGCGCGCCCGCCGATCGACGCCCCGGCCCTTGAGGCCGTATTTGCGCTTCTTCTTCACGTGCGCTTCTTCTTCACGCTTCGATTATCGGCTGGCGGCGGCGCGAAGATTCTTGACTGCGGTCAAGCCCGGCTAGGCGAAGCCGGATTACACCAGGCGCCAGCGCCCGCCTTCGTCGATGGCGCGGCCGGCGCGCGCGAGTTCCTCGAGATGCTGCTCGATGACGCGGCGCTCGGCATCCGCGTAATACACGTCGTCCAGGTGCTTTGGGTAAACGAACCGGCGCGCTACGAGCTCGGCCAGCGTCGAGGGCTGCCGCCCCAGATGGTCCGCGATCGCCTCCTCCCGCGCGTCGAGCCGCGAGGCGAAAGCCTTGAGCAGGGCAAGGAACGTCTCCCTGTCGGTGATTACGGCCTTGTGGTGCGAGGTGATCCACACCTTCGCCGGAATGTCCTTCACCGCCTCCAGCGTGCGCCGGAATGCAGCGAGGCTGGAGGTCGCGTCACCGTAGTACGGCCCGAAGGACGACAGGTCGATGTCGCCAATGAAGGCAATGCCGCCCGGCTCCACCAGCAGCACGCAATGCCCGCTGGTATGGCCGGGCATGTGGATGGCGCGCACCGTCACGCCGCCGCCAAGATCCCAGGACGCGCCGTCCTTGTAGGCCAGGGCGTCGGGACGCGGCGCATAGTGGAAATCCTTTTCGATCATGGTCCTCATGCGCGCCAGGACCTCGGGCACATAGCCGTAGTGCCGCGCCATGCCTTCCCAGCTGCGCGCGGCTGCCACATCCGCCTCGTGCACGTGGACCGGCGCGTGCCGCAGCCGGTGCAAGCCGGCCATGTGGTCTTCGTGGACATGGCCCAGCACCACCAGGTCCGCATCCAGCAGTTCGCGGCCCATGCGATTGGCGACCAGCGGCGTGTCGAAAGCCACCAGCGTATCCGCGCCGCGCACCATCACCTGGTTGCCGTCTGGGTACTTGCCGGATTTCTCCCCGGGATACACGGTCACGGCGCCATGGCGGATCACGGAAACTGCCATGGGCGGCTATCGCGAGACGCTCAGCGGCAGCGCTTTCATGCCGCGGAACACCAATGAATTCAGCCACTCGAGCTTCGCCTCGGGCGCGGCAAGCGCGATGTTTTTCCAGTGCCGCGCCACCGCCGGCAGCGCGATCTGGCCTTCCATGCGCGCCAGCGGAAAGCCCAGGCAGATATGCATGCCGAAGCCGAAGGTGAGGTGCGGCACGTCCTTGCGCTGGAGCATCAGGCGATCCGGATCGTCGTAGGCCTCGGGATCGCGGTTGGCGGCGTTCAGCATGATGAACACGCGGTCGCCGGGCTTCAGAATTCGGCCGCGCATCTCCTGTTCGACCTTCACCACACGCACCTGAGCGCCGCTGGGACCGTCGTAACGCAACAACTCCTCAATCGCGCGCTGCGCGATTTCCGGTTGCTCCCTCAGCGCATTCAATTCGGCAGGAAAACGCAACAGCGAAAGAAGACCGTTGGCGATGTGGTTGGTGGTGGTCTCGTGTCCCGCGAAGAGGAGCAGGATGCAGGTGGCGACCAGTTCGTCCTCCGTCAGCCGGTCGCCGCCGTCCTCCAGGTTCACGAGTTGCGACAGCAGGTCGGTTTTCGGGTTTTTCCTTCTATCCTGAATCAACTCAAGAAAAAAGCCGGCCATTTCCCTGGTCGCGCGCTCGGCGACGTCGTACTTTTCCCCGGACATGCGCGAGCTGCCGATGAACAGCGCCATCTCGTCGGACATGCGCTTCACTTTGACCAGTTCCTCCTTCGGCACGCCCAGCATCGCCATGATCACCAGCGCGGGCAGCGGGCCGGCGAAATCGGCGACGAAATCGATCTCGCCGGAGTCGCCGATGCGCGCGCGAATTTTCTCGAGTAACCATTCGGTCAGTTCCTCGGCCACCGGCCGCATGGCGTGCATGGACTGCACGTGGAACACCTTGCTGGTCAGGCGCCGCAGGCGCGTGTGCTCGGGCGGATCGCGGAACACCATCCAGTGCGTGAGGTAGCGCATGATTTCGCCGATGCGCGCGGCTTCCGGCCCCGGCAGCGTGGCGAAGAACGGCCGCAGCCGGTCCGACGAGATCTCCTTGTCCAGGCACACCGCCTTGATATCGTCGTAGCGCGTCAGCACCCAGGACTTGAGGCGCGGGCTCCAGTGCACGGGGTCTTCTTCGCGCAGCCGGCGGTAGACCGGAAACGGATCGGCAAGGAACTCGGGCGCGTCGGGGCGGAAATCAAGTGCGGCGACAGCGGTCATCGGGGGCGTTTCCTCGGCGAAGTCCGTGATTATCCACGGAATTTTACGGGCCGCCGCTGTATAAGTCTTGTATCACTATCTTTACCTCTAAATATGCAATTATGTATAATTACCGTACATGAATGTTTCAACGCCCGTGCAACGCTTTCCGATCCGCACCCTCGCCTCGCTGACGGGCGTCCTGCCCGTCACCCTGCGCGCCTGGGAGCGGCGCTACGGCCTGATCCGCCCGAAGCGCACGCCCTCCGGACATCGCTACTACACGCAGGAGCACGTCCACCTGATCCATCGCGTGCTGGCGCTCACCGCCAAGGGCATACCGATCAGCGACGTGCCGCGCGCGCTCGCCGGCAGCGAGCCCGAACCGGCGGCGGCGGCGGGCGCGACCGGTCCCTGGGCGCCGCACCTGCGGCGCATGTCGCAGGCGATCGCCCAGTTCGACGAGTCCGCGCTCGACGAGGCCTACGACAGCGCCCTGGCGCTGCATCCGATCGGGAGCGTGACCCGCAACTTGCTCATGCCCCTGCTCGCGATACTCGGCCTGCGCTGGGAACGCGCTGCCGGAGCGATCGCGGAAGAGCACTTCTTCGCGGTCTACCTGCGCAACAAGCTGGGCGCGCGGCTGCACCATCGCCGCCCGCAAGCCGGCCCGCGCCTGCTGCTCGCCTGCGCGCCGGGCGAGCACCATGAAATCGGCCTGCTGCTGTTCGTGCTCGCCGCGTACGAGGCCGGCCTGCGCTGCGTGACACTGGGCGCGGACATTCCTCTCACGGAACTCGCCCCGGCCGCGTTGCGCGGCGGCTGCCACGCGATTGTGCTGTCAAGCTCGACCGATCCCGCGCCCGGCATCCTGGCGAAAGGGCTGCCCGAGCTGGCGGCACAGGCCCGCATCCCGGTGTTCGTCGGCGGCCAGACCTCGGTCCGCCACCACGACGCCGTGGTCGCCGCAGGCGCCGTTCCCCTGGGCACGGACATCGAGACCGGCATGCGCCTCGTGCAGGCCACGCTGGGCAGCGGCGCGAAATCGCGATGAACGGCGCGGCGCAACTCGCGGTCGATTGGGTGGAACAAGGCTACGTCCCTGACGCCGTCGTGCGCGGCGCCATCCGGCGCCTGTGCGACCAGCGCCTCGCGGAGCTCGAGCTCCGGGACAGCGAAGCGGCCGCACGCCGCGCCGAAAGCTTCGTTCGCGACATGGAGAGCGCCGACATCGCCCTCCTGCCCGACCTGGCCAATGCGCAGCACTACGAAGTGCCTGCAGAATTCTTCGCCCTGGCGCTCGGCCCCAACCGGAAATACAGCAGCTGCTGGTGGCCCGAGGGCGTCACGAATCTCGCGCAGGCGGAGGCGGCGGCGCTCGAGGAGACCTGCGCGCGCGCTGGGCTCGCCGACGGCCAGCGGATCCTCGAACTGGGCTGCGGCTGGGGGTCGCTCACGCTGTGGATGGCGCAGCGCTATCCCGGCGCGCGCATCACCGCGGTCTCCAACTCCGCATCGCAGCGCGTCTACATCGAAGAGCAGGCACGCGCCCGCGGACTGCGCAATCTCGCGGTGGTCACCGCCGACATGAACCGCTTCGACATCGAACCCGGCTTCGACCGGGTGGTCTCGGTGGAGATGTTCGAGCACATGCGCAACTGGCGCGCCCTGTTCGGCCGCGTGCACGGCTGGCTGGCGCCCGGCGGGCGATTTTTCATGCACGTGTTCTGCCACCGCAGCGTGCCGTACCCGTTCGTCGCATCCGGTCCTTCGGACTGGATGAGCCGGCATTTCTTCTCTGGCGGCATGATGCCAAGCGACGACCTCGCGCTGCGCTTCCAGCAGGACCTGCGCCTTCTGCAGCGCTGGCGCTGGGATGGCACCCACTACCAGCGCACCGCCGACGCCTGGCTCGACAACCTCGACCGCAACCGCGCCGCGGTGCTGCCGGTGCTCGCCCGCGCCTACGGCGCGGCCGATGCCCGCATGTGGCTGCAGCGCTGGCGGATCTTCTTCATGGCCTGCGCCGAACTCTTCGGCGCCGACCGCGGCCAGCAGTGGTGGGTAAGCCACTACCTGTTCGAACGCGCCTCCCGGTAGTCGAAGCGATGCGAACACCCGTGGCCATGGCGGCCAATATCCTGCTTTTCCAGACCGGCTGGTTCGCCTGCGTGCTCGGCGCGGCACACGGCTACGCGCTCGAAGGCTCGCTCGTCGCGCTCGCCATCGTCGCGGCGCACATCGCGCTCGCGGCGCGTCCAGGCCGCGAGTTCGCGCTGGTGGCGGCCGCCGCCGCAACCGGTGCGGTGGCCGATTCGCTGCTCGCATCCTCAGGCTGGCTGCGCTACGACGCGGGCGTGCTGCTCGAAGGCACGGCGCCCTACTGGATCGTGGCGATGTGGGCGCTGTTTGCGATCACGCTCAATGTTTCGATGCGCGCGCTGCGCGACCGACTCTGGCTGGGTGCGCTGCTCGGGCTGGTCGGCGGCCCCGCGGCCTACTACGCGGGCGCGAACCTCGGCGCGCTGACGCTGGTGCAGCTGCTGCCCGCCCTCGCCGCGCTCGCCGCCGTCTGGGCGCTCGCCACACCGCTGTTGTTGTCGCTCGCGCTGCGCCTGGAGCGTTCGTGAGCACGGCGCTGACATGGCTTCTCGCTTTGCCGGCGCTGCTGGCGATGGCGCTTGCCGCCTGGGCGGTGGCAACCGCGCGGCGCAACGCGGGACTGGTGGACATCGTCTGGTCGCTGTTTTTTCTCGCCGCGGCCCTCGTCTATGCGGCGGCCGGCGGCGAGGGTGCGCGCGCCTGGCTCATGCTTGCGCTGGTCGCCGTGTGGGCGCTGCGCCTGGCGAGCTATCTTGCCCTGCGCAACTGGGGAGCGCCCGAAGACCACCGCTACCGCGCGATCCGCGCGCGCAACGAACCCGGGTTCGCCTGGAAGAGCCTGTACCTGGTATTCGGACTGCAGGCGATTCTCGCCTGGCTGATCTCGGCGCCGCTTGCCGGTGCGATCGCCTCGGCGGCGCCGCTGGGGGCGCTCGATGCGCTGGGCGCCGCGCTGGCGGCCTTCGGCATCGTGTTCGAATCGACCAGCGACGCGCAACTGGCGCGCTTCAAGGCCGACCCGGCCAGCGCCGGCCAGGTCATGGACCGCGGACTGTGGCGCTACACGCGGCACCCGAACTACTTCGGCGAGTTCTGCATCGCGTGGGGCTTCTGGCTGCTTGCCGTCGCCGGCGGCGCCTGGTGGACGCTGTTCGCCCCGCTGCTGATGAGCCTGCTCCTGCTGCGCGTCTCGGGCGTCGCGCTGCTGGAGAAGGACATCGGCGAGCGCCGCCCCGCGTACCGCGACTACATCGCGCGCACCAACGCTTTTTTTCCCGGCCCGCCGCGCCGCGCATGAACCGTCTTGTGCCATTCCTTCTTCTGCTCGCGGCGACCCCGGCGTTTGCGGAGCCGCTCGCCTGGAACTTCCGGGTCTTTCTCGACGAGCGCGAGATCGGACACCACCACTTCACCCTGCGCACCGATGGCGGGTCGCGCGAATTGCGCAGCGAAGCGCGCTTCCAGGTGCGCGTGCTTGGCTTGACCGTCTACCGCTACGCGCACGATGCGATGGAACGCTGGCACGGCGAATGCCTGCAGGCGCTCGATTCGACCACCGACGACAACGGCGACCGGGAAAAGGTGGATTGGCGCGGAGAACCCGGCGGCTGCAACCTGAGTTTCGCCTACTGGAACCCGAAGATCCTGCAGGGCGGACGCCTGCTGAACGCGCAGACCGGCCGCTTCGAGCCGGTCACCGTCTCCCGCGAGGGCGAGGAAACCATCGAGGTGCGCGGCCGGCCGACCGTTTCGCAGCGATATCGACTGGCAGGCGCGAACCTCGCCATCGATGTCTGGTACGCCGGGACGCAATGGGTCGCGCTCGAATCGGCGGCCAAGGGCGGGCGGCGGCTGCGCTACCGGCTGATATGAAAGCGCAAAGCATGAAACGCATCCTGTCCCTCTTCATCTGCGGCTGCGCACTCGCCGGCTGCGGCGCGCCGCCGCTGCCGCCGCTCGCGCTCGCCGACAAGGTGGACCTGCCGCGCTTCATGGGCGACTGGTACGTGATCGCCAGCATCCCGACCTTCATCGAAAAGAACGCGCACAACGCGATCGAGTCCTACCGCCTCGCCCCCGACGGCAGCATTGACACCACATTCACGTTCCGCGCCGGCGGTTTCGACGGCGAGCGAAAGCGCTACGCGCCCCGCGGTTTCATCGCCGACCGGGCCGTGAATTCGGTCTGGGAGATGCAGTTCGTCTGGCCGCTGAAGACCGACTACCGCATCGTGCACGTTTCGCCCGACTACGCGCGCACGGTGATCGGCCGCGAAAAGCGCGACTACGCCTGGATCATGGCGCGCACGCCGACGCTGCCAGACGCCGAGTATGAAGAGCTGGTCGGCTTGCTGCGCGCCCAGGGCTACGACGTTTCGCTATTGCGCAAAGTGCCGCAACGCTGGACATGAAGAACCGCCTCGAAACCTTCCTGTGCTGGTTTGATAGCGCGGCGGCCACGTCGGCCGAGTCCCGCCACGGCATCGACAGCCGGCACATCGACTGGTTGCGCGTGCTGCCGTTCGTCCTCATCCATGCGGGCTGCCTGGGCGTGCTCTGGGTCGGTGCGAGCGCAACCGCGGTGGCGCTGGCCGCCGCGCTGTTCGCGCTGCGGATGTTCGCCGTGACCGCGTTCTACCACCGCTACTTCTCGCACCGCGCCTTCCGCACTTCGCGCGCGATGCAGTTCCTGTTCGCGCTGCTGGGGGCCTCGGCCGTGCAGCGCGGGCCGCTGTGGTGGGCCTCGCACCATCGCCACCACCACGCGCACGCGGACCGCCCCGCCGATGCGCACTCGGCGAGCCAGCACGGCTTTGCGTGGAGCCACGCGGGCTGGTTCCTGTCGCGCGCCAACTTCGCTACGCGCCACGAGCTGGTGCGCGACCTTGCCCGCTACCCCGAGCTGCGCCTGCTCGACCGCTTCGACGTGCTCGCCCCGGCACTGCTCGCGGGCGGGCTGTATGCCGCAGGCGGGCTGGAGTTTCTGGTCTGGGGCTTCTGCGTCTCCACCGTCGCGCTGTGGCACGCGACCTTCACCATCAACTCCTTCGCGCACCGCTTCGGCTGGCGGCGCTACGCCACGCGCGACGATTCGCGCAACAACCTCTGGCTCGCGCTGCTCACTTTCGGCGAGGGCTGGCACAACAACCACCACCACTTCCCCGGCGCGGCGCGCCAGGGCTTCTACTGGTGGGAGGTCGACCTCGCCTGGTACGGCCTGAAGCTGCTTGCCGCCACGGGCCTCGTCTGGGACCTGCGGCCGGTACCCGCCGCGGTGCGCGCCGCACGCCGTGAGCCAGCGCCATGAAGATCGCCATCATCGGCAGCGGCATCGCCGGCAACGTCGCCGCGCACCACCTCCACCGCGAGCACGACATCACGGTGTTCGAGGCGGGCGAGCACGCGGGCGGGCACACGCATACCCACGACATCGAGCTCGGCGCCCGCAGCTATGCGGTCGATACCGGCTTCATCGTGTTCAACGACCGCACCTACCCGAATTTCATCCGGCTGCTGGAGGAACTGGGCGTGGCGTGGCAGGAGAGCAGCATGAGCTTCTCGGTGCGAGACGAAGCGGGCGGGCTGGAATACAACGGCACCTCGCTCGACACGCTGTTCGCGCAGCGCCGCAACCTCCTGCGGCCCTCGTTTCTCGGCATGGTGCGCGACATCCTGCGCTTCAACCGGGAAGCGCCGGCATTGCTCGATGCGCCGGACGATACGCTGACCCTGCAGCGATTCCTTGTGGCGCAGAAGTACGGGCGGCGCTTCGTCGACCATTACCTGGTGCCGATGGGCGCGGCGATCTGGTCCACCGATCCGCAACGCATGCTCGGCTTCCCGGCGCGCTATTTCGTTCGCTTCCTGCACAACCACGGCATGCTCAGCGTCAACGACCGCCCTGTGTGGCGCACGGTCAAGGGCGGCTCGCGCGAGTACGTGCGGCGGCTCACGGCCCCTTTCGCCTCGCGCATCCGCCTGCGCACGCCCGTGCTCGGCCTGCGACGCTATCCGGGCCATGTCATGGTGGAACTCCAGGACGGTGCCGAGCGCTTCGACTGCGCGTTCCTTGCCTGCCACAGCGACCAGTCGCTCGGCCTGCTACGCGACCCGACGCGCACCGAGCGCGAGGTGCTCGGTGCGATCCGCTACCAGGAAAACGAAGCGGTGCTGCACACCGACACGCGCCTCTTGCCGCGCGCGCGGCGCGCCTGGGCGGCGTGGAACTACCACGTGCCCTCGGTTTCCATGGATCGCGTGGCGCTGACCTACAACATGAACATCCTGCAGCGCTTGGACGCACGCGAGACGCTTTGCGTGACACTGAACCGCAGCGAGGCGATCGACCCGGCGCGCATTCTCAAGCGCATCGTCTACCACCATCCGCTCTACACGCCCGAGGCGGTCGCCGCGCAGGCGCGCCAGCGCGAATTGAACGGCAAGCGGCATACCGGCGGGGGTCTCACCTATTTTTGCGGCGCGTACTGGCGCTTCGGCTTTCACGAGGACGGCGTCGTCAGCGCTCTGGAAGCACTGCGCCACTTCCGCGACGATATTGCTCATCCGCAGCGCGAGGCGGCATGACGACGCTGCGCGACCTTGCTTACTTTGCTCAACTGATCCTGGAGTCCGTGGTCGGCGTGGTCGGCATACGCCTGTACGAGGAGCCGCGCTACGCCGTGGTTGCCGAGTTCCCCAACGGCGTGGAAATCCGCCGCTACGAGCCGCGCCTGGCGGCGCAGGTTGAACTCGCTGGCAACGGCAAAGAGCCCCGCGACGAATCATTCCGCCTCCTGTTCCGCTACATCGCCGGCGCGAATGCCGGTGCGGAGAAGATCGCCATGACGGTTCCGGTGGAATCCATGCAAAGCGAGGACGGCGTGCGCATGCAGTTCTTTCTCCCGGCGCGATACCCGACGCAGACAGCGCCGCGTCCGGCCGACGAACGGGTGCGGATTGTTCCCGTCCCGGAAGAAACCATCGCGGTGCTGCGCCTTCCGGGACGCGGCTCCAGAGAGGAACTGACGAAGCGCTCGGCCCGCCTGGTGGACGGCCTGTCGGCCACGCCGTGGCGGCCCGCAGGCGAAGTTGCCATGCTTTTCTATGACGCGCCGTTCACGATTCCCTTCCTGCGCCGGAATGAAGCAGCGGTCCGCGTCGACCCCCGGTGAGCAAGCAGCGCCCATGAAAAGCTGCCTGTACATCGGTTCGCTGCGCCACCGCCGCCTCGCGCCGCGACCGCACGCGTTCCAGTACCGCCTGTTCATGGCGTACCTGGATCTCGCTGAACTGGATGAGGTGTTCCGCGGCCGCTGGCTCTGGTCGGCGCGCCGGCCCGCGCTCGCCTGGTTCAAGCGCGCCGATTACCTCGGAGACGCGGCGCTCCCGCTGGATGAAGCGGTGCGCGAAAAAGTATGGCGCGAGACCGGGGTGCGCCCGCGCGGTCCGATCCGCCTGCTCACGCACCTGCGCATGTTTGGGCACTGCTTCAACCCGGTGAGCTTCTACTACTGCTTCGATGCGCGCGGCGAGCGGGTGGAAACGGTGGTCGCGGAGATCACCAACACGCCCTGGAAAGAGCGCCACGCCTATGTCCTGCCAGTGCGCGGCGGCGACATGCGCTTTCGCTTCGGCAAGTCGTTCCACGTTTCGCCTTTCATGCCGATGGCGCAGCAATACGACTGGCGCTTCGGCGCGCCGGGCGAGCGCCTCGCCGTGCACATGGAGAACCTCGACGAGCGCGGCAAGGTGTTCGACGCCACGCTCGCACTGGAACGGCGCGAGATCAGCCCCGCCGCGCTTGCTGGCGCGCTCGCGCGCCATCCCTTCCTGACGCTGCAGGTGCTGGGCGCGATCCACTGGCAGGCCCTGTGGCTCTGGGCCAAGCGCGTCCCCGTCCACGCCCACCCATGAACATGAATATGAACGATACGACCCTGATCCATCTTTCCCGGAGCCGCGCCCGCGGCCGCTCTGTCGCCGGCATCGCGCGGCGCCTCGTGTACGCGCGTCTCGAAGCGCTTTCGCAGGGAAGCCTCGTGCTGCGCGAAGGCGCCGAAACCATCCGCTTCGGCAGCAGCGGGCCGGCCGCCGAGGTACAGGTGCGCGATGCGGCGTTCTATGCCGAACTCGCGTTTGGCGGCTCGGTTGGCGCCGGCGAGTCCTACATGCTCGGCCACTGGGCCGCGAGCGACCTCACCGCCGTGATGCGGCTGCTGCTGCGCAATCGCGGCGCCATGGATGCCATGGAAGGCGGCTTCGCGCGCCTCGCCGGCCCGCTGCGCGTCGCCGCCCACTGGCTGCACCGCAATACGCGCGCGGGCAGCCGCCGCAACATCTCCGCGCACTACGACATCGGCAACGACTTCTACCAGTTGTTCCTCGACGAAACGATGATGTACTCCTGCGCCCTCTTCGAGCGAGAAGGCATGACGCTCGCCGAGGCGCAGGCGGCCAAGCTCGATGCCATCTGCCGCAAGCTGGAGCTTGGGCCGCAAGACCACGTGCTCGAGATCGGCACCGGCTGGGGCGGCTTCGCGCTGCACGCCGCCTCACGCTACGGCTGCCGCGTCACCACCACCACCATTTCGCCCAGCCAGCATGCGCTTGCCGCCGAGCGCGTCGGCGCCGCCGGACTGGAGGACCGCGTCACGCTGTTGCAGCAGGACTACCGCGACCTCGGCGGAGCCTACGACAAACTGGTATCCATCGAGATGATCGAGGCGGTCGGTCACCAGTACTACGGCGAGTTCTTCCGCCGCTGCGATGCGCTGCTCAAGCCCGGCGGCCGGGCCCTGATCCAGGCGATCACCATCGCCGACCAGCACTACGAGCGTGCGCGTGACGAGGTGGACTTCATCAAGCGCTACATCTTCCCCGGCTGCTGCATTCCCTCCGTCACGGCGCTGGCACAGGCGATGACGGCGTCCAGCACGCTGCGCATCGAGAACCTGGAGGACATCGGCCCGCACTACGCCACCACCCTGGGCCTGTGGCGCGAGAACCTGTTCGCCAACCTGGACCGCGTGCGCGCACTGGGTCTGCCCGCGAGCTTTATCCGCATGTGGGAGTTCTACCTCGCCTACTGCGAGGCCGGCTTCGCGGAACGCGCACTCGGCGATGTGCAGCTACGGATGATCCGGGAAGGTTGATGTCCGCGCCGGCGGTTTCGCCCGGCGGGCGGGAGCGCGCAGACTCACCCGCACTGCGTTAGATCCTGCGTGCGCAAGCCTGGCGCAACGAGCGGGTGCTCAATGTTTTTCGCGCCGCGATCTGGATCAGCATCGGCCTGATCACGGGTGGCGCCGAGTTCGTAACCAGCGCGAGCGTATCCCCGGGTGCGGCGCTCGCACTTGCCTGGGGCTGCTTCGCCCTGGTTTCCGGGTTCACCTGGCTGCGGCGCTGGCACCGCGACTGGCTGCCGACACTGCTCTCCACCATGGATATCACGGTGCTCGCGCTTTGCATGGACTCGGGACACCGCTACTTGCTGCGCAACGACTCTACTTTGGTGGCGCACCAGCTCTACGGCTCGGGCATCGTGCTGATGGCACTGCTCGCCGCCAGCGTGCTGCGCTTCTCCTGCCGGCGCCGGTCGTGGACCGCATCACGCGCGATCCCGGCGCGATCAACCTCGAGGGCGAGTCGCAGCAGATCACGGCGCTGTTCGCGGACCTGAAGGGCTTCACCGCGCTCACCGAGACGCTGGCGCCGGATGCGGTGGTGCGCATGCTGAACGAGTTTTTCTCCGAAATGTCCGCCGAGATCACCGCGCACCGCGGCATCCCGATGCAATACATCGGCGACAACATCTACGCGGTATTCCCCGAAGCCGGCGGTGGCGGGTCCGATCGGTTCGCCCGATCTGCTGCAATACTCCTACGTCGGCGACACCGTAAACACCGCGAGCCGCATCGAGCGCATGACCCGGACGCTCGACCGGACGCTACTCGTGTCGGGAACCACGCTGGATCATGCCGGCGGTGTCGCGGCCTTCAAGGCGGAGCCGGTCGGCGATACGCCGCTGCGCGGCAAGCGCGAGACCTTGCCGCTGTGGTCGGTCGGCGGCAGGCGCTAAACTAGAGGGATTCATTGGGAGGTAGCTGCCATGACGTCGCCCGTAGATCCGAACAACGTGCTGATGACCGGGGAAAACTCGTTCATCCGCTTCAGCGCCGATGGCGGCAAGACCCAGACCGACCGCGCCAGCCACTGGCGCGTGCTGTGGTGCCCGGCGGGCGCCGGCCACGCCCTCTTCATGATGAGCACGCTGACCGGCGGCGCGGTGAAGATCTGGTCCGACAACCCGCCGGTGGCGCGCTGGCTGCAAAAAGAGATCGAGTCGCTGCTCTACCCGGCTTTCGCGGACGCGAAAACGCCGCTGGGGCCGGCGGTATTCACGCGCTCAGGGGGCATCGACACGCGCGCCGCCGAACTGGTGACGGCGAAGGACTCCGACATCCTGCTCACCTGGGGGGATTTCCTCGCGCCTTTCGTGCTCACCATGCCGCCGGGCTCCGGCGGCCGCCCGATCGGCGTGTTCAGCACCTTCTTCCCGGCGCGCGCCGCGCGCATGGCGCTTAACGGCCGCGCCACCACGGGCACGCCCTATGCGGAAAAGCGCGGCGACCGGGATTCGACCAGCGCCTGCCTGGCCTGGTCCGAGACCTGGGTGCGTCCGAGATAGATACCGCCCGGCACAGGTTCGCCATCGCGGTGATGGTCCTGTGCACCTTCTTCTGGAGCACCGCGGGCGTGGTTTCGCGCGCATCTTCGGTCGCCAATGGCTGGGAGGCGGTTTTCTGGCGCTCGCTGTTCCTGTGCGTCGCGATCGCCGCCTACCTGCTCTGGCAATACGGCGCCGGCGCTCCGCGCAGGCTCGTCTCGATGGGGTGGCCGGGCTTCGTGTCCAGCCTGTGCTTGGGCGGCCATGTTCGTCTGCTTCATGATCGCGTTGAGCCGCACGACGGTGGCCAACGCCCTCTTCATCATCGGCATCATGCCGTTTTGCGCCGCCATCGCGGGCTGGCTGTTCCTGCATGAGCGTGTTCCGCTGCGCACCTGGCTCGCGATCGCCGCAGCGATGGGCGGCATCGGCGTGATGTTCAACGACGCGTTCCGCACCGGCAACCTCGAAGGAAGCCTGATCGCGCTCGCCATCCCGATCGCCGCCGCCGCCAACACGGTGGCAGTAAAGAAAGGCCACGGGCGCGTGGACCTCGTGCCCGCGCTGCTCACGGGCGGCCTGATCTCGGTGCTGGTAACCGGGCCCATGGCCATGCCGTTCAGCGCCTCGGCGGGCGACCTCGCGCTCTACGGCGGGCTCGCGGTGTTCCAGCTCGCCCTGCCCTGCGTCCTCCTCGTGCGGGTGGTCCTGCTGCGCCTGAGCGCCGCCGAGATCGGGCTGCTGTCGCTGCTCGAAGTGGTGCTCGGGCCGCTCTGGGTCTGGCTCGCGCTGGGCGAGGAACCGGGCGCCGCCGTCATCTTCGGCGGGCTGGTGGTGCTGGTGGCGCTGGCGGTGAACGAAGGCATCGCGCTGGTGCTGGAGCGGCGCGCTGCCTAGGGCAACAGGACGATCGACCCCGTGGTCTTGCGCGCTTCCAGGTCGCGGTGCGCCTCGGCGGCCGCCGCGAGCGGATAACGATGGCTCAGCGTTACTTTGATCGTTTTGTTTTTTAAAGCAAAAAAAACATTCTGCGCAATCTCGTTCAGCTGCGCGCGCTCGGCGGTGTAGTGGAACAGCACCGGCCGCGACAGCGTGCCGGACTTGGACCCCAGGTCGGGCAGCGTATCGTGCGGGCCGCTTGCCTGCCCGTAACTGACCCAGTGACCGGTGTTGGCGAGCGCCTCCAGGTTCTCGGCCGCCGCCTCGCGCCCCAGGCCGTCATAGATCACATCCGCGCCTTTTCCCGACGTATGTTTTTTTACTGCTTCCGAGAATTTGTAATTGGAGGAGACAATCGGGAGTTCACAGCCGTTTTCCCGCGCCAGCCTGGCTTTTTCCTCGCTCGAGACTGTTCCCATCACCTTGGCGCCAAGCGCCCTGGCCCACTGGCACAGCAGCAGGCCGACGCCGCCCGCCGCAGCGTGCACCAGCACCGTCTGTCCCGGCCGCACGCGGTGCGTGCGATGCAGCAGG
>CAMDRF010000061.1 GCA_945906765.1 Nitrosovibrio sp. Nv4 | reverse complement strand
TGCGCCGCGGCCAGACGCTGGGCATCGTCGGCGAATCCGGCTCCGGCAAGTCCACCGTCGCGCGCTGCATCGTCCGGCTGGTGGATCCAAGCGCGGGCGAAATCCGCATCAGCGGCACCGAGATCGCGACCATGGGCGCGGCCGCGCTGCGGCCGTTGCGGCGCAAGGTGCAGATCGTGTTCCAGGATCCCTACCGCTCGCTCAATCCGCGGCGCACGGTGGGCGAGGCGATCATCGAGGGCCCGCTCAATTACGGCGTGCCGCGGGCCGAGGCGCTGGAGCGCGCCTGCAAGCTGCTGGAGCTGGTGCGCATGGACGCATCGGCCCTGCCGCGCTATCCGCACCAGTTTTCCGGCGGCCAGCGCCAGCGCATCTGCATCGCGCGCGCCCTGGCGATGGAACCCGAACTGCTGGTCGCCGACGAGGCGGTCTCGGCCCTGGACGTATCGGTCCAGGCACAAGTGCTGGAGCTGCTGGAGGAGATCCGCACCCGCCTCGACCTGGCGATGCTCTTCATCACCCACGACCTGCGCGTCGCGGCGCAGGTCTGCGACCACGTGGCGGTGATGTCGAAAGGCCGCGTGGTCGAGTACGGGCCGGCCGAGGAGATTTTCCTGCGGCCGAAGCATGAATACACCCGCGCCCTGTTCGATGCCGCACCCGGGCGCGGATTTTCTTTTGGATCAACGTAAAATTCAAGCCATGGATCGGCTCGACCAAGCGCGGATTTCCGTTCCTGGACTTGAAATCCGGGTGGTGGAGCGCTGTACGTCCAGCAATGCGCTGCTGCTGGCCGAAAAGGTCGCTCCGCTGCTGCCCGTACTTCTCGCCGCCGAGGAGCAGACCGCGGGCCGCGGCCGGCGCGGCCGCCGCTGGCGCTCGGCGCCCGGCGCCGGCGCGACCTTTTCCATCCTGCGGCGCATGCGCTGCACGCCGCAGTTGCTTTCCGGGATGTCACTCGCCGTCGGCGTCGCCACGGCGCGCGCCTTGCACGCCATGGGCGCGAGCGAGGTCGCACTCAAGTGGCCGAACGATCTCCTGGCGCGCGATTCCAAACTGGGAGGCGTGCTGATTGAAACCCGCCTCCAGGCAACCCAGATCATTGCGGTAGTCGGTATCGGCATCAATTGCCGCCCGGTGGGAGAACTGGGAACGCGCCTGCGCCGCAATCTGGTCGCGCTGGACGACCTGCTGCGGCCCGCAGTATCGCGCAACGCGGTCATCGCCGCGATCGCGCGCGAAGTGCTGGCCGCGCTTGAAGCTTTCGAAACGCAAGGGCTGCCGGCATTCGCGGATGCGTGGCGCGCGCTGCACGCGTACGAAGGCCGGCGCCTGCATGTGCGCCTGGCCGATGGCCGCACCGTGCGCGGCGTCGCGGACGGGCTCGCGCCCAATGGCGCGCTGCGGCTGCAGACACGCGCCGGCACGCGCGACGTGGCGAGCGGCCGCATCATTTCAGCGAGCACCGCATGATCCTCGCCATCGATGCCGGAAATTCGCGCGTGAAATGGGGCTGGTTCGAGGAGACCGACAGGAACGGCGGCTGGTCGAGCGTCGCCACCGTGTCGCTGATCGAGTTCGCCGCCTCGAGCGATCAGGTCAACCCGTTCTCCGCGACGCACGAGAACCCGGCGCGCATCATCATCTCGAACGTCGCCGGCGAGGGCGCGCACCAGCTGCTGGTGAACTGGACCCGCATCTTCGAGGCCGAGCCGCTCTGGGTGAAAGGCGAAGCGCAGACCTGCGGCGTGCGCAACGGCTACGAATCCCCCGAACAGCTCGGCCCGGACCGCTGGGCGGCGCTGATCGCCGCGCGCGCGCTGGAGCCCGACCGCGCCTGCCTGGTGGTGAACGCCGGCACCGCGACCACCGTGGATGCGCTGTCGGCCGGCGGCGAGTTCCTCGGCGGCCTGATCCTGCCCGGCGTCGACCTGATGCGTTTCGTGCTGCACGAGCACACCGGCGGCCTGCCGCTGCAGCAGGGCTGCTTCGTGAAGACGCCGCGCAACACGGTGGATGCGATCGAGACCGGTTGCCGCCATGCCCAGGCGGGCGCGGTGGAGCGCATGCACCGCGTGCTGGGCGGCGACAGCGCCTGCCTGATTTCCGGCGGCGGCGGCCAGGCGCTCATCGAGCGGCTCGACCTGCCCTGCCGCTACGTCGAGAATCTGGTGCTCGAAGGACTGGCGTGCATCGGGCGCGCGTAGACAAATGAGGGCGGTTTTCCTGCTGCTGCTTGCCGCCAACCTGGCGCTGTTTGCCTGGTCGAACTTTTACCCCTCGCCTGACGGCGCAACCGATCTCGAGCCCTCGCGCCGGCAGGTCAATCCCGAAAGCATCCGCCTGCTCTCCGGGCCCGAACTGAACGGCCTGCCGATGCTTAAACCCAAACCCGCGGGAGAAACGCAAGCGCCGGGCCCGGCGGCGGCCGGCGGCTGCGCCGAATGGGGCGGATTCTCCATCGCGGAAGCGCCGCGCGCCGAGCAGGTGCTCGAACCGCTCGCGCTGGGCGCGCGCCTGTCGCAGCGGCGCAGCGAGGAAGCGGCCAAGGCCCGGCTGGACGCGCTGCGCGCCAAAGGCGTGCGCAGCGCGCAGACCGGCGAGGGCGACACGCAGGTGGCGAAAATCTGGTTCCAGGTGCGCGGCGTGGACGCGGCGCTGCAGGCAAGGCTGAAGGAATTTGCCAAGGCGCTGCCCGGCACCGAAGTGCGCGAGTGCCCGTAAGCAAATCCTTCTAGCCGATCGGGATGGCGCCGCCGGGCACGTGCCGCGCGACCATTTCCAGCAGCCGGTCGGCGCGCACCGGTTTGGTCAGGTAGCCGACCGCGCCCAGTTCCTTGCCGCGATGATCGCCGTCCTCCACCGAGGTCAGGAAAATCACCGGGATGTTCGGCAGCGTCGGATCGGATTTCAGCGCCGCGATGAATTCGAAGCCGTCCATGTGCGGCATGTTGACGTCCGTTGGTTTCGCCGCGC
Organism: Nitrosovibrio sp. Nv4; assembly: GCA_945906765.1. Lineage (GTDB taxonomy): Bacteria > Pseudomonadota > Gammaproteobacteria > Burkholderiales > SG8-39 > RBG-16-66-20. Next base: position 17,441 of record CAMDRF010000061.1, on the reverse strand, counting down.
CTGCGCGGCGCAATTCCGCTACTTGCAGGCCTGCTGCACCGACTGCTGCGCCTTGGCGATTTCCTGCGCCACCTGGTTCTCGTCCATGTAATAGCGTTCGCCGCTCGGATTGGTGCGCGCAATGCGCTGGCCGCTTTGCAGCGTGTTCAGATATTCCCTGGTTCGCTCGCAGCCCTCGCTCTTCGCCGACTGTGCCTGCTGTTCCTGCTCGGATTTCTTGCCAGCCTTCTCCGCCTCCTGCCGGCGCTTGCGGTATTCCTGCTCCTGCTCCGCCGGGGTGAGCGGCCCCTTCTTCGCGTCCTTGGCCGCGGGTGCTGACGCGGGCGCCGCGGCGCCGGACTGCGGCGCCTTGACGGATGAGGTCTTCGAGCCGGGCGGCGGCGTGTCGCCGTAGTGAACCTTGCCGTCCTTGTCGATCCATTTGTACATCTGTGCGCCGGCGGTGCCGGCAGTACCGGCGGCCAGCAGCAGCGCAAGGCAAATCCAGGATGCTTTCACGGAGGGCTTCCGGACCAGTTTTGTCATCGTTTCATTCTACCGCTCAGGCCTCGGTCCCGAGGCCGCATCGGCAGCGGCGCGGCACGCCAGGTGCTATCATCGAAGCATGATTCGGCAGAGTATTTTGACCGCCCTGCTGCTGGCTTCAACCTGCGTTAACGCGCAGACGTACCGCTGGATTGACGACAAGGGCCGCGTCCAGTTCGGCGACGCGCCTCCGGCAAGCGCGAAAGCGGTGACAAAGACCGGCGCCAAGCCCGAAGGCGCGGCCGAGGCCCCGCCGCAGCTGCCCTTCGAGGTACTGCAGGCGCAGAAGGATTTTCCGGTCACTTTGTACAGCGCGCCGATCTGCAAGCAGCCCTGCGACATGGCGCGCGCGGCGCTCAACAAGCGCGGCGTGCCCTTCACCGAGGTGCAGGTCTGGAACCCCGAGACCCTGGAGCAGCTGAAAACCAAGGCAGGCTCGGACAACGTGCCGGCCCTCGTGGTCGGGCGCTCGGCGCAGAGCGGTTTCGAGCAAAACAGGTACGACAGCCTGCTCGATTCGGCCGGCTACCCGAAACTGGGCACCGCGCCCGCGCGTTCGCAGCGCGCGCCCGCGCCTCCTGAAGGCTATGAGCCGCCGCCAACGGCGGAACCCGTGCAAGCGGAAGCCGACACGAGCACCAGGGCCGGCCCCTACGACACAAGCAAGCTGCCGTCCAACCGGCCCGATAAGCCCGGGCAGTACCTGCCCCCGGGCGCCGCCAAATAGCGCCCCGGTCTGCCGCAAGAGGGTTTGGTGCTGATGCCCCGACTCGAACGGGGGACCTACTGATTACGAATCAGTTGCTCTACCAGCTGAGCTACATCAGCGGTTGCGAATGCGCCTTCGCGCATTATACGTTGCGCGCCTTCTACTTCGCGTTCGCCGCGGGCTTGGGCAACGGCCTTGCCGGGAACCTCTCGGCCCTCTCGTGTTCTTCCAGCCTGCGCTGGCGCTGGAAGCGGTCCGCGTCGGTCTCCGGCCTGGGCGCCGGCTGCTGCGCGGCGGACTTTGCCTTCGGCGCCGGCGGCTTTGGCGTGGTCTGCGCTGCGACCGGTCCGGCAAGGGTGGCGAGAAACAGCGTGGAAACGAGCAATCGCAGCATCATCATGGGCTTCTCCGGATTCTGGTCGTTCATTGAAGGATCTCGCGCCAGGACCTGCGCGTGACGCCGGTGCCGGTCGCGGGCAGGGGCACGGTGACCGATACGGTCGTCGCATCCGATTTCCTCGCGAGCGCCTTGATCGCCCCGGAGGGCAGCTTGATGAGCACGACCCGGCTCGCCAGCGTGTTGCCGAGAGACTGCGAAGACCACGGCACCGTGGAGCCGGTGAGGAATCCGCCGCTCGCGTAATCGAGGACGTTGAAGAACGAGCTGCCGCCCGGCGTGCAGGGGTTGGCGCTCGGGATATTGGTGGTGAAGGCGAGAGCGTTGACCGCCAGGGCCGGATTCGTATTGACCCGCTCTCCGGAAACCGTGAGGTCGATGTACCAGCCCTTCTTCGTCGCGTAGTCCACGCCGTTGTTGCTGGCGGTACGCGAGCCGTCGGCGTTCGTGGTGAAGGTCTGCTGCTGCAGGTTGGTGCGCAGCGGGGTGATCACGGCGCCCGACGGGGTGGTGAGATCATCCACCAGGCCGTACATCGACTGCGTCTGGGAGGCGTGCGTGTTGGCGTCCGTGGAGCCGGTGACATCCGTATCGCCCAGGTATTGCCCGGTGCCGACGAACACGAAGCGCCTGAAGACGTTGCTGATCTTGATCTTGGCAAGCTCGGGCTCGGTGGTGACGGGCTGGAAGTTGCCCGAGCCGTCCACCAGCGTGGCGAGCTTCTGCACGCTCCAAAAGTTGATATTCGAGTTCGCGGTCAGGTCGAAGCGCCACACGTTGCCTTTCAGGTCGCCGCCATACACGTACTCGACCGTGTTATCCACGTCGCCGGCTTCGACGTAGCCGCTGACAAAGGCGAGGCCGCTCGGATCGCTCACCGAGCCGACGCCGGTGCCGATGGCCTTGATCAGGCCGCCGGTGCGCGCGTTCAGCACGAACAGATAGCCCTGACCGTCGCCGCCCGAGTCGCCCGCGTTGGTGCCGTTGTTGTAGCCGGAGGGCACGATCACAACCCAGCCCCTCGCCTTGGTCTTGACGAGCAGCGGGCGGCCGAAGCTGTAGCCGATGTTCAGCTTCACCGTGGCATTGGTGGCGCTGTTCGGCCACTCCCACAGGACCTTGCTCGCGACCGCGGCCTCGTCGGCGGCGGTGGTGGCGGTGACATCGAGGGCGTAGTAGCCGCGACCGCCCTTGCCCAGCCCGCCGGTGACGAGGGTCTTCCAGCTCGGCGGCGGGCTGCCGGCCACGCCGTCGGTATTGCTGAAGTCTACGTCGCTGGTCTGTGACGTTCCGTCCACGTAGAACTTGTGCACGAAGCCGGTCTTGCGGCTGAGGTTGTTGAGGTTGCCGAGCACGATGTTCGGGATGTAGGCCCAGGCCTCCGCGCCGGTCAACGCGTTGAAGGCGTGCAGCATGCCGTCGTTGGCGCCCTGCAGAACGATGCGGGCGCGGCTGGCGTTGTTCTCCTTGAAGGTGATGCCCGCGCCTGAGGCCACGCCCTTGTAGCCGGCATCGGTATAGTTCGCGGTCGGTTCGCGGATCACCTGCGGCTCGCTGTTGATAATGTCGCCGAGCAAGTGGGTGCGCGAGCGGTACGTCCCCGCCAGTTCGCCGCTGCGGTCGCCGCGCAGATAGTTCACCACCGCCGCGCCGTCCGACGTCCCGGGCGGCGAGACGGGGGTGTTGAGCAGGTTCTGCTGGGTCACGCTCAGCTTGGTAGCGGTAGAGGCCGAAGTCGGCTGGAACTGGCGGCCCTGGCCGGTGCCGGTGGTGCCGCTATAGGTGGCGATGAAGCGGCTCGCGGGCGTGCGGGCGTTGAGTTGCGTCTGCGCCGAGGTGGTCCAGATCGGCGTGCTCTGGTTCGGCTGGCCGGTGGTGAGGTCGATCGGGAAAGCCTTCAGCTCGCCCGTCCACGTGCCGGAGTTGTATTCCGAGGCGTAGGAAGCGTTGTCGCCACCGACCACGTTCGGGTTCGCCACGGCCACCGCCGCCGCCGCGCCGGTGCGCACCGCGATGTCGTTCAGCGCGTCGGCGAGCGACTGCGCGAAGACCTCGGGGTCGCTCGCGCTGAAGAAGCCGCCGCGGCCGTTGATGCCGGCGTGCGCCAGGTCATCGAGGCGCGTCGGCGAGCTGCCGGTCGGGTCGGGCCAGGTGACGCTGGCGGAGATCTCGCTCACCGACAGAAACCCATCGGCGTTCGTGTCGAGCTGCGAGAAAAACTGCGTCAGCTCCGCAAAGCCGGCCACCTCCGCGGCGGAGAGTTGGAGGTCCCCGTTGGTGTCGAAGTTGAAGCGCGTGATGTTGCCCCACACCACGAGGAACTCGGAGATCGACAGCTTGCCGTCGGTGTTGGTGTCGGCGACGTTGAAGTTCGCCGACTGGTTCAGGTAGGGATGGCCGGCCGCCTCGGCGGTGCTGATGAAGAAATTGCGGTCGGTGTCCAGGCCGGAGAATTCGCGGATGCCGGCGAAGATGAACTGCACCTTGCCCTGCGGGATGGTGCCGGACAGTCCGAGCGCGACGGTGAAGGTCGTCACGTGCTGCCAGAACGCGTCGTCCGTCGCGTTCGACTGGACGTCGTTCGCCAGGTCGGGCCGGATATCAGTTCTCCAGTAGTACATCGCCACGTCGGCGAGCGTGTCGGAGAACGTATCGGAGAACGGCGCGCCGGCGGTGTACTGGTACGTAGTCGTGCCATTGGCGTGCGTGATGATGGTGCCGTTCGTGCCGTCGTTGTTGGCGCGCGCGGCGGCGGTGGGCGCCTGCAAGCCGTTCCAATACCCGTCGGTCATCAGGATGTGGTAGTTCTGCCGGCACGAATGCTGCGTACCGCCCGAGCCGCCCGGGGTCGCGCCCCATGGGCCGGCGTCGTCGATGCGGCTGAAGTACCGGCCGACGTCGTCGGCCGATCTTCGCAGCGGCGTGCCGGAGGCGGGAATCACGCGGGTGTAAAGCGTGTTGAACCAGTCGGTGCGGTCGGTGCCGGTAAACAGGCGCACGCCGCGAATCATCGTGCCGGGGCTGGAGACGCCGTCGATGGTCAGGCTGCCCTGGTTTATGGTGCCGAATCCGACACGCGGCGTGATGCCGACACTCGCGAAGGCGCGGCCGATGCCGGCGCGCGCGGTGTGCACGCGCGAGCGGTAGTACTGGTACCAGTTGGCGAAGTTCTGGACCTCCTGGTCGCGCGTACGTACAGTGCCGTTCGGCGCGGTGAAGGTCGCAGCGGCCGGGGTCGAGGTCGTGATCTCCACCTTGGTGTAGCTCGAGCGCAGCAGCTTGCTGCCGGCGTTGTAGATGAAGTAGGTGATCGGCCAGTAGGTATGGTTGACGCCGCAGCCCGGGTCGCAAGACGCCTGCGCCAGGTTGCCGGTACCCAAATCGGAAAACCAGTCCGCAGCCCGCGTATTGGCCACCGTGAGGTTCACCGTACCGGCGCCCGGATTGCCCGGGTTGAAGTAGGCGGCCGTCGGGTTCGCGATCGCCATCAGGGAGCCGTCGGCGTTCGACCATGGCTGGTAGGTGACGTTCGGGTTGTAGTAGATGGCGTTGTTCTGGGAGGCGCGCCCGAAGAAGTTGTGCAGGTTGCCGTCGTTGAAGTTCGGCAGCTGGTTGGAGTAGTCGCTGCCCCCGTACTGCGACGTGCCGCGCGGCTGCAGGAATAACGAGTAGAGGAAGTTCGTCCCTTCCTCGGGCAGGAATTCCCAGTGCATGGAGCCCGAGTCGTCCAGGTTCATCACGATGTTCGGCGCGACCTGGCTCTTCACCGCCATCGGCACATCGGCGATGTCGGTGGAAGCCGCGTGCACGGTCTGCGTCGCCAGGCCGAGGATGAAGATCCCCAGCGTGGCCAGCACCGTCGCCTTGCGCAAGAGATTCTGCGTTTTCATAAGCTCTCCTTCGGGTGGCTAGCGATTCAGGACCGCCTGCACCATGCTTGTCGTGTTGCGCGGGCCGCTCACCCGCACCGTGACGCGGTAGTAAGTAGTGGTCGCCCCGCTGAACTGGGTGCCGTGCCCTCTCTTCGTGCCGCCGCCGGTGCCGGCGTCGGCAAAGCACTTGCCCGCAATATCGGTCACCGGCGGCGGTCCCTGACACAACCGGTCGATCACGACCTGGACCGTATTGCCCGCCGTAGTGGAAGCCGTGGGCACGTTGCTCCAGTTGATCGCCGTCGCCGCGCCCGCGGCGCCGTACTCCTTGGTCGTGGGAACGCCATTCGCGTCGTCCTCGCGGCGGGTGGGGTAGTACCAGTAGGTACCCGACCCCGTCGGCGTCACTGTGCTGTCGAGGGTGGTCGAGACGATCGTTGGCAGCGCGCCGGCGGCCGCCTCGACGCCGAGGTCGGCTGCTTGTAGCGTGCTTTGCTTGAACGCGAGGTTGCCGGCGATCACGTTGGAGGTGTCCACCGAGCGCACCAGCGCGATGCCGGCCATCGTCAGAGCCACCAGCACGATCAACGCGATGAACAGGACGACGCCGGACTGCTTCTTCATACGCCCCATATGATGTTCCGCAGCGGAATGGTGGTGTGGTGGACCTTGTAGCGATACTGCCGGTCGCTGGTGCTGAGGGCGATGGCGCCGCCGTTGGCGACGGTGCCGCCGCTCCACAGCACCAGCGTCGCCGGGCTGACGCTTTCCCGTTCGTTGCTCTCGGCGCGCGCGACGACGGCAAGCCGGATCGCGATCACCTCCTCCGACGCGGCCGGCGCAGGGGTATTCACGAACGTGTCGACGTAGCCGTCCCCGTTCGTGTCCTTGCCGTACAGCGCCTTGATGGCGAAGATGCCGTTCACCAGCGCCACCGGGTTGGTGGCGCTGTCGATCTGCGTCAGGTCGCGCATCATCAGGCTGCCGTTCTGCACGTAGTACTCGCGGTTCACCATACTGCCCATGTTGGTGACGCGCGCTCCCGCGCCGTACCCGCCGGCAGGAAAGATGTTGTGGCCGCCGGGCGGGTTCCAGTCATACGCGCCGCCCGGATTGTGCTGCAGGTTCCACGTCGAGCCGGTTTTATTTCCGTCCTGGCTCGCCTGCGCGAGCGAGCAGGCCTTCGGCGGCTCGGAGATGATGAACAGGTTGCCTTGCGCGAACCCGTCGCCGTTGCTGACGTTCAGGATGGCCGACGAAGTCGGCATAGGATCGGTAACGAGAGTTGGAATGTTGGCGAAAGCCGAATTGCTGTACAGCACCGTGAGCTTGTCGGTGCCGACCGCCGGATTGTCCAGTGCGAGGAGAATCGGCAGCATCGTCATTGGCAGGTCCTGCGGCGTGCGGTCTTCGTTATAGGTGTTGATCGTCGTGCAGCCCAGCCCGACCAGGCCGAGGCCTGACATGCGCACGTCTCGTTCCATGGTGTAGAGGGCGATGAGGCCGTTCTCCTGGGCGTCTGCGGCGCCGGAGGTAGTGCGTTTCTGGCCCAGGAACAGGGTGAACACCTGCATCATGATCATGATGCCCAGCATGCCGATGGTCATCGCCACCATGATCTCGATCAGGGTGAAGCCCTGCGAGCGGCCGGCGATTGGTTGATGCGTTTTCATGCGCGCGTTCTCTTTCTCAAGCCTGGATCTGCGCCACGGTGACGTGCCGGCTGGGGGCCGATTGACCGGGTTTCTGCCAGCAGATGGTCACCGTGATGACGTTGCCGGCGCCGACGATGACCTGGGTCATCGCCGAGCTCGCCCCGGGCAGCGAGTCGATCACCGTGCCGGCGGTGCCGGAGGCGCCGAGCCAGGCCGTGACGTTCGCATTGGCCGACGCGGCGCCGCCAAAGGTGCACGGCGTGCCGCCGGTGGTCGGGAGGTGGGCGTAGGCCGCCAGATTCGCCGGGTTGTCGGCCCACATCTGGCCGATGATCTGGTTGGAGAGGAAGGCGGCGTCGGTGCGGTATTTCGCGTCGGCGGTGTTCTTGACCGACACAGCCTGCAGGCCGACGAGGGCGAGGATGCCTACGGAAAAGATCAGGATGCCGATCAAGGCCTCGAGCAGCATGGCGCCGCGCTGCGCGGCAGGGGAGCGGGTCAGCATTTTCTCGGATCGCCGGTGGTGGTTACGCTGGGGTCGCACATGCGCACGCTGCCGCCGGTGCCGACCATGATGCGCAGCTCGCGGCTCTTGGCGGCGGAGATGGCGCCGTTGTCGATGTCCACCTGCGTCAGAAGAGCGGTGGCGTCGGCATTGGCGGTGGTGCGGCCGAGGGAATTGAATGTCACCTTGGTGGCCGCGCTCGGGGTGCGAGTCACGGTGAGAAGGTCGGTCCCGCCCTCGGTCGCGCTGCGGCTCTGGACCGTCTCGCCGGTGCTCGGCACGGTCACCGCCCAGCTCGAGCCGGTGCTGAAGGCGAACTGAACGTTCACGTTGCGGCGCACGGCATCGGCGCGCGCGAGCTGCATTCCCGAGAGAACCGATTCAGACGCAGTGCGGATCTTGGTGTTGGCGATCCAGGTCTGGAACTCGGGCAGCGCAACCGCGGTCAGCACGCCGATGAGCGCGACGCCGATCAACATCTCTATGAGCGTCAGGCCGCGCTGGCGCGCGGCGGAGCGCAGTCGCAGATTCAGCACGAACCACCCTTGCGCGTGGTCCAGCAGCTCGCATTGCTGGTCCAGCCGCCGTTGGCAATGGTCGACCCGCCGGTCACTGTGGACGTCTTGGTATTGGTTTCGTTGATGCTGAAGGCGAGGCCGGCAATGTCCAGATTTGCCTTGGCCGTGGCGGTGATTGTGTAGGCGGTGGCCGTCGGCGCCGGGTTGCACGCATAGTCGAAATAGCGTGCGTCCTGCCCGGTTGGCATCGCGCTCGCTACGATGGTGGTACCGGTGCAGGCGTTGAGGTACGTGCGGTTGTCCTGGAAGAACTGCTCCATCTTCACCCGGACGTTGGACAGGTTGCTGGTCGCCTCGGTGACCTTGCTGCGGCGCAGATAGTCGGTGTACGACGGGTAGGCAAAGGCGGCAATGATGCCGATGATCGCCAGCACCACCATTAGCTCAATCAGGCTGAACCCCTTCTGCAGAATCATGGACGCGTCCTTTGTGTGCGGTTGTTACGCCCGCCACTTGCTCTGCGCATTGTCCGCGCCGTCCCGGGGCACGCAACAAGCGCCGGACGGGCGGGCGGAAAACCAGAACGAAAGGCGGATCCGAGGGGGAGGAACCGTGACGCAGTGCCTCCCCCGCCTATATTACATACTACTATTAACGGCGCGCCAGCTCTCGCGGCAGCGTGAACACGACGTGCTCGGCGGCGCCCTCGAGCGGGCGTACGCTCCTGGCGCCAAGCTGCCGCAGCCGTTCGATCAATTCGTTCACCAGCAGTTCCGGCGCCGACGCGCCCGCCGTGACGCCGACGCGCGGCTTGCCCGCGAGCCACTCCGGTTTCAGGTCCGCGGCGCTGTCCACCATGTAGGCCGGCACGCCCATTTTCTGCGCCACCTCGCGCAGCCGGTTCGAGTTCGAGCTGTTGGGCGAGCCCACCACGATCACCACGTCGCAGCGCGGCGCCATGAATTTCACCGCGTCCTGGCGGTTCTGGGTGGCGTAGCAGATGTCGTCGCGCTTCGGGCCGCGGATCGCCGGAAAACGCGCGCGCAGCGCGGCGACGATCTGCGCCGCATCGTCCACCGACAGCGTGGTCTGGGTCACGTAGCAGAGCCGTTCGGGATCACCCACCGCGAGCCGGGGCACGTCCTCGAGCGTTTCCACCAGGTGCATGCCGGTCTGCGACTGGCCCATGGTGCCCTCCGACTCGGGATGGCCGCGGTGGCCGATCATCACGATCTCGTTGCCTTCGCGCAGCATTTTCGCCACCTCGACGTGCACCTTGGTGACCAGCGGGCAGGTCGCGTCGAACACCTTGAGTCCCCTCGCCTCGGCATCGCGGAAAATCTTTTTCGGCACGCCATGCGCCGAAAAAATCACCGTGCCGCCGCGCGGCACCTCGTCCAGTTCCTTGACGAACACCGCGCCCCGGGCGCGCAGATCCTCCACCACGAACCGGTTGTGCACGATCTCGTGGCGCACGTAGATCGGGGCGCCCAGCTGCGCGAGCGCACGCTCGACGATTTCGATGGCGCGCTCGACGCCGGCGCAGAAACCGCGGGGATTGGCGAGCAGGACGTCCATGACGCCCATTTTACGGCTTACGCAGGTAGGCCGTGTCGAAGGCAGTTTCGAGTTGCGGGTGGGCGCCACGCAACCCGTCGATCACCCGCTTCGCCCATTCAAAGTACTCCTGGCGCCGCTGCAGGTCCCATTTTGACGGCGGCCGATCGGCGACGTCGCGCAGGTTGCAGATCTTGTCGGCCAGCTTCACCAGCTTCGCGCCGTCGCTCAACTGCGCCGCGTGCTCTATCTGCAGCCGCTTGCGCTCGGCCTTGGGCAGCGCGGTGTCGTCGGTGACCTCGGCGACCATCGCCGCGATCCGTCCGCCGAACTCGCGTTCCAGTTCCTCTCCGGTGGTGTCGGTGTCTTCGATGGTGTCGTGCAGCAGCGCCGCGGCGAGCACCTCGATGTCGCTCACGCCGCCCTCGGCCGCCAGCACCTGCGCGAGCGCAATCGGGTGATTGATGTAGGGCGAGGCCTCGGCGTCCTTGCGCCGCTGGTCGCGGTGCTTGTGGGCGGCGAACGACAGCGCCTTGAGCAGCAGCGTGAGGTCCATCTCAGGCGCGCTTTTCATCGGTCGGCTCCCGGTGCATGAAGCTCTCGGCGATCAGGATGCCGGCGCCGAGCGTGATCGCCGAATCGGCGATGTTGAAGGCCGGCCAGTGCCAGCCCGCGGCATGGAAATCGAGGAAATCGACGACGTGGCCGTAGGCGATGCGGTCGTACAGGTTGCCCAGCGCACCGCCCAGGATGAACGCCAGGCCGGCGCAGAACAGTTTCTTGTGTCCGTTTTTGAGAATTAAAAAACTGATGACAACAGAGGCCACAACTGCAATTGCCGCGAAAAACAGGGTCTGCCAGCCCTGCGCCGTGGCGAGGAAGCTGAATGCCGCGCCCTTGTTGAAAACCAGCACCAGATTGAAGAAGCCCGTCACGGCGCGGCTCTCCCCGGGAGCGAAGGACTCGAGCACGGCCGCCTTCGAGGCGAGATCCAGGATGACGACCAGGGCGGCGAGGCCGAACCAGCGCGCGGCCATGGGCATGCTAGGCGAACGACCGGGTTTCGCCCGGTCCGCTCAGGTTGCCCTCGCAGCGGCCACACAGGCCGGCGTCGCTTACGTCGGCCCGGTAATGCCAGCAGCGCTCGCATTTTGAATGCTCGCTTGCCTTGACTTTGATGCGAACGCCGGAGCCCTGTTCTTTCCGGACCGACGCGCGCGACGTGATCAGCACAAACCGAAGTTCATCCGCCAGACGCGTTAGCGCGTCGTACATCGGACCACTCGCGCCAATGTCGAGTTCGGCCGCCAGGGAGGAGCCGATCTCCTTCGCTTCGCGCCGCTCCTCGATCTTCTTCATCGCAACCTCGCGGAACTGGCGCACGTTGCCCCAGGCATCGAGCGTCGCCTGGTCGAGATCCGGGTCCGGAAGCTTGTGCCAGAGCTCTTCGAAAATGCTCTTATCGGCATTGCCCGGAAATGTCTTCCAGGCTTCCTCGGCCGTGAAGCTCAGGACCGGCGCCATCAATCGCACCAGGCTTTGCGCGATATGCCAGAGCGCGGTCTGCGCCGAACGGCGCGCGCGCGAATCCGCGCCGCAGGTGTAGAGCCGGTCCTTCAGGATATCGAGGTAGAAGCCGCCAAGGTCCTCGGAACAGAAGCCCTGCAATTTCTGCGTCACGAGGTGAAACTGGTAGGCCTTGTAATCCTCGGCCACGGCCGCCTGCAGGCGCGCCGTGAGCGCCAGCGCATAGCGGTCGATCTCGGTCATCTGCGCCACCGGCAGCGCGTGCCTGGCCGGATCGAAATCGGAGGTGTTGGCGAGCAGGAAGCGCAAGGTGTTGCGGATCCGCCGATAGCTTTCGACGACGCGCTTGAGGATCTCGTTCGAGATGGTGAGTTCGCCCGAGTAATCGCCGCTGGCGATCCACAGGCGCAGGATCTCGGCGCCCAGCGTGCCCGCGACCTGCTGCGGCGCCATGCCGGTGCCCTTCGATTTCGACATCTTGCGGCCTTCCATGTCGATGACGAAGCCGTGCGTCAGGATCGCCTTGTACGGCGGCACGCCGTTCATCATGCAGGACACGAGCAGCGAGGAATGGAACCAGCCGCGGTGCTGGTCGGAGCCCTCGAGGTACAGGTCGGCCGGAAACGTGCTTTCGCCCGCGTGCGAGCCCTTGAGCACCGTCAGGTGCGTGGAGCCCGAGTCGAACCAGACGTCGATCGTGTCCTTCACCTTGTCGTAATGCGCCGCCTCCGCCCCGAGGAATTCGGCGCTGGTCGCCGTCTGCCAGGTCTCGATGCCGCCCTTCTCGACCCGCTGCGCGACCTCTTCGAGCAGCTCCAGCGTGCGCGGGTGCAGCGTGCCGGTTTCCTGGTGCACGAAAAACGGCATCGGCACGCCCCATTGGCGCGCGCGCGACAGCGTCCAGTCCGGGCGTTTGGCGATCATGCCGTGCAGCCGCGCCTTGCCCCAGGCCGGAAAAAACTCGGTGGCTTCGATGCCACGCAGCGCCATCGCGCGGAGGGTTTCGCCACCGATTTCCTTGTCCATGGCAGCGAACCACTGCACCGTTGCACGCAGGATCACCGGCGTCTTGTGCCGCCAGCAATGCATGTAGCTGTGGACGTGTTTCCAGTCGACCGCGAACAGCGCGCCCTTCTCCCTCAGCAGCTGGACGATTTTCGGGTTCGCCGCCCAGATGGAGAGCCCGCCGAACTCCGGCAGCGAGGCGGCGTACCTGCCGTCGCCCATCACCGGGGTGAGGATCTCGTCGTCCTTCATGCCATGGCGGCGGCAGGAGTCGAAGTCCTCCACGCCGTAGGCCGGCGCCGAATGCACGATTCCAGTGCCCGTGTCGAGCGTCACGTAGTCGCCGAGATAGACCGGCGAAGTGCGCTCGTAGAACGGGTGCCTGAAACGGATGTTCTCCAGCGCCTTGCCCTTCGCCTTGCCGATCAGGCGCCAGGACTTGATGCCGTACTTCGCCAGCAGCTTCGGGCTGCCCAGCGAATCGAACTCTTCTTCCGTCGACTCCGGAACGTCGCCCGCCGCAAGCATCGCGTCGGCGACGATCAGCAGGCCGCGCTCCGTGTCGATCAGCGCATAGTCAAAATCCGGATGCACGTTCAAGGCCTGGTTGCCCGGCAGCGTCCAGGGCGTGGTGGTCCAGATGACGGCGAAACCGGGTTTGTCCGGAAGGCTCTTCAGGTTGAAGGCTTGGGCGATCTTTTCGGGTTCGGCAAAGGGGAATCCCACGTCAATCGCGGGATCCTTGCGGTCTTCGTATTCGACCTCCGCTTCGGCGAGCGCGGAACCGCAGTCGAAGCACCAGTTGACCGGCTTCAGACCGCGGAAGATGTAGCCCTTCTTCAGCAGCGTGCCGAGGCCGCGGATCTCGTCGGCCTCGTTGCGATAGGCCATCGTGAGGTAGGGGTTGTCCCAGTCGCCGAGGACGCCGAGGCGCTGGAAGTCGAGTTTCTGCTTGGCGATCTGCTCCGTGGCGTAGGCGCGGCACAGGCGCTGCGTCTCCCCGGCGGGCAGGTTCTTGCCGTGCTTCTTTTCGATCTGCACCTCGATCGGCATGCCGTGGCAGTCCCAGCCCGGCACATAGGGCGCATCGAAACCGGCCATGCCCTTGGACTTGACGATCACATCCTTGAGGATCTTGTTCACGGCGTGGCCGATATGGATGTCGCCGTTGGCGTAGGGCGGGCCGTCGTGCAGCACGAAGCGCGGCCGCCCCCTGGCCACCGCGCGTAGGCGCTGGTAGACGCCCTTTTCGTTCCATTCCTTCACCCACACGGGCTCGCGCTTGGCGAGGTCGCCGCGCATCGGGAACGGCGTGTCGGGCAGGTTCAGCGTGTGCTTGTAGTCAGCCATGTTTCCTGAAGTAATCCTTTGCCTGCGCCACGTCCTGGCCGATGGCGGAGCGCAGGGCGTCCAGGCCATCGTACTTTGCCTCGTCCCGCAGCTTATGCAGGAAATTCACCCTGAGATGGCGCCCGTAGAGAGGGTTGTGATGCGCGCCATCCCAGTCGAACAAATGCACTTCCAGCAGCGGCGCTGCGTTTTCCTTCACCGTCGGCCGGCGGCCCACGCTGGCGGCGCCGCGCAATACTGCATGCGTCTCCTCAAGTTCCACCTCCACCGCGAATACTCCCGCCAGCGGCGGCGGCCTGCGCAGCACGATGTTGGCGGTTGGAAAACCCAGCGTGCGTCCCAGTTTTTCGCCGTGCGCCACCCGCCCGCTCATGCTGTAGCCGCGCCCGAGCAAGCGCGCCGCAGCCGCCAGATCGCCCGCGGCGAGGCAGGCGCGCACGCTCGAGCTCGAGATGCGCTGGCCGGCCTCCAGAACGTCGCCCATCGCTTCCACGCCGAAGCCGTTGCTCGCCGCTGCGGCCTGCAGCAGCGCGAAATCGCCCGTGCGCCTGGCGCCGAAGCGGAAATCCCGCCCCACCAGCAGCCAGCGCACCCCCAGGCCCCGCACCAGTACCTCGTCGACAAACCGGTCGGCGGCAAGCGCGGCCAGCCTTGCGCCAAAACGCAGCACGTGCGTCCTCTGGATTCCAGCTTCGGCAAGCAACTCGAGCTTTTCCCGCAGGCGCGACAAGCGCGCCGGCGCCGTCGAGGGCGAGAAAAATTCGCGCGGATGCGGCTCGAATGTCAGGACGCTGCAAGGTAGCTGCAATTCACGCGTCTTTTCGACCAGCCGCTGCAGCATCGCGCGATGCCCGCGGTGCACGCCGTCGAAATTGCCGATGGTGAGCCCCATGGGCCCTCCTCCCGGCGGTACGAACCCGTGCGTAACCTGCATAAGCGCGTGTAAAATGTTGAATTATAGCGGCTTTACCTAGGCCAAATTCACACGGAGGGAGACCTGTGAAGACGCTCGAAGACCAGATGTCGATCTACGCCGCCTACCATCAGGACGCGCGCAACAAAGCGACGCACTTCGTCGGCGTACCGCTGATTGTTTTCTCTCTCATGATTCCGCTGGGCTGGCTACGTGCCGACCTCGGCGGCACGACGGTGAGCGCGGCGGTGGCCGTTACCGTCATTCTGTTTCTCTATTACATCGTGCTTGATGTTGCGCTCGGCGTGGCGATGGGCGCGGTGTTCGCGCTGATGCTCTGGGCCGCCGAGCCGCTGTCGCAGGCCTCGCTAGTCGCGAGCCTCAGCTGGTTCCTGGTCCTCTTCGTCGCCGGCTGGGCGCTGCAGCTCTGGGGCCACGTCTATGAAGGGCGCAAGCCGGCGCTGGTGGACAACCTGTTCCAGGTCTTCGTCGCGCCCATCTTTCTCGCCGCCGAGGTATTCTTCGCGTTAGGCTACAAGCCCAAGCTGCACGAGGCGGTGCAGCGGCGCGCGCTGGAGATGCGCGCGCAGGCGGAAGTAGGGATTTCGCCCGGCGAGTTGAAGTCCGCCTGAATCAACCGATAGTGCCCGCATTCGCACAGGAGGGGTTGCGATCATGAAGCTGTTGCTCGGCCTGTCGCGCGCGATCGATGCGATGAACGAGCGCATCGCCTTCGTCGCCGACTGGCTGGTGCTGCTGTCCTGCCTGATCAGCGCCGGCAACGCCTTCTCGCGCTACGCGTTCAACATCAGCTCGAACGCCTGGCTGGAGATCCAGTGGTACATGTTCGGCGCGGTGATCATGCTGGGCGCCTCCTACACGCTGAAGAGGAACGAGCATGTGCGCGTCGACATCGTCTATGCCAACGTCAGCACGCGCCGGCAGATCGGCATCGACATCTTCGGCTTCATCCTGTTCATGCTGCCCGCGACCATCATCATGACCTACCTGTGCTGGCCGATTTTCTACAATGCCTGGCACATGGGTGAGATGTCGTCGAATGCCGGCGGCCTGATCCGCTGGCCGGTGAAGATCCTGCTGCCGGTCGGCTTCTTCCTGCTCAGCCTTCAGGGCATCTCCGAACTCATCAAGCGCATTGCGATGGTGACCGGCCACATGAAGGCTGACCTGCACTACGAAAGGCCACTGCAGTGATTCCTTTGGATTTGATGGCGCCCCTGATGTTCGGGGGGCTTGTGGTGTTCATGCTGATCGGTTTCCCGGTCACGTTCTCGCTTGCCGCCGTGGGCTTGTTCTTCGGCTTCATCGCGATCGAGTCCGGCTACTTCGACTTCGCGCTGCTGCAGGCGCTGCCGGAACGCGTGTTCGGCATCATCTCCAACGACACTCTGCTGGCGATCCCGTTCTTCACCCTGATGGGCGCGATCCTGGAGCGCTGCGGCCTCGCCGAGGACCTGCTGGACGGCCTGGGCCAGCTGTTCGGCCCGATCCCCGGCGGCCTCGGCTACGCGGTGATCATCGTCGGCGCAATCCTTGGCGCGATCACCGGCACGGTCGCGGCCTCGGTGATCGCGATGGGACTGATCTCGCTGCCGGTGATGATGCGCTACGGCTACGACCAGCGCTTCGCCACCGGCGTCATCGCGGCCTCCGGCACGATCACCCAGCTGATCCCGCCGTCCCTCGTGCTGATCGTGCTGGCCGACGTGCTCGGCAAATCGGTCGGCGACATGTATGCCGGCGCCTGGGGCCCGAGCGTGGTCCAGGTGCTGCTGTTCGCGGGCTACGTGCTGCTGGTGAGCCTCGTCAAGCCGCAGTGGGTGCCGGGGATCCCGAAATCCTCGCGCACCCTGCACGGCTGGCCGCTGATAAAGAAGTGCCTGTGGGGCATCGTGCCCTCCGCGGTGCTGATTTTCCTGGTGCTGGGCACCATTTTCCTCGGCCTGGCGACGCCGACCGAGGCGGGCGCCATGGGAACCGTGGGCGCGATCGGGCTGGCGGTGGTGCACCATCCGGAATTATCCAGGCACGGCAGGGTCGCGGGGTGGATCGCACTGGTGGCGATCACGGTGATCTGCGTCCCCGCGTCGCTCATGCTCGCCGACGAGTGGATGCCCGCCGTTGCCGGCGCGGCGCGCGGTTTTTTCGAAAAGCTGCGTGCGCCGCTGTTCGTGGTGTTCTACATCGGCCTTGGAGTGATGATGTGGGAAGGAGTGCGCATCACCAAGCTGCGCAGCCTGATCTGGCAGGCATCGCAGAACACCATGCGCATCACCGCGATGGTGCTGTTCATCCTCATCGGCTCGACGATCTTTGTGCTCGTCTTCCGCGGCGTGAACGGCGACCCGTTCATCGAGCACCTGCTCAGCCACCTGCCCGGCGGCGTCACCGGCTTCCTGATCTTCGTCAACGTGTTCGTCTTCTTCCTCGCTTTCTTCCTTGATTTTTTCGAGATCGCATTCATCATCATCCCGCTGCTCGCGCCGGTGGCGGCGAAGCTGGGTATCGACCTGATCTGGTTCGGCGTCCTGTTGTGCGTGAACATGCAGACCTCCTTCATGCACCCGCCGTTCGGCTTCGCGCTCTTTTACCTGCGCAGCATCGCGCCTAAGGAGATCAAGAGTTCCGCGATCTACTGGGGCGCGATTCCGTGGGTGGTGCTGCAGCTCATCATGGTCGCGATCGTGATCGTCTGGCCGGGCCTGGTGACCTTCATGCTGGACAAGCCCTCCGGCGTGGACCCGAACACGGTCAAGATCGAGCTGCCGCAGACGGAATTCCAGAAGGACCAGGAGCAGAACGAGAAGGACGGAGAAGAAACCGTACCCGACTTCAGTACGCCGAAGAAATAGGCCGGACCAAAAGCAGGGCAACAAAAAACCCCGCC
>CAMDRF010000060.1 GCA_945906765.1 Nitrosovibrio sp. Nv4 | reverse complement strand
GATCGTCCGGATTGAGGCCGAGCTGGTGAATCTTCTCCGCCAGCCTGACTCTTTCGTTGCGGGCCAGACTTTGCAGCTTTTTCTGCGCCTGCCGCCGCATTAAAACTTGGTAGGGCATCGGTTATATTAAAGGTTGTTTTTAGTTATGTCTAGGCCGCGCCACGAGGCCGGCTACCGGCTTGAGCGCGTCCAGGCGGGCAAGGAGCCCAAGGACTGGAAGCCGATGCCGTCGGTCGGGATCGGAGTAAACGAAATCCGGGTGCGCGACGAGAGCGGCGCGCACCGCGTGGTCTACGTGGCGAAGTTCGCGGAGGCGGTGTACGTGCTCCACGCCTTTCAGAAAAAGTCGCGCAAGACCCGGAAGTCCGACCTCGACGTTGCTCGGAAGCGGTTCAGGAATCTGGTTCAGGAGAGAAAACGGCGATGAACGGCAAGCTGAAAATCACCCGCGGGAGCGGCAATGTCTTCCGCGACATCGGCTTCGACAAGGACGAAGCCGAGAACCTCAAGCTGCGCGCCGAGTTGATGATGCGCATCGAGGATTTCTACGAGAAAAGCGGGACGACCCAGGCGCAGGCGGCCAAGGCCCTTGGCCTCACGACCCCGCGCTTCAACGCGCTCCTCAAGGGCAAGATCACGCTGTTCAGCCTGGACGCGCTGGTCAACATCGCGACACGGGCGTGAGGGTACGGCTTCAGGTGAGAAAAACCGCTTGATGACCGCCAAAGCCCGCAAGGACAAGCTGAAATCAGGCGACGAGCACGATGCTGTGAGCCGCAAGGCCCGGCGCATCGTGCCGTTCAGCCGGAAGCGGCTGCGGCAAGTGAAGCGCCGGATGAACAAGCGCACACGCTGCGTTGCCAAGGCCGAGACGCGAATGGAGTTGTAACCACCAACTAACTCTTCAGGCCCTTTCGGCGATCAGCACGACGTTCGAGCCGCCGAATGCAAAGGAGTTCGACATCACCGCGCGCGGGATTTCACCGCGCTCTGCTTTCATCGGCACATGGCGCACCGCGCAGGCCGGATCGGGCTGTTCCAGGTGCGCGGTGGGCGGGATGACGCCGTCGGTGAAGGGCATCAGCGCGGCGGCCAATTCGATCGCGCCGGCGCCGCCGAGCAGATGTCCGTGCATGGACTTGGTGGAACTCACCGGGATGCGCGCCACCGCGTCGCCGAATACTTCCCTGATGGCGTCGCACTCGACGACGTCGCCAACGATGGTGGCGGTGCCGTGTGCGTTGATATAGCCGATGGCATCGGGCCGCAAGCCTGACTCGACAAGCGCCTGCGTCATCGCGCGCACCTGGCCATCGCGGTCGGGTTTGGACATGTGCGCGGCATCGCAGGTGTTGCCATAGCCGGTGATGAAGGCGAGGATCGGAGCGCCGCGTGCACGGGCGTGCGATTCCTCCTCGAGCACGAGCGCCGCAGCACCCTCGCCGAGCACCAAACCGCCGCGGCGCTTGTCAAAAGGCTTGCAGCTTGCAGCGGCATCGTTCGCATCGATGGGCGACAGCGTGCGCAACGCCTGCCACGCGGCGAGCATCCCCGGGGTCAGCAGTGCTTCCGAGCCACCTGCGACCATCGCGTCGGCGCGCCCCGCGCGGATTGCGTGCATCGCCTCGCCGATCGCCATCGCGGAGGAAGAGCAGGCGGTGGAGAAATTGGCAAACGGGCCGCGCAATCCCCATTTCACCGCGACATTCGATCCGGCGGCATTGTTCATCGCCATCACCATCGACAGCGGCCGCAAGCGCAAATCGTTTCTGCCGTAGACGGATTGGTACGCGCCCTCCAGCGTATGCGCGCCGCCCATGCCGGTACCCCAGTAAACGCCGATGCGGTTGTGGTCTGCCACGGAGTGGTCGAGACCGCTTGCGGCCAGGGCTTGGCCTGTGGCGGTGAGCGCGAATTGCGCTACACGATCCAGCGAGCCGGCTTCCGGGCCCTTGAAATGCATGGCCGGATCCCAATCGACGAGAGCGCCGACCTGGACACCCGAACCGAGCGTTACTTCGTCGGGAAGGCGCCGCACGCCCGAGCAGGCCGTGGCGAGCGACCGGTAAAACTCTTCGAGGCTATTGCCGAGCGGCGAGACAACGCCGAGTCCGGTGACCGCGACCCGGCGTACGCCCATCGCGGGTCAGGTCTTGCCGGCGGACTGCAGCGACGCGGCGACGTGGCGCTCCAGATCGGCGAGACATTTGATCTTGCGCAAATCTTCGTCGGACACTTTGACGCCAAATTCGTCTTCGATCTTGAACATCAACTCGATGAAGGTGAGCGAATCCACGCCAAGGCCGGCGAGCGGGGCGTTGGGGTCGAGCTTGGCCGGATCGAGCGACAGTTCCTTGATGGCGAGATCCTTGATTCGGCTGAGCGTATCCATCCGTGCATTTTAACCACGAACCGACTTCCTCGATGCCCGGGAGAGGGTAAAATGACAACGAAACAAGCGCTTGCATTCCATCTGTCATGACTATTTTCGCCCTCGGGCTCAACCACCAGACCGCGTCGCTGCCGATGCGCGAAAAGGTGGTTTTCGACGTCGAGCGCATGAGCGAGGCGCTGGGCGAGGCGAAGCGCCTGCTCGCGCCCGAGGCGGCGATCCTGTCGACCTGCAACCGCACCGAGCTCTACCTTTCCGGCGATCTGGAGGACGGCAAGCGGGCGGCAGCGACCGAGTGGCTGGCCGGCTACCACCACGTCGACCCGCACGAGCTCGCGCCCTGTCTCTACACGCTGCCGCGCGAGCAGGCGGTGCGGCATGCGTTCCGTGTCGCCTCGGGCCTCGATTCCATGGTGCTGGGCGAGCCGGAAATTCTCGGCCAGATGAAGGAGGCGGCGCGCTCGGCGGAGGCCGCGGGCACGCTGGGCACGGTGCTGGGGAGGCTGTTCCAGCGCTCTTTTGCGGTGGCCAAGGAAGTGCGCAGCACGACCCAGGTCGGCGCCCACAGCGTGTCGATGGCGGCGGCGGCGGTAAAGCTCGCCGCCAGGATCTTCCCGTCCATCAAGGACCAGAAGGTGCTGTTCATCGGCGCGGGCGAGATGATCGAACTTTGCGCCACGCACTTCGCCGCGCAGGGGCCGGCGCGCATTACCGTGGCCAACCGGACCCTGGAGCGGGCCGAGGCGCTCGCCCATCGCTTCAACGCGCGCGCCATCGAGTTGCGCGAGCTCTCCACCCACCTGCACGAGCACGATATCGTGGTTTCCTGCACCGCCAGTTCGCTGCCGATCCTGGGCAAGGGCATGGTCGAGCGCGCGCTGAAGGCGCGGCGCCGCCTGCCGATGTTCATGGTGGACCTGGCGGTGCCGCGCGACATCGAGCCCGAGGTCGGGGAGCTGGATGACGTGTTTCTCTACACGGTGGACGACCTGAAGGACATCGTGCAGGGCAATATGGATTCGCGCCGCTCGGCGGTGGAGCAAGCCGAAGTGATTATCGACAACCAGGTCGGCCAGTTCATGCACTGGATGCAGGTGCGCGAATCGGTGCCGCTGATCCGTGCGTTGCGCGACCAGGCCGAAGATGCGCGCCGCCGTGAGGTGGAGCGCGCACTCAGGCTCCTCGCCAAGGGCGACGATCCGAAGCAGGTCCTCGAAACGCTGTCGCAGGGACTCACCAACAAGCTGATGCACGCGCCGACGCAGGCGCTGAACGAAGCCACAGGCGAGGAACGGCGCACGCTAAGCGACACGCTCGCGCGCCTGTTCCGCATTCGTCCTTGAAACTGCAGCCTTGAAGCCCTCGCTGCGCACGAAGCTCGGCAGCCTCGCGAGGCGGCTGGAGGAGCTGAACCGGCTGCTGTCGGCCGAGAATGCCGCGCGCGACATGACTGAATTCCGCAAACTGTCGCGCGAACACGCCGAGTTGAGCGGCGTGGTCGAACTCTACGGCCGCTACCAGCAGGCGGAGCGCGATGCCGCCGATGCCAGCGAGATGGCCGCCGATCCCTCGATGAAGGGTTTTGCCGGCGAGGAATTGAAGATCGCGCAGGCCACGATGCAAAAACTGGAGGCCGAAGTGCAAGCGGCGCTGCTGCCGCGCGATCCGAACGACGACCGGAACATCTTCCTGGAAGTGCGCGCTGGCGCCGGCGGCGACGAATCGGGGCTCTTCGCCGGCGACCTGTTCCGCATGTACACGCGCTATGCCGAGCGCCAGGGCTGGCAGGTCGAGCTGATTTCCGAGAGTCCCTCCGAGCTCGGCGGCTTCAAGGAGGTGGTGGCGCGCATCGCGGGGCAGGGTGCGTATTCGAGGTTCAAGTTCGAATCGGGCGGGCATCGCGTGCAGCGCGTGCCGGAAACGGAGACGCAAGGGCGCATCCACACTTCAGCCTGCACCGTCGCGGTCCTGCCAGAGGCCGACGCCGTGGGTGAAGTCGTGCTTAACCCGGCCGAACTGCGCGTCGATACGTACAGGGCGTCTGGCGCCGGCGGCCAGCACGTCAACAAGACCGATTCGGCGATCCGCATCACGCACCTGCCGACCGGGATCGTGGTCGAGTGCCAGGATTCGCGCTCGCAGCACAAGAACCGCGCGAGCGCGCTTTCGGTGCTCGCCGCGCGCATCAAGGACAAGCAGGAAAAGGAGCTCGCGGCGAAGACCGCTTCCACGCGCAAATCGCTGATCGGTTCGGGCGACCGCTCGGAGCGCATCCGCACCTACAACTTCCCGCAGGGCCGCGTCACCGACCACCGCATCAACCTGACCCTGTACAAGATCGAGCGCATCATGGACGGCGAACTGGACGATGTCGTCAACGCGCTCGCCGCCGAGCACACGGCCGAGCAGCTCGCGCAGCTGTCCGAAAAAGCCGCTTGAAAAACGCACGGGTGCGTTCCTGACCGTTTTCGAGGCGATCGCGGCGTCGGGCATCGACGTACGGGAGGCCAGGCTCTTGCTCGCCGAAGTATGCGGTTTTTCGCAGGCAAGCCTGGTGGCTTCGCCGGAGCGGGAAATTCCCTTTGAAGTCGAGAATGCTTTTCTTGAATTGATAAAAAAGCGGGCCAACGGAGAACCCGTGGCTTACATCCTCGGGCGCAAGGAATTCTACGGCCTGGAGCTTTCGGTCAATCCCTCCGTGCTCATCCCTCGGCCCGAAACCGAACTGCTGGTGGACCTTGCTCTTGAAAGAAACGCATCTTCGGTGCTGGACCTGGGTACCGGTTGCGGCGCCATTGCGCTGGCCCTCAAGCATCAAAGGCCCAAATGCAGGGTAGTGGCGGTTGATTCCGATCTATCCGCACTTCTGACCGCGCAGCGAAACGCCGCCAAGCTGAATCTGGAGATCGATTTCCGGCATGGCCGCTGGTTCGATCCGGTCGCCGGCGAGCGCTTCGAGCTCATCGTCGCCAATCCGCCGTACGTCGCGAACGGCGATCCGCACCTTGCAGCCCTGCGTTTCGAGCCCCGGGGGGCGCTGGTTGCCGGACCTGAGGGACTCGATTCGATCAGAGAGATCGTGAAGGCAGCAGGGTCATTCCTGCGGCCCGGCGGCGCGCTGCTGCTGGAGCACGGGTTCGGGCAGGACGCCGCGGTCAGGGGCCTGCTCGCCGCAGCGGGGCTTGAATCGGTCGCCACCTGGCCGGACCTTGCAGGCATTGCCCGAGTCTCGGGCGGGACGTTAAAATCATGACTATGGACACTCAAGACAAAATCAAGCAACAGGTCACCGCCAACCCCGTGGTGCTCTACATGAAGGGCACGCCGCAGTTTCCGCAGTGCGGCTTCTCCCAGCTCGCGGTGCAGACGCTGAACGCCTGCGGCGTGACGAGCTTTTTCAGCGTCAACGTGCTGGAGAACCCCGACATCCGCCAGGGCATCAAGGACTACGCCAGCTGGCCGACGATCCCGCAGCTCTATGTCAACGGCGAATTCGTCGGCGGCTCGGACATCGTGAAAGAGATGTACCAGTCGGGGGAACTGCAAAAGCTGCTGCAAGGGCTTCGCCAGCAGGCCTAAATCGCGGCCGGCACGGCTGCGTCCGCGCGTTGCTATGGAAATCCGCCCACCGCGCGGTCTGGTCAAAAGCGCCGCTGATGGCCGCGCTCGACACTAATGTGGTGGTGCGTCTGATGACGGGCGACGATCCGCGTCAGACAGCGCGAGCGAAGAAGCTGCTGAAGTCGGAATCCTGCAGCGTCGCGCCAAGTGTGCTGATGGAGTGTGAATGGGTGTTGCGAGCGGCTTACGGCATGGACGCGGCTCTGATCGCACAGTTGTTCCGCCGCCTGCTGGAGCTTGCACAGCTTGCACCGCAGTCGCCGGCATTGACGGAGCGCGTACTCGACGCGTTCGAGGCCGGAATGGATTTCGCCGATGCCCTGCACGCGCTGCAGACCCCCGAGGGCGAATCGTTCGCCACATTTGACGCCGCGCTGGTCAAGCGCGCGGCGCGCGCCGGACTGCGCAAGGTGGTGGCAAGCGCCCCCGCTAGTGTTCCCGCCCGCCCGCACCTTCTGGCGTGGTTGAAAAACTCGAAGAACGCGGCCGCGTACATTGAAGTGGCGCTTACGGAGGGCGACGCCGGCGATCTGTTGCATGCCCTCCGGAATGTCGCCGAGGCGCGCGGCGGGATTGCGCGCATCGCCGAGCGCACCGGCCTCAATAGAGAGGCTTTGTATCGCACGCTCTCGAAGCATGGCAATCCGAAACTGAAGAGCTTGGCGGCGATCCTCAGCGCGAATGGCCTGCGTCTTTCGGTACGACCGGAGACGACCCAGGAGCGGCGAGCCGCTTAGCGGAAAACGTAGGGAAAACGTAGGGCGCTGGCGGTTATAGACGGGCCTTAGCGAGTGAGGGCGGGCCGGTTCATCAATGACTTACAGCAAAGAGTTCTTGCTGGCTATTCGCGTGCGCGAGCGAGCTTTTCGACTTCCGGCAGGCGCCGCAGCGCGCGCATGACGCGGGCGAGATGCTGCCGGTTGGCGACTTCGAGAATGAACAGCATGGTGGTGAATACCGCGCGGTCTTCTTCCATGCTGATGGCGTCGATGTTCGAGCCGGCGCCCGCGATTTCGGAGGCAACCTTGGCGAGCACGCCGCGCTGGTTCGCCACGATCACGCGCAGCGCGGTCTGGAACAGGCGGCTTGGCTGGCGGTCCCACTCCACGTCGATCCACTGGTCGGGTTCGTTGCGGCGCGAGCGCGTTGCAGGCCGGCATTCGGCGACGTGCACTACCAGCCCTTGGCCTTTCTTGATCGAGCCGACGATGGCATCGCCCGGAATCGGCCGGCAGCAGGTGGCGAGCTGCACCGCCATGCCTTCGGTGCCGCGGATCACGACGCTCGCGGGCGCAATCTTGGGATTTCCGCTCTTCGCTTGCTCGCGTTCGGTCTTGCGCAGCAGGCGCCTTGCGACGACCGCCGGCAGCCGCCGGCCGAGGCCGATGTCGGCGAGCACCTCCTGCCGCGTGTGCGCGCCCGCATCGCGCACCGCGCGATCCCAGCTGTCCGCGTCGATCTCGGAAGCGGCATGGCCGGCAGCCTTGAGCGCTTGCTCGAGGAGCCGCTCGCCGAGCGCCGCGGATTCGTCGTACTGCATGGTCTTGAGGAAATAGCGGATGTTGGAACGCGCTTTCGCCGTGCGCACGTACTGCAGCCAGGCCGGGTTGGGCTTGGCATAGCCGGTGGTGATGATCTCGATGCGGTCGCCGTTGCGCAGCTCCGTGCGCAGCGCCACGAGTTCGCCGCTCACCTTGGCGGCCACGCACTTGTTGCCGATATCGGTGTGCACCGCGTAGGCGAAATCCACCGCGGTGGCGCCGCGCGGCAGGGGCATGATGCGGCCCTTGGGTGTGAACACGTAGACCTCGTCCGGGAACAGATCGACCTTGACGTGCTCGAGGAATTCCTGCGAGTCGCCCGACTGGCTCTGGATCTCGATCAGCGACTGCAGCCATTGGTGCGTCTTTTTCTGCAATTCGGAGAGCGAATCGACGTCGCTCTTGTACATCCAGTGCGAGGCGACGCCGGCTTCGGCAAGGCGGTGCATTTCCTCGGTGCGCAGCTGGATTTCGACCGGCACGCCGTAGGGACCGATGAGCGCGGTGTGCAGCGACTTGTAGCCGTTCGCTTTCGGGATCGCAATGTAGTCCTTGAACTTGCCGGGAACCGGCTTGTACAGGCCGTGCAGCACGCCGAGCGCGAGGTAGCAGGTGGGCGCGTCCTTGACCACCACGCGGAAGCCGTAGATGTCGTGCACTTCGGAGAACGACAGGTGTTTCTCGATCATCTTGCGGTAGATCGAGTAAATGTGTTTTTCCCTGCCGGTGATCGCGGCGGCGACCCCGGCTTCGGCCAGACGTGCCTTGATCGCGGTCTCGATTTTGCCGACCACTTCGCGCCGGTTGCCGCGCGCCGAACGCGTCGCCTTGAAGAGCACCCGGTAGCGCAGCGGGTGGGTATGCGAGAACGCGAGTTCCTGCAGTTCATGGAACAGCTCGTTCAGGCCGAGCCGGTTGGCGATCGGCGCGTAGATTTCCATGGTTTCGCGCGCCACGCGGCGGCGCTTGGCCGGCGCCACCGCGGCGAGCGTGCGCATGTTGTGCAGCCGGTCGGCGAGCTTGATCAGGATCACGCGCACGTCGCGCGCCATCGCCAGCAGCATCTTGCGGAAATTCTCGGCCTGCGCGTCCTCGGCCGACTGGAATTCGATCTTGTCGAGCTTGGAAACCCCATCCACCAGGTCGGCGACGGGTTTGCCGAACGTGTCCGAGATCTCGGCCTTGGTGACCGAGGTGTCCTCCATCACGTCGTGCAGCAGCGCCGCCATCAGCGCCTGGCTGTCCAGGCGCCAGCCGGCGAGGATTTCGGCGACCGCAAGCGGGTGCGAAACGTAGGGTTCGCCCGATTGGCGCGTCTGGCCGGCATGCGCCGCGCCGGAGAAGCGATAGGCCTCGGCCAGGCGCGCAACGTCCGTCGGCTTCAGGTAGCCGAAGCGGGACGCATCGAGCACGGGAACTGCAGACATGGGGGAAGTGTAGCCCCGGAAGGATGCTGCGGGCCCCCCGGCCCAGCTATGCGGCTATTCCGCCGGCGCAGGCGTTACCGGCGCCACAGCTATGGGCGCTGCCACGGGCGGCGTCTGGTTGCGGCGCAGGACTTCGACGCCGATCTTGCCTACCGAAATCTCGCGCAGCGCGATGACGGTAAATTTGTCGCGGTTCGGCTCGACCAGCGGCGATGCGCCCTGGCTGAGCTGGCGCGCGCGGTAGGTGGCGGTCAGCGTGAGCTGGAACCGGTTCGGGATGCGCTTGAGGCAATCGTCAACGGTGATGCGGGCCATGGAGTGCTTTCCGATTCTAATTTCTGGGTTTCAGGCGTTCGACACGGATGATGGCCTGCAAATCGCGCTTGGCCTGGTCGAAGTCTTTGTTAATTATAGCGTAGTTGAACTCCGGGGCGTGAGAGATTTCCTCCTCCGCGCTCGACATGCGGCGCCGGATCACCTCGTCGCTGTCCTGGCCGCGCGCGCGCATGCGCCGCTCGAGTTCCGTGACCGACGGCGGCAGAATGAACACGCCGACGCAGGCCGGGTACAGCCTGCGCACCTGCTGCGCCCCTTGCCAGTCGATCTCGAGCAAAAAGTCCTGACCGCGCGCCAGCGCTTCGCGGATCACCGCCTGCGAGGTGCCGTAGCGGTTGCCGTGCACTTCGGCGCTCTCCAGGAACTCGCTACGCTCGAGCATCGCGAGGAAGGTCTTGTCGTCGACGAAATGGTATTCGCGGCCGTTAACCTCGCCCGGCCGTGGCGCGCGCGTGGTGTAGGACACCGAGAGCCGCAGCTGCGGATCGTCCTTGAGCAGGGCGTCGATCAGCGAGCTCTTGCCCGCTCCGGAGGGGGCGGTAATTACAAAAAGCAATCCACTCATTCGATGTTTTGTACCTGTTCGCGAATCTGCTCAATTAGCAGCTTCAGTTCCAACGCGCAATCGGCGATCTTCAGCCCCGCGGCTTTGGAGGCGAGCGTGTTCGCTTCGCGGTTGAGTTCCTGCGCGAGAAAATCCAGGCGCTTTCCGGCGGCGCCGCCCCTGGCGAGAACCCGCTCGACTTCGTCCAGATGCGTGGCGAGCCGCGTGATCTCCTCGTCGACGTCGCTCTTGGCGGCGAACAGCGCGGCCTCGGCCCGTGCGCGCTCGTCGTCCCCGGAGCCCAGCACTTCGCGCAGGCGCTCGGAAATCCTCGCGCGGTAGGCGGCCACCGCCTCGGGCACGAGCGGCGCCACCTCGGCCAGGCGCTTGCGCATCTCGCCGACGCGGCTGAGCAGGATGGCCGCCAGCTTGGCGCCTTCGCGGCCGCGCGCCGCGCAAAGGTCATCCAGCGCCTGGCGGCAAACATGATCCAGTGCGTTGCGCGTGCGCTCTTCGTCCGCGGCGGGCTCGGCGAGTACGCCGGGCCAACGCAGGACGTCGGCGGTGCGCAGCGGCGAGATTCCGGGAAACGCCTTGGCGGCCTGCGTTGCCAGGCTGCGCAGCTGCTCGATTGCCTGGATATTGAGGCCTTGTTGCGCCTTGGAAGCGGCATTTCCCTGGTAAAGGCGACAGTCCACTTTGCCCCGTGAGACCCGCCCGGTGATCAGCTCGCGCAGCAGCGGTTCGGCGGCGCGCAGTTCCTCCGCCACGCGGAACTGCAGGTCGAGGAAGCGCGAATTCACCGAGCGCAACTCGAGCGTCAACACGCCGCGCGGCGAATCGGCACTCGCGACGGCGTAGCCGGTCATGCTATGGATCATGGGGATGCAGGTATCATAGGATAGATGTCCTCCCAAGCCAACCAGCCGTTACCGGAAGGCTTTCAACTCGAAAATTACCGGATTCTGCGCCTGCTCGCGTCGGGGGGATTTTCGTTCGTCTATCTCGCGCACGACGAGAACGAAACCCCGGTCGCGGTCAAGGAATACCTGCCGGCAACCCTTGCGCTGCGCACCAAAGACAGCCCCTCGCCGGTGGTGCCGGAGGAAAATCTCTCCGCCTTCCGCTACGGGCTGAAATGCTTTTTCGAGGAAGGCCGGGCGCTGGCGACGCTCTCGCACCCCAATGTGGTGCGCGTCAACAACTTCTTCCGCGCCAACGATACGGTGTACCTGGTGATGCGCTACGAGCGGGGGCGCACGCTGCAGGAGCATATTCACAAGAAAAGCGGCGCGATCAAGGAGGATTGGCTGTGCAACACCTTTGTGCAGTTGCTGAACGGCCTGCGCGAAGTGCATTCCAACAAGCTGCTGCACCTGGATATCAAGCCGGGCAACATCTACGTGCGCAATGACGGCAACCCGGTGCTGATCGACTTCGGCGCCGCGCGCCAGACGCTCTCGGCGGACGGCCTCAAGCTGGCGCCGATGTACACGCCGGGATTCGCCTCTCCGGAACACCACCGGGGGCGCGACAAACTCGGCCCCTGGAGCGACATTTATTCCATTGGCGCCTCGATGTACGCCTGCCTCGCTCGATCAATGGAAGGATGCGATCCTGCGCACGATGAAGCGCTGAGACACAAATGAGCGATGAGCGGCCTGTGAAATATATAAACCCGTGAAATACACGATTTTCGAGGACACGCGCATCGGCAAACGGCCCTATCAGCAGGACCGTATTGTGCATTGGCATACCGAGGAAGCGCTGTTCCTGGTGTTGGCCGATGGCATGGGCGGGCATGCGCACGGCGATGTCGCGGCGCAGATTGCGGTGGATTGCCTTGGCAGCGCGTTTCACAACGAGGCGAAGCCGAAGGTGGCGGACCCCGACAATTTCCTTTTCCGCACTATCGGCCGCGCGCACGCCATGATCCTGCACCAGACGCAGAAGCAGGGGATTGCGAATGACCCGTCGGGCTCTCCGCGCACCACCATCGTGGCGTGCCTGGTGCAGGACGGCTATGCGTTCTGGTCGTTTGTCGGCGACTCGCGCCTCTATGTCATCCGCGACGGACGGATCGTGACGCGCACGCGTGACCACACTCCGGTGCAGATGCTGATCGACGCCGGCAGAATCCGCGAGGAAGCGGCAGCGACGCATCCGGACCGCAACAAGCTCCTGCAGTGTCTCGGCGGGCCGCGTCCACCGCGCGTGGAGCCGACCGCGCATGCACGCCTCGCCCAGAAAGACATCGTGCTGCTTTGCTCGGACGGCTTTTGGGGGCCGCTGACGCAGCGCCACTTGCTGACCGGGTTGCTAGGCAAGGACATGAAGAAAGCGTTTCCGGAACTGATCGTTCTCGCCGAGAGCCGCGCCGGACCCCGCTGCGACAACGTCTCGGTGCTGGCGATCGAGTGGCACGACAAGGCGGCGCCGGCCCCGGAAGAGCCGCTCACGGTACCGATGGAGGACTCGCGCACCGACGTGCGCGATTTCAACGCCACCGATCCGGATTTCCTGCACATGAGCGACGCCGACATCGAGCGCCAGATCGCCGAAATCAAGAAAGCCTTGACGAAGAACGAACCCGGTAAAAAATGAGCGTGAAGGAATGAGACCCAGCGGCAGGAAAGCGACGGAACTGCGCACGGTGCGCATCGTGCGCGGCTACACGCGCCATGCGGAAGGCTCCGTGCTGGTGGAGTTCGGCGACACCAAGGTGCTGTGCACTGCGAGCGTCGTGGGACAGGTGCCTGGCTTCCTGCGCGACAAGGGGCGCGGCTGGGTCACCGCGGAGTACGGCATGCTGCCGCGCGCGACGCATACCCGCGGCGACCGTGAGGCGGCGCGCGTTGGGTGTGTAAAAGCAGGCCTGTGAAAAGCATTGTTCTTGCATCGGGAAATCCGGGCAAGAAGGCGGAAATCGAAGCCCTGCTCGAACCGTTCGGTACCCGCGTGATTACGCAGATCGAGCTGGGCATCACTGAAGCCGAGGAACCGCACGACAGTTTCTTCGAAAACGCACTCGCCAAGGCGCGCCACGCCTGCTTCGCGACGCGGCTGCCGGCGCTGGCGGACGATTCCGGCTTGTGTGTAGATGCTTTGGGCGGTGCACCGGGTGTTCACTCAGCGCGCTATGCGGGAGAACAAAAATCAGATCTGAAAAACAACCAGAAACTGCTCGCGGAGATGTCCGCGCGGGACAACCGCGGCGCGCACTACGAGTGCGTGCTGGTGCTGATGCGCGGTCCCGGCGACGCACAGCCGCTCGTCGCGAGCGCGCAATGGCACGGCAGCATCGCCCGACAGCCGCGCGGCGCCGGCGGGTTCGGCTACGACCCGCTGTTCCTGCCGGAGGGAATGACGCAGACCGCGGCGGAACTGGATCCGCATGAGAAGAACCGCATCAGCCATCGCGGTCAGGCGCTGGCAAAGTTACTCGAAATTCTGAAACGCGAAACGTGAGCGCCGTCGTCCTGCGCGATACCCGCAAGCCGCACTTCACGGCGCTGCCGCCGCTCGCGCTCTACGTGCACCTGCCCTGGTGCGTGCGCAAATGCCCCTATTGCGATTTCAATTCGCATGAGCAAGCAAGGAACGCACACGGTGCGTTGGGAGATCTGCCGTTTCGGAAATATGTCCTTGCCCTCATTCGCGATCTTGAAATGATGCTTTCCTCGGTGTGGGGAAGACGCTTGGTGAGCATCTTCATCGGCGGCGGCACGCCCAGCTTGTTCCCCGCGGAGGAAATCAATCTCCTGCTCTCCGAAATCCGGGCCCGCCTGCCGGTCGAGCCGGACGCGGAAATCACGCTGGAAGCGAATCCCGGTACTGCCGAGGCGGCGCGCTTCAGGGGTTACCGCGATGCTGGCGTCAACCGCCTGTCGCTCGGCGTGCAGAGCTTCGACGACGCCATGCTCAAGGCCCTCGGGCGCGTCCATTGCGCGGACGAGGCGCGGCGCGCGATCGGCATGGCGCTGGACACCTTCGGCAACGTGAACATCGACCTCATGTACGGCCTGCCCGGTCAGACGCTCGCGCTGGCGCGCGCCGACATCGAGGAGGGTGCGCGCTTCGGCACGCCGCACCTCTCGGCCTACCAGCTGACGATCGAGCCGAACACCGTGTTTTTTTCTCACCCGCCGAAACTGCCGGAACACGACGCCAGTGCCGACATGCAGGTCATCGTCGAGGCAACGCTCGCGCAGGCGGGATTCGAGCACTACGAGACCTCCGCCTTCGCCCGGCCCGGCCGCCGCTGCCGCCACAACCTCAACTACTGGGAATTCGGCGACTACCTCGGCATCGGCGCCGGCGCGCACGGCAAGCTCAGCTTCGCCGACCGCGTCACGCGCCATGAACGCGTCAAGCAGCCGCGCGAATACCTGGCTTCGACCGGGGACGTAGCGCAGCGCGTGATCGCGGCGGGCGAATTGCCGTTCGAATTCGCGTTGAACGCGTTTCGCCTGGTCGAGGGCTTTCCCGCCGAGCTTTTCCCGCAGCGGACCGGCTTGCCGTGGACGGCGCTTGAAGCTGGCTTGAAAAGGGCGCAAGAAAAGGGCCTCGTCGCGCGGGACCTGCAGCGCATCCGGCCCACCGACCGCGGCCGGCGGTTCCTGGACGACCTCGTAGGCCTATTTCTTCCGGCGCAGGAATAAGAGGTCGCGCACCGGGTGCCCGAGGCCGATGCCGCGGCGCTCGAATTTCGTCACGGGGCGGCCTTTCCTATCCTGCATCTGTTTTTCAAAAAGGGAATTTGAAGAGAAAATCTCGTCAATCTGCGTCGCGTATTCCGGCCAGTCGGTCGCGGCGTGGAAGGTGCCGCCAGGCGCGAGCTTGCGGGCGGCGAGGGCGGCGAAGGGCGGCTGCACCAGGCGGCGCTTGTGGTGGCGCTTCTTTGGCCAGGGATCAGGGAAAAAGAGATGGATGCCCGCAAGCGTGCCCTCAGGGATCATTTGCTCGAGCACCTCGACCGCGTCGTGCCGGATGACGCGCAGGTTCTTCAGTTCGAGGAATTCAATTTTCTTCAGCAGGCTGCCGACGCCGGGGCCATGCACTTCGATGGCGATGAAGTCCGTTTGCGGATTGGTGTGCGCGATCTCCGCCGTGGTCTCTCCCATCCCGGAGCCGATTTCGAGAACCACGGGCGCCATTCTTTGGAATATCTCTTTCATGTTCAGGAAAAAGTCTGAAAAGGAAATTCCAAAGCGTGGCAGCAATTCGTCCAGCGCCCGCTGCTGCGAGGGCGTGGTCCTGCCCTGGCGCAGGACGTAGCTGCGGACGGAGCGCCTGGCGGGATTCTCCGGCATGCAGGGCCACTATGCTTGCGGCCGAGGGATATCGGCGTCAGGGATGATCATCGGGGACCCTCCTCGGTCATCACCTTGGCAAAGCGCCGCCAGTCGCGCTCGAACGCCGGCAGCAGCTTTTTCGCAAACGCGAAATTGCGTCCGACATCTCGCCGCCGCAGCTCCAGCGCGTATTTGTGGCGCGCCACGTGGCGGAATTTGCGCAGCTCGTGCATCAGTTCGCGCGCCGCTTCGCCCAGAACCGCCGGCCGCAGTCCGGCCACGGCCACCGCCATGCCGTCGACCAACTCCACATGCGCCGCGGCGCCGCGCGGGCTGTAGTCGTCGATCTCATTGCCGACAGCCTCGAGGATCGATTCGATGCCGGTGTAGATCGCCGCGATGCCGTCGGCGAGGGCGGCGTTGTGCGACCACTCGTGGTACAGCCCCCGGGCCGCCGGGCGCTGCGCTGCCTTGCGCCGCAGCGCGGCGAATCGCCGCTCGGCTTCCGCCGCGTTGGCGAGCTCGCGCCGCACCAGCTCGAGCTGGCGTTCAAGCCGCGCGAACAGCGGATGTGCCACGTCGCGCCTCCTCGCGCAGGTGCCTGAGCAGCACCGGATCGGCCCGGTCGGCGTATACAACGTCAAACGGGAAACCGCGCATCGCGGCCTCGATCAGGATGCTGACGCGGGACTCCGGCAGGCCGCCGCGGTCCTCGATCAGATAGTCGACGTCGGAATCGGCCCGGAAAGTCCCTTTGGCGAGCGAGCCGACGATGCGCGCCGAAACCCCCGCCTTGCGCAGCCGGCGCAGCGTCGTCTCGGCCAGCGTGCGCGCCTCGCGGGCTCGTGCCAGCCCGCGCGCGCGCAGCAATCGCGCGATGCGGCTGCCCGCGCGCGCCGGGGCAAACGTGCCGCCCGTGCCGCCCGTGTCGCCCGCCATCTCGAGCCGCAGCCCGAGGCGCGCCAGCACCCGCTCGATTTTGCGCACGCCCAGATCGGAATACGTTCCCGCCTCGAACTGGGCGATCGTCTGGCGCGACAGGGCGCAGTCGCGCGCGAGCGCGGCCTGCGTCAGGCCCGCGCGCAGGCGCGCGGCGCGCGCCGCCGGTCCCAGAATGTCAGATATGGACGACATAGCATGACAAATATACCATGCATCGAAGGCGCCGCGCAGCGCTTCAGGCGGCTTTGGATTGCGATGGCGCGATCGTGCCGCCGGTCGGCGAGGAGGGCGCCGCGCTGTAGAGTTTCTTCGGCATGCGGCCGGCGAGGTAAGCCTCCCTGCCGGCTTCGACGCCCTTCTTCATCGCGCGCGCCATCATCACCGGGTTCTTCGCCGCCGCGATCGCGGTGTTCATCAGCACGCCGTCGCAGCCCAGCTCCATCGCGATCGCGGCATCGGACGCAGTGCCCACGCCCGCGTCCACCAGTACCGGCACTTTCACCCGGTCGATGACGAGCTGCAGGTTCCACGGATTGAGGATGCCCATGCCCGAGCCGATGAGCGAAGCAAGCGGCATCACCGCCACGCAACCCAGGTCCTCCAGCATCTTCGCCTGGATCGGATCGTCCGAGCAGTACACCATCACCTTGAAGCCCTCGGCGACCAGTTGTTTCGCGGCCACCAGCGTCTCTGGCATATTGGGATAGAGCGATTGCGGATCACCCAGCACTTCCAGTTTGACGAGGTCATGGCCATCGAGCAGCTCGCGCGCGAGGCGCAGCGTGCGCACCGCGTCGGCGGCGTTGTAGCAGCCGGCGGTGTTCGGCAGGTAGGTGAACTGCGAGGGCGGCAGGAAATCGAGCAGCGAAGGCTCGCCTTTGGTCTGACCGATGTTGGTGCGCCGGATCGCGACCGTCACGATCTGCGCGCCCGAGGCCTCGATCGCCGCGCGCGTCTGCGCGAAGTCCTTGTATTTTCCGGTGCCGACCAGCAAACGCGACCGATAGGTCGTTCCGGAAATTTCCAGAAAATCTTGATTCAAATTAACCCCCCCCCACGGCGGCGACGATCTCCAGCCGGTCGCCGTCGAGCACCAGGGTCGAGCCATGCGCGCTCTTCGGCACGATCTCGCCGTTCTTCTCGACCGCGATCTTCTTTCCGGCAAGCGCCATCTGCAGGATCAAATCGCTCACCGCGAGCGGCTGGTCGAAGCGCTGCGCGGCGCCGTTGACGGTGACCTGGATCATGCGGAAATT
Organism: Nitrosovibrio sp. Nv4; assembly: GCA_945906765.1. Taxonomy (GTDB): domain Bacteria; phylum Pseudomonadota; class Gammaproteobacteria; order Burkholderiales; family SG8-39; genus RBG-16-66-20. The sequence continues at coordinate 3,616 of CAMDRF010000060.1, read as the reverse complement.
CTATCAGCCACCCCCAAAAACAAAAGAACTAAAAAGTGGCCCTACTGACTCAGACGCAGGGCGTCCAACGGGAAGGCGCATCCCGGACCAGGACGCCGGGGACGATGCTGCGACCGTCAAGGGTATTGAGCAGACGTCCGGCGTTTTCAATACGGATGATGACCTCGGAATCGCCAAGTTCCACGACCACGCCGCCGATCCAATCGCGCTCGGATATTCCAACGCTCATCAGGCGGCAAACGCGCGCACCTGGTTTAGCGAGCGCCGCCCGGTGAGCGAGATCCGCCAAATTTCGGGCGAATTCGGGGTCGTGATGCAGGTCCGGGGCCGGCTTCGGCCCGCTCGCGCACCCCGCAATGCAAAGACAGACGACGACAGAAGCAAGGGCCGCATGAACTGCGCCGCGGCCGATCACTGCCACTCCCACGCCAGCTTCACGCCCCTGCGATCAAGCAGCACCGCGGGCGCCGCGCGCTGCTGGGCGCGCGACGATTCCCAGAAGATCCGGCCGGCGGCGTAGCCCAGAAGGCTTCCGGCGACCGTGTCGGATAGCCAGTGCTGTCGGCTTCCGACGCGCGCAACGTTTGTCAGCGCCGCGATGCCGTAGAGCCAATCGGCGCCGTATTCGAGCGCGAAGGGAGTTGCCACGGCCCACGCCACCGCCGCATGGCGGGAGGGGAAAGCGTTGTGGCCTCTGTCCGTGGTCAATGCCTGGAAGGACCCCGGCCCCAGGCCGGTATCGGGTCTTGCGCGACCGATCGCGTACTTGAGGGCCGTTCCAGCCAGGAAGGCGGCCGCAGCTGCTTCGGCGGCAGCGTAGCCGACCCGCGAACGCCGCGGATTGGATCCGTCCAGGGCAGCCAGGGCGGCGCCGGCAAAGCCGATCCATGGAATGGCATCGCCGGCCCTGACCGCGGCCTTGAGCCCCCGATTTGCGGCGTGATTGGAGGCGAAGCGATCGGCGCGCTGGTCGAGCACGGCGCTCGAGAGCACGAGCCCTGCACCGAGCGCGCCCGAGTACCACCAGTCGGCGCCGGCGGCGGACCGCGCCGCCGCGGCAAAATCGCCCTTTACCCGGTCAACGGCGCGCGGCGGGGCGAGCACCGAGCCAAGCGTAAGCGGCGCCTCGTCGCGCGTGAGATCGCCGGTGAGCGCAAGCGGATCGGTCTCGCGCGCAGCCGGGTTCAGGTATTCGACCGAGACCGTATCGGCCAGTGACGCGAGGTCCGCCGCACCCTCGAAAAAACGCTCCAGGCGCTGGAAGTCGATGAACGAGTAAGTGACCAGCGCTTCGGCGCCCTCCACGATGGTGATGCGGATCTCGCGCGTCTCGAGCGGCGCGAAGCGCAGCGCAGTGCGCGCGGCGCGCCCCACGGCGCGGCTGACCGGCGCCATGCGGGCGTTCGAGAGCGTGAGATCCAGGCGGCGGGAGGCATCGAACGCGACGCCGATATTGCGAAACCACTGCCGGTACAGGGCCTGAACGAGCCTGAACTCGTATTCCTTGTCCTCGGTCCATTGCGCGAGGTTCGGGCGCGCCTCGAGCCGCAGTTGCGCAGCGGGAAGCTTCGGCGCCGGTTGCCAGGCCTCGCGCCGGTCGGCCGGGATCGAAACCTCGTCCGGCGACCGGGCGGGGACCGTGGACAGGGTGCGCTCGTCTCTGGCGCCCGTGAGGCCGTAAAGCGGGTTGCTGCGCGCCAGTTTCGCGCCGCCGTCGCGGGTGAGCGGCTTCCAGACGAAGTTTGCCGTGCCGGCCGTGGAGCGCATGAGCAGTGCGTCGAACGGCATCGCGACATAGATGCCCTTGTCGAAACTGCCTTCGCCAAACTGCGCCGCCGAGGCATTGGTCTTGGTGATGAAAGCGCCGACGCGTACCCCGTGTCGGTTGTCAGACTGTCGGTTGTCAGACTTGCAAATTAGAACATGACGTTCTAATACGCAACCGTTTTTCAACGCTTGGTGTTTCAACGCTTGGTGTTTCAACGCTTGGTGTTTCAACGCTTGGTGTTTCAACGCTTGGTGTTTCAACGCTTGGCCGCGGCCCGCCTGCATGCCCTCGCCCGCGCTTTCCCCGCGGTCGCGATTCTCGGCGCGCGCCAGGCCGGCAAGACCACGCTCGCCAGGACGGCCTTTCCGGGGTTTGCCTGCGCCGACCTCGAGGATCCCGCCGTCGCGCAGCGCTTCCGCGACGACCCGCGCACCGCGATCGACGCCGCGGCCGGATCGCGCGGGCTGATCCTGGACGAGGCGCAGGCGGTGCCGCAGGTGTTCGCGGCCCTGCGGGGCGCGATCGACGCCGACCGGCAGCGCAACGGGCGCTTTGTCATTCTCGGCTCCGCGCAGCCCTCGCTGGTGCGCGGGGTGGCCGAGTCGCTTGCGGGCCGGATCGCGGTCGTGGATCTCGATCCGCTTTCGGCCTGCGAGGCCGAAACCGGCGAGCGCCCTTGCGGCTGGCGCGACCTTTGGCTGAAAGGGGGTTTCCCGGACGCGCTGCGCGGCGAATTCCGCGACTGGTGGGAGGCCTACCTCAGGATGCTCCTCGAGCGCGACCTGCCGCAGTACGGGGTCGCCGCCGACCCGCTCTTTCTGCGCCGCCTGCTGACGATGCTCGCGCACCAGCACGCGGGATTGTTCAACGCCTCGGCGCTCGCCGGCTCGCTCGGCGTGTCCTACCGCATGGTGCAGCGGCATGTGGACGTGCTCGAGGCCGTGTTCCTGGTGCGCCGCCTCTCGCCTTGTTTCCGCAACGTCGGCAAGCGGCTCACCAAAGCGCCCAAGGTCTATCTCCGCGATAGGGGCCTGCTGCATCTATCGGTTCGCATGACGAGCTCGCGAACCATCCGTCGCGCGGCGCGAGCCGGGAGGGCTTCGTGATCGAGGACGTCCTGCGCCGCGAACGGGCCGCGCACCCGGGTTCGCAGCCGTGGTTCTGGCGCACCGCCGCCGGCGCGGAGATCGACCTCGTCATCGAACGCGGCGACGTGCGCGTCGCCGTCGAGGTCAAGACCGGGCGCCCGCACGGGCGCGCCGTGAGAACGCTGGCCGAAGCCATGGCGGATGCCGGCGCGGCACGGGCGTGGATCGTCGACCAGGCGCCCGGGATCGAGGCGCTCGCTCCGCGCATCGCGCGCACCGGGTTCGACGAAGTGCGGACCGGCACGCCGTAGCGGTGTCGGGAAATCCGGCTCCCAACAGCGACCGGGCGCGGCGATAGCGTTCAGCGCCGGGATAAACGACGAAATTGCGCGCCGGGTTAAGGTCGGCACAGGCGGCGTGGAAACCTCGTTCCATCTTGGGAGCGAGGCTGCGCTTGATCTCGATTCGCGTGCCAGGGCGGGAGGCGCCGCACCAGCAGCAGGTCGGCGAGCAGGCCGCCCTGATGGTGGGCGAGCATGACCCAGAAGCGGCGCAGCGTTTCGGCCGCGATGCGGGGACCGAACTGCGCAATGTCCCGCTCATGATTTCTCTGGACACGATTTCGCGACAACGCGCGCTTCTTCGGCTTCGCGGTTTTGCTGCCGGCCAGTCCGCAGGGCGGACCCGGCCGTCATCGCCGCAAAGTTACTCAAGCGAAGCGGCGCTCGATTCCCGGGACTTGATCGAAACCGGCGTCGAA